>NZ_CP014480.1:1685590-2022708 GCF_001580365.1 Kocuria turfanensis | reverse complement strand
GCAGGTGGGGTTGCTGGTGTCCTCGGTCGCGGGCATGAAATCCGGCGGCGGCACGATCAGACCTTGGGTGCCGTGGTTGGAGGGGGCGATACCGATCAGGTGGTTGACGTTCTTCGCGCCGTTGAGGAAACCCATGTAGTAGCGGGGCATCATCCCGCCTTGGCTGTGACCGACCAAGTCGACCTTCTTGGCGCCTGTCGCGGCGAGCACTGCGTCGACGAACGGCGCAAGCTCCTTAGCCGACTCGGCGACGGGGCCGGTGGCGTCGAGGCCGTTGGTCTCCCCGTAATTGAGTGCGAAGACGCAATATCCCTGATTCTTGAGGCGCGGGGACAAAGTGGACCAGTTCTTGGCCATGCTTTCAAAAGTTCCCGGCACGAGGACCACGGGATACGGATGGTCCTCGGAGGGCTGGCAGGACCAGTCGTTAGCGCCCGGGGGCGAGATGTCGACGGTGCTCGCGTGAGCGGCAGGTGCAGAAAAGGTTAGGACACACAGCATGACCATTGTTGCTAGGAAACTGGGCTTTCTCGCCTTTGACATGAACATACCTTTCTCTCGCACCCGTCGAGCACGACGGACAACATGGAGGACGACGCTGCCGGGAAGCCTGACGGAAAGTGACCCGAATCACGGTCTGTGGTGAATGTTAGAGGCGCCTGGGCGCGGACATGGCGGCCAGCACGGACGTGCAGTCCCGCACCATCGGGCTGATCGAAAAGTGCACGCCGCTCCCACACCGGGTAAGCCATCGCCCTGATGCCGATACGGCAGGAGCGGCATAACGCGGGCCTGTGGGCTCGTTCGGCACAGCCGGTGGCAGGGTGCCTGCTGGTCAGGACCGTGCACGGCGTCGCCGGAAGAGTGCAGCCCTCAGCGTCCGGCGAGGTGGCGCACCAGGGTCCGAGCCGTGCGATCGTCGATGACCAGGTCGGTAACCACGCCCGCCCGCAGCGCCCCGACGAGGCCGGGGACCTTGTGGTCGCCGGCGACCACACACAGCCGCCGCGGGATCCGCCGCAGTTCGTGCGGCGCAGGACCGGAGGCGCGGCGGTTGAGGTCGAGGTCGGCGTAGGTCCCGTCCTCGCGCAGGAAGACCGTGCACACGTCCCCGACCACCCGGTGGGTCGCGAACTCCCGAAAGGCGTCCTTGGTGAGATAGCCGCCGCTGTAGACCTCGGACAGCGCCGGGCCACGGAAGGCGCCCACGCTAAAAACGGCTAAATCGGCGGTGTCGCGCACCGCGAGCACCCGGCGCACCGAGGACTCCTGCCACATCAGGGTGCGGGTCTCCTCGTTGTCGAAGAACGCCGGGGCGGGGAACGGCATTAGGGAGGCCTCAAACGCCGTGGCCATCTGGGAAAACAGTCCGGGCGACTGCCCCATCTGCGGCAAACGGGCGCTCACTGCGCCATTCATCTGCACCACCATTGTGTCCCGGGTGCGCTTGGACTGCAGGTGGGCAGCTACCGCCGAGGTCGTGGTGCCCCAGGCCACCCCCAAGGTCATCTCGTCCCCGAACCAGTCGCCGATCAGCACCGCCGCGGAACGGGCCGCGGCCTCCAACCGCTTCGCGTCGGAGGCAGACGGGGAGGTCCCGGCCACGTGCACCGTAACGCCGAAAGCGTCGTGCAATGTCCGTGAGAGCTCACTGCGCGAATCCAAGGGAGGCGACAGGCTGATCCGCACGATGCCCCGCTCCCGGGCCGCCTGCAGCATCCGCGAGACCGTCGAGCGGGAGACGCCGAACCGGTCCGCCACCGCCTCCATCGTCGCTCCCTGCACGTAGTACAGCTCCGCCACGCGGTAAAGCTCCGCATCATCATGCACGGCCGACTCCCTGTGTCGCACATTCGCTCACAGAGGTTGAGCATACTCTCACCAGGACCCAGGGTGTGACAGAGAGCACAACAGGTTCCCAACCGTACTTAGAGATTCCGCAGATAGGCGTGGTCGGACGCCGAGATGAGGACAGGCACGAGGCCTGGTAGACACGGATTTGTTGAGAATCATCGCGTCTGTCAGGAGCACTCGTGCCTGCTGTTCCATCGTGCATCATTGAGCCCATCTGGGACCAGTTCTCCGCTCTGATCTCTCCGGTGGTCGACGGCCACCTTTTGGGCTGTCACCGACCCCGGCTGCCGGACCGCGTCGTCTTCGACAAGCTGGTGCAGGTCCTGGTGCTCGGGGCGGCCTATGAGAAGATCGCCGACACCACCTGTTCGGCCACCACCATCCGCAACCGCCGCGAGGAGTGGAGCGAAGCAGGGATTCTCACCGCCCTGGAGCAGATCTGCCTCGAGGCCTACGACAAGATGATCGGGTTGCAGCTGGAGGACCTCGCCGTGGACGGGTGCATCACCCAAGCTCCCTGCGGCGGCGAGGCCGCCGGCAGATCCCCGGTCGACCGCGGGAAGCAGGGCACCAAACGCTCCGTGCTCGTCGACGGCACCGGCCTGCCCCTGGGTGTGGTAGTCGCTGCGGCCAACCGCCACGACTCTCCTCTGCTGCGCCCCACGATGGAAACGCTGTCCCGGTTCGGCTTTGAGCTGCCCGAACGGATAACGGTGCACCTCGACGCCGGCTACGACTCCAAGGCCACCCGTGCGTTGCTCGAGGAGCTGGGCTGCAATGGTGAGATCGCTACCAAGGGCATCCCCGCACCGATCCAGAACACCGCCCGCTGGGTGGTGGAACGCACCAACTCCTGGCACAACCGAGGGTTCAAGAAGCTGGCCGTCTGCACCGAGAAACGCATCCGGGTGATCGAGGCCTTCATCGGACTGGCCAACGCCATCATCATCACCGGCAGGCTGCTCCGCGAGGGGTGGACCCATCACCGCTGGGGCACACGACCGGCCCGACAACCATGACCTATCTGCGGAACCTCTAAGGCGTAAGGGGGTGGAGGGTTACGAGCAGATTGGCGCTCCAATGGCACAGGAAAGCGATGACGGTGCAGGTGTGGAACATCTCGTGGAACCCAAAGCGCCCCGGCCAGGGGTTGGGGCGCTTCAGCGCGTAGAACACCGCCCCCATCGTGTAGACCAGGCCACCGACCAGCACTAAGAACATAGCGGTGGCGTTGGCCTGGAACAGCTCACCGATGTACATCAGCGCCGCCCAACCCAGCCCAATGTAGAGGGCCACGTAGAGCCACCGGGGGGCATGTAGCCAGAAGATCCGGAACCCGATACCGATCAGGGCACCACCCCACACCACGGTCAGTAGGATCACGCTCTGTGGCCACGGCAGCGCGTTGACGGCCAAAGGGGTGTAAGTGCCGGCAATGAGCAGGTAGATATTGGCGTGATCCAGGCGCCGGAAAACGGCCTTCGTCCGCGGCTTCCAGGGGACGCGGTGGTAGGCGGCGGCCCTGTGATTGGCGATTAGTGGGAGTCAAGTGCCCGGACGGGTGTCCACGTGGGCGTCCGGCACGCCGGGGCCGATAATGCAGAACCGCGCGAAGTCGTGGGTGAAGACGGGGCAAAGGCGGGACGACGCGCTTTACATATGGCCCGTTAGCGGCTGTTCAGGCGGAGCCGTCGGGATGGTTCCCGCCGCCAGGCCGGCATCGGCCGTGTTCCGCAGACCGCGTTGCAGGCAGGACGTGCGGTGGGTGCCAGGACGACCCACTGGTGCCCTGCGTGTCATCGTCGGCTCCGGTTGACTGCCGTGACCGCAGGTGTCGCCCATCACTGCGCATTCGGGCGGGCCCGCGTACAGTAGACCCCAGTTGTTGAAGTTTCGTTTTTCGCATTGCAAGCAGTTCGCCCGGACATCGGGCGCAGCGGTTTTTCTGAGAAGACGTTTTGGCAGGCATCGCAACGCCCGAGCACCCCGATCGCCGGGGACGCTCCGTTTCTTCAGAAAGACAGGTTCCCCATGACTACTGGCACCGTGAAGTGGTTCAACGCCGACAAGGGCTTCGGCTTCATCACCCCCGAGGACGGCTCCAAGGACGTGTTCGCGCACTTCTCCGCGATCAACTCCGGCGGGTACCGCTCCCTGGAGGAGAACCAGCGCGTGGAGTTCGAGACCCAGGACGGCCCCAAGGGCCCCCAGGCCGCGAACATCACCGTGCTTGCGTGAGAACGCCCTGATCTCCCCGTGAGATCACCGACCCGGGGCTGACCGCCCCGCCGTCGACCTGATATCGCCACCCGGCTGGAGCCGGGTGGCGATGTCTCGTTCCGGGCCCGGTTCTCGGGTGGCCCCACCGATCCTTCTGCGCCGCCGCGGCACCGGTGGCGCGGACTCGCCTCGAGCCCTGGGCCCAGGAGCCGCGGCCGGGTGCTCGCCTGGGGTGTGGAAGGCATGGAATCCTGCGGTCAGTGGTGTCAGAAGGAATCGAGGACGTGGGCCGGGTGCGTCGTTGGCAGGCAGATCGACGCCGAGCGCGACCCGACGGGTGCCGCTCTCGACGTCCCCGCAGGATCGTGGTGCTGCTGGGCATCGACGGGGCCGGGAAGACGACCACGGCCGAAGCGCTGGCGGCGGCGGCACGGGAGTCGGGACGACCGGCGATCGTGTTGCGCAACCGCTCCGGTCGCCGCTGGTTGGCCCGCGTCTCGGCACGCTGCCAGCTGGAGCTGCCCGTGCGGTGGGCGGACCGGGTCGAGACCGGAGTGCGCACCGTCAACGTCGCGGTGTCCCGGGTGCGGGCCTACCGCCGGGCGGGTCTGGTGATCCTCGACCGTCACCTGGTGTGCCAGCTGGTGCTGCGCCAGGGCCGGGGCCTGCCGCCGGGCCGGGTGCTGCCGTGGTTGGCGGCCCGGTCGATCCGCCCCTACGCGGTGGTCGTTCTCGACATCCCGGCCCCGATCGCCCAGCAACGGATCCTGCGCCGCGGCGAAGACCACGAGTCGCTGGACTACCTGCGGACCGCCCGCACCGCCTACCTGGAGCTCGCCCGGGCGAAGGGCTGGAGCGTGGTGGACGCTACCGCAACGACCGAGGTGCTGGCCGCCCGGATCGCCGCCGCCGTCGACCTCTGATCGATCGGCAGGCCCACGGCCCTCCCCGGAGCACGGGCCGTCCCGTGCTCGACCGGCGGTGAGGACCGCAGGCAAGGCCTGTTCTCTTCCATCCGCTGGCCGTGCGCTGCGGTCGCTTGCTCAGGGTGTCGGCGGCGCCGGTGACCACGCTGGTGAACTTCGCCGCCCGAGCAGATGGTCTTTGTCGATGCCGTCTGAATACTGACCCTCGGGCGCCGTGCGGATTCAACGGTGGGTTCTTGCGGTGCTTGCAACACTGAGCGGTGGGGGTGGTGTTGTGGGTGGGCACGCGCCACGGCAGACGATGCGGCGCCGGCGAGGGAAGTGAGCACCCATGCCGGCGAGATTGGCGATGCGGAGGCCGCCGCGCGTTGTGGACTTCGGATCGCGGCGTGAATCAACGAGGAGACATCAGACAGAAGCACCCCGCGTCGGTGCTCTTCACCACCGGGTTCGGGGCATGTATCGCCATCGTCTCGACCCTTGTGGAGCGGCCGCGGCAGCGCCCCAGATGCAGTGGCGACTACAGATGCACAGCGAGATCTCCACGGAGACAGACGATCTCCGCCTGCGGAACGAACATGCTCGTGAACGCCTTCGCGGATGGCGACGGGTCGGCACAGGTGGCGAGGTGGACCTCCCACTCCGGCGCGTCGGACAGTGGCGTGTGCACGAGGTGCTGGGCTGCCTGCTTCGCGGCGATCGACTCAGGCACCATCGCGATCCCGAAGCCGCGTGTGACGAGGTCTACGAGCATGTGCACGTCGTTGGCCTCGACGATCGTGCGACGTGTCACGCCGGCGGTGGCCAGCGCTGCGTCGAGTATGCGCCTTGCCTCCCAGGTGCCACCGAAGTCGACGGTGCGGACATCCTGCAGGTCCGCGAGTGACGTGCACGGCACGTCGTCGTGCGAGAGTGCGACGAACGGCTCTCGGCGCAGCAACAAGCTGTTGTTCATGGGGGCGGATGCCGCTGGTGCGGCGATGAGAGCGACGTCGAGGCGCCCTTCGTCGAGCATCGGCGCGAGGCGTGAGCTCACGTCCTGGACGAACTCGAGGTCGGCAGTGGGGTGCTCGCTGGCGAACGACGTCAGGAGGTCGACGATGTCGACGGCACCGCCGAGGCACTGCTCGGCGCCGATGCGCAGTTCAGCGCGCCCGGGCTCGTCGCCGAGGACGGCGCGCTGGGCGTCGCGCACCTGGTCGAGGATCCGCTCGACCCCCGGCCGGAACACCGCGCCCGGACTCGTCAGGGACGCGCCGTGGCGGCCGCGCGTGAACAGCTGAGTCCCGAGCTCGCGCTCGAGCGAGCGGATCGACGCCGACAGCCCGGGCTGTGAGACGAACGAGCGCTCGGCCGCACGTGTGAAGCTGCCTTCCTCGGCGACGGCGATGAAGAACTCCAGCTGACGAACATCCATACGCGCAACGTTAGCCGGGCTGGATCAGTACGGCTGAGTCTCCAGCTCGGTGGCGAACATCCGCAGCCGGCTGCGCTGGGAGTGCATCTGCCACAGCTTCTCCGCGAGCACCTGCGGATCCTTCTGCTCGTCGCCCGGAACGATCGCACCGGGGATGATGAGCTGGCCGACGTAGATCGGCTCGTCCTTCAGCGCCTGGTCCAGCATTTCGACATAGGCGGTCTCACCGGCGAAGCCGATCGAGGTGCCCGCGAAGTGCTGCACCGGCTGCACCGCACTTCCGCCGTTGACGAAGAGAAGCGAGCCCTTCTTCAGCACGCGCATGCCCTGCAGCACCTGGTGCACGGCGGCGACGGGGCCGTAGACCGAGAACTCGACAGCGGCCCTGACATCCCCGACCGTCGACTCCAGGAGCGGTCGCAGGAACTCCTTCTGCGGCAGCGGGTTGTACGACAGCACCTCGATGAGACCGAGATCCTGGGTCGCCTGGTCCAGGGCCGCGACGAGGCTGTCGGTGTCGCGCACGTTCGCCGCGTACCCCTTCGCGGTGAAGCCGTCAGCGACCAGGTCAGCGGCCAGCTGGTCGACCCGGTCCTGGTTCCGGGCGATGAGGGCCAGGCTGTAGCCCTCCCTGCCGAAGCGTCGAGCGACTGCCTCACCGAGGTTTCGTCCTGCTCCGATGATCGCGAAAGTCGTCATGCCGGACATGCTAGGTCGGATGTTCATCACCTGCGGTCCACCGTTCAATAGTGATCTTCTATGGAACCAGCGAAATACGCCGCTGGTGGAGGACGGTTGTGGTTCGTGGCTGCGGGTTCCCGGGGCCGACCACAGACGAAGGAGAACCACGATGACGTCCGTTCCTGAGATCCGGATCGCCGATGGTGTCAGCATCCCGCAGCTGGGCTTCGGCGTGTACCAGGTTCCGCCGGAGACGACCGAGGAGGCCGTGACGATGGCCCTCGAGGTCGGATACCGCCACGTGGACACGGCGCAGATGTACGGCAACGAGCAGGGCGTCGGCGACGCGCTCGAGGCCTCCGGTCTGAACCGCGACGAGCTGTTCGTCACGAGCAAGCTCAACAACAGCTTCCACCGTCGTGACGACGCGCTGCGCGAGGCCGAGAAGAGCGTCGAGCGGCTCGGCGGCCCGATGGACCTTTTCCTCATCCACTGGCCGCTGCCCACGATCGACGTCGACTACCTCGAGACGTGGAAGGCCATGATCGAGATCCGGGACGCCGGCCTGACCCGCGCGATCGGCGTCTCCAACTTCCAGGTGCCCCACCTTCAGCGCATCATCGCCGAGACCGGCGTCAAGCCCGCTGTGAACCAGATCGAGGTGCACCCGTACCTGACCAACGAGACGGTGCGCGCCTACAACGCGGAGCAGGGCATCGCGACCGAGGCCTGGTCCCCCATCGCCCAGGGAGCGGTTCTCGACGACCCCGCGATCGCCGCGATCGCCGAGCGCCTCGGCAAGACGACCGCGCAGGTCACGCTGCGCTGGCACATCCAGCGCCACGACATCGTGTTCCCCAAGTCCGTCACCCGCTCGCGTGTCGAGGAGAACTTCCAGCTCTTCGACTTCGAGCTGACCGACGCAGACATCCAGGCGATCACGGCGCTGAACAAGGACCACCGCACGGGCCCGGACCCCGACACGTTCGACTACGTCCCCGCGTGACCGGCACGCCCGCGCCGCGTCCAGCGGTTCGGGGCCGTGCCAGAGCGAACCCCGTGATGCCGGCGGGGAAGAGAGCCTGTGACGATGTTGACCGTTGCGTTCGACCGGTTCGGGTTTCCCGACGTCCTGGTGCCCAGGGACAGCCCGGAGCCTGGCCCGACTCCGGGCCGGGGGCGCGTGGAGATGCGAACGGTCACCGTCGATGATCTCGAGATCCACCCGGGACGCCTGCGGGACGTGATGCGGTGGTTGCCGCTGCGCTTCCTCGCGGCGCTCGGCTGGGTCTTCGCCGGCAAGCTGATGGACGTGGCCACCGCCCTCGCGGCAGGGGCGCGGGTGGTTAGTCTGGCCGTGAGCACTGATGGGGACACAGCCAGGGACGGGGTGAGGCATGGCGTCGCGACCGGTTCCGGGCAGGACGCGGATGTCCCACGGCACCTCTTTTCGCCCGTGGTGGTTCCTGGCCGTGACGTTCGGCTGGTCGTGGGCGTTCTGGTGGGCGGCGGTGTGGTCCGGTGGGAGCTGGCGCGATCCGCTGCCCTTCGTGCTGTTCGCCGTGGGCGGGACCGGACCGCTGCTGTCGGCGGTGCTGCTGTTGCGGGTCGCCGGTCGGCGGGAGGACGAGGTCGACTTCTGGCGCCGTCTGGTCGGCGTCCGGCTGCTCCGGCCGCGCTGGTGGGTTCTCGTCGTGGTGGTCGCGCTGCTGCCCTCCGTCGTCGGGCGGGCCGTGACGGGTGGCGACGGCGCGGGACTCGGGTACGGGGCCCCGCTCGTGCTGGCCACTGCCGTGGTCGCCGGGGTGCTCGAGGAGCCGGGATGGCGCGGGTACGCCGTGGACGCGCTGAGCGCCCGGCACGGCGCGGTGCCGGCCGCCGGCATCGTGGGCGCCGCCTGGGCGCTGTGGCACCTGCCGTTGTTCTTCCTCCCGGGTTCCTACCAGCACGGCCTGGGTGCGGGGTCGACTGACTTCTGGTTGTTCCTGCTGAACCTTCTGGCCTTGTCGTTCGTGTACGCGGCGGTCTACTTCATCACCGGGCGCAGCATTCTCGCCGTCGTGGTGCTCCACGCCCTGGCGAACGCGCCCGGGGAACTGGTCTCGGTCTCCCCGGCACGGGGCGTCGAGACGGCGGTGACACTGGTGCTGGCCGCCGCGGCGGTCCTCGGGCTCGTCCGCCGGGCGCGGGGCCGGCCGGACCGGGATTCCGGTGCGTCCGGCCCCGCGCCGGTGCTGGGGGAGTGATGAGAGCCCGTGTCCCGGTCACCGTGTGGGTTCCCTGGTGCGGCCTGGGCCTGTTCGTGGCCGCGGCGTCGGCCGGGTATTTCTACAACCTCACCTTCGTGCAACTGGGCCTGGTCGACCTGGGGGAGCGGGTGCTCGGGTTGCCGCCGGAGCGGATCGCCCGGGCGATGGCCCTGCTGGCCGGTCTGACCCTGTGCGTGGCGCTGGGTGCGGGACTGGTGATGCACCACCGGCAGTGGAGCGAGGACTTCCACGTCAAGCTGCGGCTGCTGGCGGTAGTGGTGGCCCTGCAGACCGCCCTCACCGCCGTGGCGCCGCAGCTGCGCAACGAGGCGGAGCTGCTCGCCTGGATCGTGGTCGCCTCGGCCGGGTTGGGTCTCGGGGTGCCGAGCCTGTTCGGGCTCACCTGCGACCTGGTGCCCACCCGGCACCGGGGAACCGTCGCGGCGGCGGCGACCTCGGCGGCGTTCCTGCCGGCGGCGGTGTTCTCCTCGGACTGGCGGATCGAGCAGTTCGCCGCCCAGCTGCTGTGGCTGATGGCCCCCAGCGCCGTGGCCCTGGTGGTCCTGGCCTTCGTCCCGTCACCGCTGACGGCCGCTCTGGCCCGTCAGCATCACCTGCCGCGGTACGGGACGGGCCGTTTCGTGCGCCGCCGCGGGCGGTCCCGCCGGTGGCCAGGGCGGGCGTTCACGCTGGCCCTTCTGCTCATGTTCGGGGTCTACTTCATCGACAGTCTG
This sequence comes from Kocuria turfanensis, assembly GCF_001580365.1. NCBI lineage: Bacteria > Bacillati > Actinomycetota > Actinomycetes > Micrococcales > Micrococcaceae > Kocuria > Kocuria turfanensis. The sequence continues at coordinate 2,012,627 of NZ_CP014480.1, read as the reverse complement.
GGGTTCCTGCGCATCGTCGACACCCCCGTCTACATCGGCTCCGCCTGGCACTCGGACGACCCCGGCACGCTGTGGGCGATCGGGGGCGCCCACGTGGTCGCGGCCGTGCTCGCCGGGATCCTCTACCCGGCCCTGGGGCAGCGGGTGCTGCTGGGCTGGATCTTCGCGCTCTTCGCCCTGGTCCAGCTCAGCTACGTGCTCCACGCCCTGACCACCCCCGAGCTGCCGGCCACGCTGGGGATGCCGCTGCTGTACGCGGTCGCGGTGAGCATCTACACGGTGCTGAATTTCACCCTCTGGGCCGACTTCTCCACCCCGGCCACGATCGCGCGCAACACCGCCGTCGGGGTCGGGGTCTCCGGCTGGCTGGCGACGTTCCTGAGCACCTCGCTGTCGATCTGGTGGACGTCCGTGGAACTCCCGTTCGCCCAGCACCTGCGGGCTGTGGCCGCGATCAGCCTGCTCCTGTTCACCGTGACCGTCCTGCTGTTCCTCCTTCCGGACCGAGGACAGGTGCAGGAGGAGCCCGCATGATCCAGGTCCCGGCGCGCCGCCGGCGCTCGATACTGATGGTTCTGGTGCTGACAGGTCTGCTCCTGACCGGCCTGCTCCTCACGGGGTGCAGCACCCCGGCGGAGACCGGCCGGTACTCCGCGACCCTGATCACCCAGCGGCACCACGTCGTCGAGGACGGTGACATCCTCATCGGCGACACGGTCGTGGCCGGGGGGACGGTGGTCCTGGAGGACGGCGCCGAGCACCGGGGCTCCGTCACCGTCCTCGACGGTGGCGCCCGGATCGGCGGACGGATCGCCGGGGACCTGACGGTCCTCGGCGGGACAGCGGCACTGACCGGCACGGGAGAGATCACCGGTGACATCGTGGTGGCCGGCGGATCGCTCACCCGGGATCCCGGGCGGTGGTGCGGGGGCGCGTCACCGAGGAGGCCAACCCGGCGGCGGCCCTCCAGCGCAGCGGGGAACCCCGTGCGCTCGCCGAACGAGCGTGGTGGTTCCTGCTCCGGGTGGCCGCCATGGCAGGCCTCGCCTGTCTGGCCGCGCGCCTGGCCCCCCGCTCGATGCACCGCACCGCGGGCGCGGCCACGGGCTTCCCGCTGGTCAGCGCGGCGCTGGGTGCTCTGGCGCTGATCACGGCCCTTCCCCTGGTGGCGTCGATGATCTTCACCGTGGTCCTGATCCCCGTCGCCGGGATCGTGCTGCTCGGACTCGGGGCGAGCGCGGTGTACGGGCTGCTCGCGCTCGGGCGCGGACTGGGGACCCGCGTTCTCGGACGCCTCGAACGGACCTGGTCGACACCGGCGGCCGCAGCGCTGGGCACAGGACTGCTCGTCGCAGCACTGCAGCTGATCGCTCTCCTGCCGGTCGTCGGGGTGGCCATCACGGGGATCGTCCTGACGGTCTCCGTCGGGGCGGTGTTCCTCACCGGGTTCGGCCTGCGCCCGTACACGCCCCCGGACGAGGAGGCCGACGAGGGCACCGCACGGGAAGCCAGGTCGTGAGGCGCCGGTGGATCCGGACCGCACGGGCCGTACCACCGGGATGCGCCCACGGCTCCTGAGTCCCGGGCCGAGGCATCGTTCCGTGATGCGGGGACCTGCCACCGGAAGCTCTCCGCATGATGGAACGAGCACTGAGCGCAGGACCGCCGGCCTGTGCAGGTGGACGGCGAGGTCTCCTCGTGCCTGGCCATCTCCTCCACGCGGTGTCGCGATGCCGAAGCCGGAGCGGCAGTCGGGCCGTCACGTGGGCGCGTGGGGCGTCACGTGCTTCCTGGTCGGTTGCTCTCTTTCTAGGCTGAGGACATCGAGGGGGAGGTGTCGAATGCGAATTCTGGTCGGGTATGCGAGCTGGCAGGGGTCCACCGCCGAGGTCGCCCGGCGGGTCGCCACCACGCTGGAGCACGCAGGGGCCACGGTGGAGCTGGCCCCGGTGGGGGAGGTCGGGGATCTCACCGGCTACGACGCGGTGGTGCTGGGCAGCGCGGTCCACAACCAGTCCTGGATGCCGGAGGCCGCCGACTTCGTCCACCGCCACACCGCGGTGTTGTCGCAACGGCCGGTGTGGTTGTTCAGCGTGGGCATGTCCGATGGGCTGCCCCGCCCGCTGCGCCGGATGGCGCGCACCGCCCAGGACCAGCGGATCGCGGCGGCCCTGCGCGAGGACGTGCACCCGCGCGGCCACCGGGTGTTCTCGGGCGTGTGCCGGCCCGAGCAGCTGCCCCGCTGGGTGGGCGTGGCGTTCCGGGCGGTCGGGGGCCACTTCGGGGACTACCGGGACTGGCCGGCGATCGAGGCCTGGGCCGGGCAGATCGCCCAGGAGCTCGACGCCCGGTCGGTCCCCGGGAGCGCTTGAGGGCGATGCGCACGCATCCCGAGCACCGCCTCCCGCAGGACGAGCGTCAGGTCCCGGAAGGCCCACGGCGCCCGGTGCTGTGGTGGTGCGCTCTGATCGCGGTGCTGGCGGGAGTCGCCGCCGTCATGGGCCTGGTGCTGCAGGACGGACCGGGTCCGTTCTGGGCCGACACCGTCCGCGGGCAGACGGTGCAGATCGCCGGGCGCGGGCTCTACCGCTATGACACCGTCTTCACCGCAGCCGGCAGCCGGGCCACGGACCTGGTGACCCTGGTCATCGGGATCCCTCTGCTGGTGGGTGCCACCGTCGGGTGGTGGCGCGGCGGCACCCGGGCCGGACTGGTGCTGCTGGGCGGCCTGGGGTACTTCCTCTACATCTATGCCGGGTACGCGCTGGGGGCGATCGCCTACAACGGGCTGTTCCTGCTCTACGTGGTGCTCTTCTCCTCGTCCCTGTATGCCTTCGTCCTGGTCTTCGCGGCCCTCTTCCGGCAGGGCCCGGCCCGGCTGTTCCCGCCCGGCACACCCCGGCGGGGACCGGCGGCGCTGATGTTCGCCAGCGCCGTGGTGCTGCTGGTGGTCTGGGGCACCCCCCTGGTCACGGCCGCGGTCACCGGGGCGGCCCCGGAGGGGCTGGGCCCGTACTCGACCGAGTTCACCGAAGCCCTGGATCTGGCGGTGATCACCCCGGCCACGGTCTGGGCCGGGGTGCTGATCCTGCGCCGGGATCCGCGGGGATACCTCATCGCGGTGTCGCTGCTGCTGCTGGAGATCCTGCTGGCACCGCTGATCATCGCCCAGACCATCCTGCAGCTGCGCGCCGGGGTGACCTTCACCCTGCCCGAGATCATCGGACCGATGATCGGCTTCGTGATCCTGGCCCTCGCCGCGGTCGCGGTGCTCGCAGCGATCCTGCGGCACGTCCCCGCCACTGCGCGACGACCTGAGCGAGCACCGCGGGCCGGCCCTGGAGGATCACCATGACCCAGGTGAGGAGGGGGTCGCCACCGATCGTGCGCAGAGCCCCGGAGGCCCTCCGAGCTCCGCACATGGCCCGATCGCGGTCACCAGGCCGACCGAGGTGTCGACTGCGCATGCAGCAGCCCCGAAAGATCAGCGTCTCATGAGGGCGAAGACTCCCCAGCCGAGATACTCCCGCGTGGAGCGCGCGTAGCGAGCGGGCTCGGTGGTGAGTTCTTCCCGTACCTGGGTGGCCAGTTCGTCGTCCGGGTTCTGGTCGAGCCAGCGGCGCAGGTTGAGCCACTGGGCCGCGGCGTAGCGGTCCCAGCTGTCCTGGTCGGCCAGCATCATCTCCACGACGTCGTGTCCGAGCTCCTGGAAGTGGGCGATCAGGTCCGGCAGGAGCCGGAAATCGGCGATGCCGGTGGCGTGGCATGCCTGGGCGGTGTCCTCGTCCGGCGGGGTCCGCCGCCAGTAGGGCTCGCCGATCAGCATCAGTCCCCCGGGGCGGAGGCTGCGCTCGAGCAGCTCGGCGGTTCCGGCGACGCCGTTGCCGATCCATGTGGCACCGACACAGGCAGCCAGGTCGACCGGCCGGTCCGCGACATAGCCGACGGCGTCACCGTGGATGAATTCGACCCGGTCGGCGACGCCGAGCTCGGTGGCTCGGGCCTGGGCCTGCTCGGTGAAGACCGTGCTGAGGTCCACCCCGGTGCCGGTGAAGCCCAGGTCGCGCGCCCAGGTGCACAGCATCTCGCCCGAGCCGCTGGCCAGGTCGAGCACCCGGGTTCCGGGGGCGAGATGGAGCGATTCGCCCAGAGCGGCGAGCTTGCCCGCGGTCAGCGGGTTGTGGATCCGGTGGGTGCTCTCACGAACGGTGAAGATGCGGGGAAGGTCCATGACCAGATTCTTTTCCGCCGTGCCGTGCGATGGGAAGAGCAGTGGGACGGCCGCGCCACCAGCGGACATCTGACCCTGCTGCGGCACCCTTCCGCTGGGCAGATGTCCGGCTGTCGGCCACGAGCCCACGGCAGATACCCGCCGGGACGATCAGGCGCGCGTGTCGACGCCGGCAGCCGCGAGGTCCGGATGCGCAGCACTGACCTCGAGGCCCGCCGCTTCGACCGGGCGTGGTGCCTGAGCCGCACGGGCTGACCGGCGCCGCCGGGCCACGCTCGCCCGGTTCGCCCAACCTTCCGCCCGGCGGCTCGGGGAGAGGGCCGCCCCCTCCCGGGGCCGTGACCGATCCCGGCACCGCCGCGACATATTCGACCCAATCGTTCCGGCCCGTGCTCCGGTTCACTAGGGTCGGCTTCATCTGCGGGCGAGCGTGGAGACCCCACCAGTGCGCCGTCCGCTCCTCTCGGTGTTCGCGGCGTCGAGCGGCACGCCCGGATCCACCCGGGCCACCGTGATGCCACAGGCAGGGCCACGGAGCAGGGGGCCGGGGAGTCGAGCACTCCACCGGACTTCTCGTGCCCCGTGTGGGCGCGCAGCGGCCGAGCACACCACTACAACGACGTAGGGAAGCACCATGACCACAGCACCCAGCATCCACTCCGCATCCACCCCGCCCGCGCCGCCGGCCCCGCAGGAGGTCGACGGCACCGTTCGAGCGTTCCGGACCCGGACCACGGGCCGCACCCGGCCCGACGTCTCGCCGGCCGGGGACCTCAGGCGTCCCGAGCGGGAACGTCCCGAGGACGACGAGGCGGTCATCACCGCGGTGCTGGCCACCGTCACCCACCGCTCCTTCCGGGAGCGCCCGGAGGACGACGAGGTGGTCCTCACCTACACGAGCGAGCCCGCCTGCCCGCACACGAGGTGAGGCGCCCCTGCGGCGATGCCCCGGCGGGCCGGCAGGCACCGCGCCCGCGAACGGCTGACCCCGCTCCCCGGACGCGCCGCACGTGCCCGCCGGTCGTCCCGCACCATGGTGCGGGACGACCGGCGCACACGAGCTGACACCGGGCCGGGGGCCGGTCACCGGGGCTCCGGGCCACGCCGCAGGCGGGACGCGGCCGTCAGTAGCTCGCGCGCTCGCCCTCGCCGGTCGTGGGCACGAAGGCGTCCGCGAGCGCCTCGGAGCCGCGGGCGAGCAGCGCCACGTCCGCGCCCACCAGGACGAAGGAGGCCCCGGCCTCCAGGTAGGACCGCGCCACGGCCGGGTCGAAGGCGTTGACGCCCACCGGCTTGCCCGCCGAGCGGACGGCCTCGAAGGCGCGGTGGACGGCGGCGACGACGTCCGGGTGGCTCTGCTGCCCGAGCAGCCCCATGGACGCGCTGAGGTCCGAGGGCCCGACGAACACCCCGTCGATCCCGTCCACCGCGGCGATCTCGGCGGCGGCGTCCACGCCCTGGGCGGTCTCGATCTGCACGAACAGGGACACGTGCGCGTCGGCCTCCCGCAGGTAGTCGTCCACCCGGTTCCACCGCGCGGAGCGGGCCAGCGCAGAGCCGACGCCGCGGCGGCCGCGCGGGGGATAGCGCACCGCCTCGACCGCGGCCCGGGCCTCCTCGGCGGAGGAGACCATCGGCACCAGCAGGTTCTGCGCGCCGAGGTCGAGGACCTGCTTGATGGTCACGCCGTCGTTGATCGGCACGCGCACCACCGGGGTGACCGGATAGGGAGCCACCGCCTGCAGCTGCGCGAGCACGGACTCGAGGCCGTTGGGGGAGTGCTCCATGTCGATGAGCACCCAGTCCAGGCCCGAGCCCGCGCAGATCTCGGCGACCAGCGCACTGCCCGAGCACACCCACATCCCCGCCAGCGGCCGGGACGCCGCGCCTGCTTCCCCCCGGACCGCCAGCGCGTCGCGGAACGTCGGGCTCAGACGAAGCGGCATGAGATCGTCCCCAGCTCCTTGAAGTCGGCGAGCACGGTGTCGCCCGGGTGCACCCACATGGGGCGGGTGAAGGAGCCGGCGAGCACGATCTCCCCGGCCTCGAGCCGGTCGCCGTGCTGGGCGAGCTTGTTCGCCAGCCACGCCACCCCCATGGCGGGGTGATTGAGCACGGCCGCGGCGACGCCGGACTCCTCGATCGTCTCCTGCCGGTACAGCAGCGCCGAGATCCACCGGAGGTCCACGTCACCCGGCTTGACCGGGTTGCCGCCGTAGACCATCCCGCCCATGGCGGCGTTGTCACTGATCGTGTCCACGATGGTGCGGCCCTGGAGCTCGAGCCGGGAGGAGAGGATCTCCAGCGCCGGCACCACGTACTCCGTGGCCCGCAGCACGTCGAAGACCGTGGTGTCCGGGCCCTCCAGCGGCGCGGCGAGCACGAACGCGAGCTCGACCTCGATGCGCACGTTGGAGAACCGGGCGTGCTCGATCACGGATCCGTTCTCGAACACCATGTCCGCGAAGATCGCCCCGTAGTCGGGTTCGTCGATCCCGGTGGCGGCCTGCATCACCTTCGAGGTCAGCCCGATCTTGCGGCCCACGGGCCGCCGCCCGGCCGCGATGGCCCGCCGGCGCCACTCGTTCTGCACGGCGTAGGAGTCCTCGACGACCATGTCGGGGTACCGGGCGGTGAGCAGCGGGACGGTCGTGCGGTTGCGCTCGGCGGCGGCGAGCTCGTCGGCGATCGCGGTGATGGTCTCAGGCGGCAGCACGGGAACCTCCGGACAGGGGCGTGCACATCCCGGGAGCCGTCACAGCTGGTGTCCCAGCTTGTACTCGCCCTGCTTCCAGCTGGGCAGCTCGTCGGGCTCGTCGCCCTTGCGGGTGTAGGAGAACCCGTCCGCCCCGATGGTCACCGCCATCTCGCTGGAGTCGCTGCGCTCGACGACCGGCTGCGGGTTGCCGTCCAGGTCGAGCACGAGGGAGGCCTCGGTGTACCAGGAGGGCACGACCGGGGTGCCCCACCAGTCGCGGCGCTGGTTGTCGTGCACGTCCCAGGTGACCACCGGGTTGTCCGGGTCCCCGGTGTAGTAGTCCTGCGTGTAGATCTCCACGCGGTGGCCGTCCGGGTCGCGCAGGTACAGGTAGAAGGCGTTGGAGACCCCGTGCCGACCGGGGCCGCGCTCGATGCGGTCCGACAGGCGCAGCGCGCCGAGCTTGTCGCAGATCGCGATGATGTTGTGCTTCTCGTGGGTGGCGAAGGCGACGTGGTGCATGCGCGGCCCGTCGCCGCCCGTCATCGCGGTGTCGTGAACGGTGGACTTGCGCCGCATCCACGCGGCGTAGGTGGTGCCCTCCTCGTCCTGGATGTCCTCGGTCACCCGGAAGCCGAGGTCCTCCATGTACGCCACGGCCCGGGGCACGTCGGGGGTGACCTGGTTGAAGTGGTCCAGGCGCACGAGCGCCCCGGGCGTGTAGAGGTCGTAGCGCCAAGCGAGGCGCTCGACGTGCTCGACGTCGTGGAAGAACTCGTACGGGAAGCCCAGCGGGTCCTCCACGCGCACCGAGTCGCCGACGCCCCGGGTGAAGCCCTCCGCGCGCCGTTCGACCCGGCAGCCGAGCTCCTCGTAGAAGGCGACGGCCTTGTCCAGGTCCTCCGGGCTGCGCACGCGGTAGGAGAACGCCGCGACCGCCGCGACCGGGCCCTTGCGCAGCACGAGGTTGTGGTGGATGAACTCCTCGAAGCTGCGCAGGTAGACGGTCTCCTCGTCCTCCTCGGTCACGACGAGGTCGAGCACGTCGACGTAGAAGTTGCGGGAGGCCTGCAGGTCGGTGACCACCAGCTCCATGTAGGCGCAGCGCAGCACGTCCGGCCGCGGGGCCGCAGGGGTGGGGATGGCGTTGTCCGGGCGGCGGACGGGGTCCTCGCCGGTCACGACCGGCTCGGGGGCGTTCGGGGTGATGGGTGTCGTCACGTCAGCGTCCTTGCTTCTCGAGTGGGTGGGGTGCGCTCAGCGCAGGTCGGGGTCGTCCACGTCCGCCCCGGCGTCGAGGTCGGCCTTGCCAAAGGTGGGGTTGTGCACCTCGCCCAGGGTGATGTGCACGGCCTGCTGGTCGGTGTAGAAGTCGATCGAGCGGTAGCCGCCCTCGTGGCCGAGGCCGGAGGCCTTGACGCCGCCGAAGGGGGTGCGCAGGTCCCGCACGTTGTTGCTGTTGAGCCAGACCATGCCGGCCTCGATGTTCTGCGAGAAGTTGTGCGCGCGCCTGAGGTCGTTCGTCCACACGTAGGCGGCCAGGCCGTAGCGCACGCCGTTGGCCAGGCGCAGTGCCTCCTCGTCCGTGTCGAACGGGGTGATCGCCACGACGGGCCCGAAGATCTCCTCCTGGAAGATGCGGGCCTCGGGGGCGACGTCGGCGAAGACGGTCGGGGCGACGTAGTTGCCGGTCGGGAAGCCCTCGGGTCGTCCGCCGCCGGCGACCAGGCGCCCCTCGGTCCGGCCGATCTCGATGTAGCTCATGACCTTGTCGTAGTGCTCGGGGTGCACGAGCGCCCCGACCTCGGTCCGCGGGTCGTGCGGAGGGCCGACGACGACGCGCTCGGCCTGGGCGGCGTAGCGCTCGACGAACTCGTCGTACACCTCGCGCTGGACGAGGATGCGGCTGCCGGCGGTGCAGCGCTCGCCGTTGAGGGAGAAGACGCCGAAGATGGTCGCGTCGACCGCGGCGTCGAGGTCGGCGTCGGCGAACACGACCGCGGGGGACTTGCCGCCGAGCTCCATCGACAGGCCCTTGAGGTGCGGCGCCGCGTTGGCGAAGATCAGCCGGCCGGTGCTGCTCTCCCCGGTGAAGGAGATCAGCGGCACGTCCGGGTGCTTGACCAGCGCGTCGCCGGCGTCCTCGCCCAGCCCGTTGACCAGGTTGAACACCCCCTGGGGCAGGCCGGCCTCCTCGAAGATGCCCGCCCACAGGGACGCCGACAGCGGCGTGAACTCGGCCGGCTTGAGCACGACCGTGTTGCCGGTGGCCAGGGCCGGGCCGAGCTTCCAGGACTCGAGCATGAAGGGCGTGTTCCACGGCGTGATGAGCCCGGCGACGCCGATCGGCTTGCGGTTGACGTAGTTGATCTGGCGGCCGGGGACCTTGTAGGTGTCGTCGGCCTGGGCGACGATCAGGTCCGCGAAGAACCGGAAGTTCTCGGCCGCGCGGCGGGCCTGGCCCAGCGCCTGGGTGATCGGCAGGCCGGAGTCGAAGCTCTCGAGCTCGGCCAGCCGGGCGTCGCGGGACTCCACGATGTCGGCGATGCGGTGCAGGATCCGGGACCGCTCCCGCGGCAGCATCCGCGACCAGGGCCCCTCGGCGAAGGCGCGCCGGGCCGCCGCCACGGCACGGTCGACGTCGGCCTTCTTGCCGGCCGCGGCGCGGAGGTAGGTCTCGTTCGAGACCGGGTCGAGCACCTCGAAGGTGTCGCCGTCGGCGGAGTCGACGAACCGGCCGTCGATGTAGTGCTGGATGCGCTCGGGCAGGTCGGCGGGCAGGTGCCGCTCGGTCGCCGCCGTCGGGTCGGTGGTGGTGGTGTCGGTCATGGGGTGCCTCCGGTCGGTGTGCGGGCCGATCCCGCGTCGTCTGAGTACTTGTGGGCCAGGTATGCCTCGAGGGTGGCCATCCGGTGCTGCCGGCTGGCCCGCTCGATCTGCACCGGGGGAGCCCCGGTCTCGATCAGCCGCAGGATGTTCTCGTGCTCGCGCGCGGACTCCTGGGCCCGGTGCGGGACGAAGCTGAACGTCGAGTCGCGCAGGTTGCCCAGGCGCGCCCACTCGGCGGTGACGAGCTCGGACATCCGCGGGTTCGGGCACGGGGCGAACAGGATCGAGTGGAACTCCCGGTTGAGCGCCGTCAGCGTGTGCGGGTCGAAGCTGTCGAGGCTCTCCACGATGCGCGTGTTCGTCTCGCGCGCCCGGCGCAGGTCGTCGGCGGTCAGGTGCCCGGCCGCCAGGGCCGTGGTCGCGCCCTCGAGGATGGCCAGCGCCTGCATGCTGTGGCGGTAGTGCGTGTCGTCGACCATCGACACGTGGGCGCCGACGTTGCGCTCGAAGGTCACCAGCCCCTCGGCCTCGAGCTGCCGGATCGCCTCGCGCACCGGCACCACGCTCATGCCCAGCTCCGCCGCGATCCCCGCCAGCTTGAGCCGGTAGCCCGGGGCGAACTCCTGGGTCAGGATCTGCTGCCTGATCCAGTGGTAGGCCCGCTGCGACTTGCTCAGGGAGGGGGCCGCCGGCGTCTCGGCCTCCGTCACCGGTCCGCGCGCCATGCCTCGTACCTCGCTCTCCACTCGGCGTTCATCGGGAACAGGCCGTCGACCGGCTCTCCCGCGACCACCTGCTCGGCGATCCAGGCGTCCTCCGCCTCCTGGGCCAGGGCCGCGTCGACGACCTCCTCGACGAGCGCCGGCGGGATGACGACGACGCCGTCCCGGTCGCCGACGACGACGTCGCCGGGCTGCACGGTCGTCCCGCCGCACGCGACCGCCACGTCGGCCTCCCACGGCACGTGCCGCCGGCCGAGCACGGCCGGGTGCGCGCCCTTGGTGTACACGGGGAGGCCCACGGCGGCCACGGCGTCGTAGTCCCGCACCCCGCCGTCGGTGACGATGCCGGCGGCCCCCCGGGTGCGGGCGCGCAGCGCGAGGATGTCGCCGAGGGTGCCCGACCCGTCCTCGCCGCGCGCCTCGATGACGACGACCTCGCCCTCGCCGACGGCGTCGAACACGCGCTTCTGCGCGTTGTAGCCCCCGCCGTGGCTGGCGAACAGGTCCTCGCGGTTGGGCACGAAGCGCAGGGTGCGCGCGGTGCCGACGACCTTGGCCGCGGGGTGCATCGGCCGCACGCCGTCCACGGTGACGTTGTTGAGCCCGCGCTTGCGCAGCTGCGCGCTGAGCCCGGCCACCGGGGCCTCGGCGAGCTTGTCCCGCAGGGCCGGGGTCAGGCGGAACGGCTCCGGCTCCGGGTCCAGTCCGGCGGCGGCGCGCGAGCCCCAGGCCTCGGCGCGCTGGCGGTCGTCGACCGACGGCAGGGACCCGAGGGCGCCGTCGAAGCCGTGCTCGCCCTGGGTGACGGTCGTGACCAGCCGGCCCGAGCTCGGCGCCCCGGGGGCCCCGGGGGCGTCGACCTCGACCTCCACGACGTCGCCGGGGACGACGACGGAGGACCCGGCCGGGGTGCCGGTGAGAACCACGTCGCCCGGCTCGAGGGTGAAGTGCTGGGAGAGGTCGGCGACGAGCTGGGCGAGCGGGAAGAGCATCTCCGCCGTGGTGTCGTCCTGGCGCAGCTCGCCGTTGACCCAGGTGCGCAGCCGCAGCGCCGCCGGGTCCACCGCGCGCGCGTCGAGGAGCTCGGCGCCGACGGGGGTGAAGCCGTCACCGCCCTTGGAGCGCACGTTGGAGCCCTTGTCGTTGGCCCGCAGGTCGTACAGGCCGAAGTCGTTGGCCGCCGTCACCCAGCCGACGTGGTTCCACGCCTCGGCGAGCGGCACGCGGCGGGCCGCGGTGCCGATGACGAGGGCCACCTCGCCCTCGAAGGCCAGCAGCTCGGTCCCCGCGGGGCGTTCGATCGTCCCCCCGGTCGCGGCGACCGAGCTCGCCGGCTTGAAGAAGTACGACGGGTGCTCGGGGCGGCGCCCGCGCTGGTCCGCCCGCGATGCGTAGCTGAGGTGGATGGCGACGATCTTGCCCGGTCGGCCCGGAAGTCCCGAGAACCGCGGATCCGCGCCGGCGGCCATCGTGTTGCTGTCGGTCATGTGCGTCCTCACTCCTGCGTTGTCCCTGGAACATATACGATCTTCCGTCACGGGACAAGACTCCCCGTGGTGCAGGTCACAGCGCTCACCGGGTCGCCCGATGCGGCCTCGGAGTCTCCCCAAGACGCTTCCGCTGCCGGTCGGGCGTTCTGGGGTCACGCGGCGGTGGTCATTCCCGGGACATCCTTGTGTGTGACGCAGATCAACATATACGATCCGTGGCACCAGGGGAACGGCGTGCCCGAGAAGGAAAGCACCCGCACACGCTGTTCGCATCGACATGGACGTCGGGACCGACGTCCGAGGAGGGAGTGGGATGCAGTTCCACCATCACGGGTACGTCTCCGGCGACCCGCGCGTTCAGCCTGCTGCAGGTGTCGGTCTCCACCGGCCCGAGGAGCTGCCCGAGGAGGTCGACGTCCTGATCGTCGGCACGGGGCCGGCAGGGATGATCGCGGCGGCGCAGCTGTCGCAGTTCCCCGACGTCACGACCCGGATCGTCGAGCGCCGCGGCGAGCGGCTGGCGATCGGCCAGGCGGACGGCATCCAGGCCCGCAGCGTCGAGACGTTCCAGGCCTTCGGCTTCGCCGGGCGGATCATCGAGGAGGCCTACCGGATCACCGAGATGTGCTTCTGGCACCCGGACCCCGAGGACCCGTCGCGGATCGCGCGCGGGGAGCGGCCGGAGGACGATCCCGCCGGGATCAGCGAGTTCCCGCACCTCATCGTCAACCAGGCGCGCGTGCTGGACTACTTCGCCGAGTTCATGGCGCACGCGCCGACCCGGATGAGGCCGGACTACGGATACGAGTTCCGCGGCCTCGAGCGCACCGACGACCCCGAGCGCCCGGTGACCGTGACGCTGGTGCACACCACCGGGGAGCGGGCGGGGCAGGAGAAGGTCGTGCGGGCGAAGTACGTCGTCGGCGCCGACGGGGCCCGCAGCCGCGTGCGCGAGGCGATCGGGGCCAGGATGCAGGGTGACCAGGCGTTCCACGCGTGGGGCGTCATGGACGTCCTCGCCGTCACCGACTTCCCCGACATCCGCCTGAAGTGCGCCATCCAGTCCGGGGCGGGCGGCAGCATCCTGCTCATCCCCCGTGAGGGCGGGCACCTGTTCCGCATGTACGTCGACCTGGGGACCGTGTCCCCCGACGACCGCGGCGCGGTGCGCAGGACGACGATCGAGCAGATCATCGCCAAGGCCAACGCGATCATGCACCCCTACACCGTGGACGTCCGCGACGTCGCCTGGCACAGCGTCTACGAGGTCGGCCACCGGGTCACCGACCGGTTCGACGACGTGCCCCTGGAGGAGCTCGGGACCCGCGCCCCGCGCGTGTTCATCGCCGGCGACGCCTGCCACACCCACAGCGCCAAGGCCGGGCAGGGGATGAACGTGTCCATGCAGGACGGGTTCAACCTGGGCTGGAAGCTGGGCTACGTCCTGTCCGGCCGCAGCCCCGAGAGCCTGCTGAGCACCTACTCCGCCGAGCGTCAGGTCATCGCGCAGAACCTCATCGACTTCGACAAGGAGTGGTCCACGCTCATGGCCAAGAAGCCGGAGGAGTTCGCGAACCCCGCCGAGCTGGCCGACTTCTACGTGCGCACCGCCGAGTTCCCCGCAGGCTTCATGACCCAGTACCCGCCCTCGATGCTCGTCGCGGAGCCGGACCACCAGGACCTGGCCACGGGCTTCCCGATCGGCAAGCGGTTCCGCTCGGCCCCGGTCGTGCGGGTCGCGGACGCGAACCCGCTGCAGCTGGGGCACCAGCACCGGGCCGACGGCCGGTGGCGGGTGTACGCCTTCGCCGACGCCGCCCCCGGCGAGACGTCCGCGCTGGGCGCCTGGGCGCAGTGGATGGCCGAGTCGCCGCAGTCCCCGGTCGCGACCCACACCCCCGAGGGCGCCGACGCCGACAGCGTCCTGGACGTCAAGGTCGTCTACCAGCAGAAGCACGTCGACGTCGACATCACCCGGGTGCCCCGGCTGTTCCTGCCCCGCAGCGGGCCGTTCCAGCTCGTCGACTACGAGAAGGTCTACGCCGCCCACCCGGACGAGGACATCTTCGAGATGCGCGGCGTCGACCGCGGCGCCGGGTGCGTCGTCGTGGTGCGTCCCGACCAGTACGTCGCCGCGGTCCTCCCGCTGGAGGACACGAACGCACTGGCCGGCTTCTTCCGCCGGCACCTGCTGGAGGTGAACCGCCAGCCGGTGGCGTAGCGGCCCGACCACCGGAGCCGTCCGCGCGCCACCCGGACCGGGGCCCGGAGGGCGGCTCCGGCCGTGCCCCAGCACTGTCGTGACCACGCTGTCATGACCAGGGCCGTCACGGCTGCGACTGTCAGGGCTGCGCCAGGTGGGTGTGCATCCGGACTCCCTCGCCGTTGAAGATGCTGAGCACCTGCGCAGGGTGTCGGCCCGCGGCGCTCATCGCGTGCGGCACGTGGGTGTCGAACTCGGCGGCTTCGCCGCGGGTGAGGACCAGGTCCTGCTCGCCCAGGCGGAGCCGCAGCCTGCCCGTGAGCACGTAGAGCCACTCGTACCCGTCGTGCACCCGCAGCTCCGGCAGCGTGTCGACGGGCGGATAGGTGATCTTGTAGGTGTGGATGGCCGCCCCTTCGGGGGCGAGCGGGGCAATGGTGAGTCCGTCGCGACGAACGACCGGGCGGCGGACCCGGGGGTCACGGACCTCGGGCTGCAGGAGGTCGTCGATGCGGATCCCCAGCTGCCGGGTCAGGGGCACCAGCAGCTCCAGCGAGGCCTGGCGCTTCCCCGACTCCAGCCGGGACAGCGTGCTCGTGGACATGCCGGCCCGCGCCGCCATGTCCTCCAGGGTCAGGCCGCGGGCACGGCGTGCCGCCCGCAGCCGTGGCCCGACCTGGTCCAGGTCCCCGCTCATCCCGTCCCCCCACGTCCTGCCGGCCGCCCACCGATTTGCCATTTCTGCAAGAAAGTTTGCCACAGTTCGGGGCGGCTCCGCAGACTCGGTCCATGGACGAGATGCAGTGGGACGTCGTGGTGGTCGGTGGCGGTGCGGCGGGGCTGAGCGCGGCCCTGCTCCTGGGGCGGGCGCGCCGGCGCACGCTGGTGGTGGACGCGGGGAGTCCCCGCAACCGTTTCGCGGAGCACATGCACGGGGTGCTCGGCCAGGAGGGAGTGCCGCCGGACCGGCTGCTCGAGCGCGGGCGGGACGAGGTCTCCGCCTACGGGGTGCGGATCGCCCCCGGGACGGTGCAGCGGGTGGACCCGACGGGGACCGGGGTCGAGGTGACGCTGGAGCGCGGTGAGCCGGTGCGGGCGCGGGCGGTGATCGTGGCGACCGGGATGACCGACGAGCTGCCCGAGATCCCGGGGCTGGCGGAGCGGTGGGGCCGCACCGTGCTGCACTGCCCCTACTGCCACGGCTGGGAGGTCGCCGATCAGCGACTCGGTGTGCTCACGACCTCACCGCTGGGTCTGCACCAGGCCCAGCTCGTGCGGCAGTGGAGCGACGCGGTGACCGTGTTCACCGCGGGGCTCGGGCCCCTGGACGCGGCCGCCGAGCACCGGCTCCGGTCCCGGGGGATCGACCTCGTGGCCTCCCCGGTCGTCGAGATCCTCGGTGCCTCCGCGGCCATCGACGCGGTGCGCACCGCCGACGGCACGCTGACCGCGGTCGACGCCCTCTTCACGGCCGGCACCCCGCGGCCGCACACGGCGTTCCTCGACCATCTCGGCCTCGCCACGACGGACACCCCGATGGGCCGGTTCCTGGCCGTGGACGGGACGGGCAGGACCAGCCACGACCGCATCTGGGCGGTCGGCAACGTCACCGATCCCGCCCTGACCGTCCCTGTGTCCGTCGGCGCGGGCGCCCGCACCGGCGGAGCCGTGAACGCGGCCCTGGTCGCCGAGGACTTCGACCGCGCCGCCGCCCCCGGCCACGCGGCGGGGCCGGCCCCGAGCGAGTACTGGGAGCACCGCTACAGCTCCGCCGAGCGGATGTGGTCGGGGCGCGTCAACCAGGTCCTCGCCGAGATCGCCGCGGACCTGGAGCCGGGCCGCGCCCTGGACCTGGGGTGCGGTGAGGGCGCGGACGCGATCTGGCTCGCCCGGCACGGCTGGACGGCCACCGGCATCGACATCTCCGGCACCGCGATCCGGCGGGCCACCGAGGCCGCCCGGGCCGCGGAGATCCCCGCCGAGCGGATCTCGTTCGTCGCCGCCGACCTCTCGGCCCTGGGCGAGGAGGACCGGTACGACCTGGTCACGGCCAGCTTCCTGCACTCACCGGTCGCCCTGCCCCGCGCCGAGATCCTGCGGGCCGCGGCACGCCACGTCGCGCCGGGCGGGCACCTGCTGATCACCGGCCACGCCTCCGCTCCCGCCTGGGCGGAGCTGCCGCCGGCGCACGGGCCGCGGTTCCGCACGCCCGCCGAGGAGGTCGCGGAGCTGGAGCTCGACCCGGCGCAGTGGACGGTCCGCGTCGCCGAGACCCGTCCCCGGCAGGTCACGGACCCGCAGGGCCGACCGGCGAGCATCGACGACTCGGTCGTGCTCCTCCAGCACCACGAGCACTGCGCGGCAGGCGCCGCCGCGGGCTCCGGGGAGCGGCGCCGCTGACACCGGGCGCAGCGACGGGAGCGCGAGCGCGTCGTCGTGACCGGGCCCCCGGACACCGCTGTCCGCACGCACCGTCGCACCGACCGTCTGCGGGACCTGTTGGCGCCGTGACCTGCGCGTTTCTCTGTGTCCGTCGGTGAACACGCTTTTGCATGCACAGTTGAGAACCGCCCGCCCGGGGTGCTCAGGTAGGGAGGACAGCGCCGACGTCGGGTGGGGACGACGGCCGTCGGGGGACCTGCGGGCAGAGCCGGAACGTACGCGGACGTGGTCGGGACGGTGCGCGCCGCCCACGGTGCCTCGCCGGGGCCGGGGAAGCAGCGCCGGGCCGCGGGACCCGTCCGGCCGGGGAGCGGGAAGGAGCCACAGGGACATGGTCTTCGCCGGGATGCTCCTGCTGACGGCGGCCCTGCTGCTCGTCCTCCTCCTCGCCCGTGCCACCGAGATGGACATGGTCCGCTTCCAGCGGCTCACCGCGATGGCGGTGCTGGGCCTGATCATGGTCGCCGCGGCGATGTTCGCGGCCGGCCTCCTCGTGACCGCTGGCGCGGTCCTCGGACTCCTCTGAGCCCGCCGCCGGCGGGCCCCGTCTCGAGAACGTCACCGGCAGGCCGGGGCGTCGGCCGGACGGCGCGGGGAGGCACCCGGGCGCCCTCCGGGCCGTCGCGGTCTCCCGGCTCGGATCCGCCCGGCACGAATCCACCCGGATCGGGTGATGCCGGCCGACGGCGGGAGACGGACAGTGGTGCCGATGGTCAACCCGTCCCGCGGGGAGCCCGCAGGACGCCTGCGGAGGGAACAGTCATGGCGACCACCACGTTCGATCGGGACACCGGCCGACAGGACCACAGTGGCGGCGCGGTGGTCGGGACGGCCGCGGCCGGCATCTTCATGGTCCTGGTCGGGCTCCTGCACGTGTTCCAGGGCCTCGTGGCGCTGTTCAACGACGAGTTCTACGTGTACGGCGAGGAGTACATCTTCACCTTCGACATGACCGGCTGGGGCTTGACCCACCTCATCGCCGGCGTCGTCCTCGCCGTGACCGGCTTCGCCCTGATCCAGGGAGCGCTGTGGGCGCACACGCTCGCGGTCGTCCTCGCCGGTCTGAGCATCGTCGTCAGCTTCCTGTGGATGCCCTTCTACCCGCTGTGGAACATCGTGGTCATCGCCTTCGACGCCTTCGTGATCTGGGCGGTCACCACGCGCAGGCGGGAGCTCACCCGATCCTGAGCGGCGGCACGAGCCGGCGGCAGCTCCTGGGCCGCGGTTCCGTGCGGGGGCCGTCAGGGGCTGAGGGAGGTGAGCACTCCGGTGAGCACCAGGACGAACAGCAGCAGGGCCCCTTCGGTGTGCAACGCCGAGTGCAGGTTGTCCCGTGCCGCCGGGTCGGAGCGGGCGCGCACCCGGGGGAGGAGCACGTACCGGTTCCAGGCGGCGACGCCGACCACGACGGCGACGACGAGGACCTTGAGCAGCAGCAGCCAGCCGTAGCGGGTGGACACCAGGTCCTCGACGCCGCCCAGGATCCGCCACCCCAGGACCACACCGGCCGCCGTGAGGGCCAGCACCGACCCTGCGGCCACGGTGGAGAACCGCACCAGGGTCGCCGTGGCCTGGTGGAGGGAGAGGTCCCGGGCCCGCCCCAGCACGGCGAGCAGCCCCAGGATCCCACCGCTCCAGACGACGCCGGCGGCCACGTGCACCGCATCGGCGGTGACCACCAGCCAGCTCGGCTCGACGGTGCGGCTGTGGCCCACGACCACCAGCGAGGTCACGGCCAGGGCCACCCCGCCCAGCGCCAGCCGGCCGGCCGGAGCGGCCCGGTCGCCCGCAGCCCGGGGGAGGGCGCCCACGGCCACGACCGTGCCCGCGACGGTCAGGGCCGCGGCCACCGCGGCGTCGGAGCCGATCGCGGTGCGCCACAGGACCGGGTCGGCCAGGGCCGGCAGGGCGGCTCCGCTCTGCCACAGCGCCGTGGCCGGGACGGAGGCCACGGCCCCGGCCACCGCCGCGGCGACCCCCAGCCCGGCCAGGGCGCGGACCCGCCGGCGGCTGCCCGGCGCCGTGCCGGGCGGGGCGGCGAGCAGCAGGAGGTCGAAGACGACCAGACCGGCCGCGGCGAAGATCCCCAGACAGACCAGCGTCTGGGCGGCGTGGTGGGCCACCAGCACCCCGTGCGCGGCCGCCGGGGCGACGTGCCCGGTGCCCGGCAGCTCCGTGTGGGCCACGGCGGCCGGTGCGGCCAGGATCGTCAGCAGCATCGCGGTCAGGGCGGCAAGGAGGGCCAGGTCCACCCGGCCGGCCCTCGGCTCCTCGCTGTGCGGACCCGGTGTGGCCCGGCCCGTCCTGGTCGGCTGCATGGGTCGAACCCTAGTCGGCCGGACGCGCGGGAGGCCGCCGCACCGGTTTTCCGCCGCGGCGTCACCCCCGGTAGGTTTCCAGACCAGGGGCCCCGGCGGTGTGCCGGCCCGGAGCAGGGGGCAGCAGTGGAGGACAGCCGATGAGCCGGCACGCGGCCGCGTGCTGGCTCCGGGCGCTGCTGGTCACCGCCGTCGTCGTCTCCCTGGCCGCCGCCGGACACCTGGCGGCCGGCGGCGCTCTTCCCCCGGCCCTGCCGATGCTGGGACTGGGTGCGGGCCTCCTGGGTCCCGTGGCCTGGGTGGCCAGGCGGACGCTGAGCCTGCCCCGCGTGCTCGCGCTCCTGGGAGCCACCCAGCTCGGGCTGCACGAGGTCCTCACCGCCTGGTCGATCCCCGCGGACTGCCCTGCCGGTGGCCACGGCCACCACCTGCCCCCCGCACCCGGCCTGTCCTGCCTGCCCGGGAGCGCCACCGGGGCGGGCCACCACGGCCTGGACGGGGCGGGGGTGGCCATGCTGGCCGGTCACGTGGCGGCGGTGCTGCTCACCGCCGTGGTGATCTCGACTGCGGAGAACGCCCTGGAGTGGGCGCTCGCCTGGTTGCGGCCCCTGGTCACCGTCCCGCGCCCGCCCCGCCTGCCCCTGGGATTCCGGCAGGGGGACCTGCCCCCGGCGGAGCGCCCCGGGCTGAGCCGGCGAGGGCTGCGGCGGGACCGGGTGCGCGGGCCGCCCGTGCTGCGGGCGCCGAGGGGAACCTGCTGGGGATGACCCCGGCGGGGTGCTCCCGAACGCCCGCCTGCGGTTGACCCCACGACTCCTCCCGCGCCGCCGTGCCCGGCGGCGCGACCGAAAGGCCCACTCTCATGACGAACACCAATGCCCCGCGCCTGATCACGAGCACGTCCGTCCTGGCCGTCGCCGCCGGGCTGACGGCCCTGGGACTGTCCCCCGCCGCCGCCCACGTCTCGGCCACCTCCACCTCCACCGCCGCGGAGGGCTACGCCCAGGTCACCTTCTCCGTGCCCAACGAGTCCGACACCGCCTCCACGAACAAGCTGGAGCTCACCCTGCCCCAGGACACCCCGTTCGCCTCGGTGCGGGTCAAGCCCGTGGAGGGCTGGAGCGCCGAGGTCACCGAGGAGCAGCTGCCGGAACCGGTCCGGATCGGGGAGGGCGCCATCTCCGAGGCGGCCGCCACCGTCACCTGGACGGCGGACGAGGAGCACGCGATCGAACCGGGCCAGTTCCAGACCTTCACCATCTCGGTCGGCCCGCTCCCCGCGGAGGGGACGACCCTGGTGCTGCCGGTGACCCAGTCCTACACCGACGGCCGCTCCGTGGCCTGGGACCAGCCCGCGGCCGAGGGGGAGGCCGAGCCCGAGCACCCGGCCCCGTCCCTGACCACCACCGCCGCCGAGGCCGACGGCCACGGGCACGGCACCGACGACAGCGCCGGGGAGACCGCCGCGGCCGAGGAGGCCTCCACCCGGGCGTCCGCCGGCACGGGGCTGGGCTGGGCCGGACTGGTCGCCGGGCTGCTGGGGCTGCTCGCCGGGGTCGTCGCCCTGGTGCGCACCCGCCGCCGCGACTGACCCGCACCCGGCACAGCCTGCAGGGGCGTCGTCCCGGTCGGGTCCGCTGCGGCAGCAGGTCCCGGGGAGCCGCTCCGGGGACAGCCTCGGCGGCCCACGGGCGCTCTCAGAGCGCGCCCTGCTCCGCGGGAACGGCCGTCCGCAGGGCCTCGACGAGGCGGTCCCGGGAGCCGGCGGCGGGGGTGAAGACGGCGGTGACGACAACGGGCATGATGCTGTCCCTCCGGACGACGGTGGACGGCCGAGCCGGCCGGAGCGACCACGGCAGCGCATCGGACGGGGAGTCCGGTCCGCCCGCACGCGCTGCCGGGCGCGGACGTGCCGTCCCCTCCCGGGTGCCCCATCGACCGGGCGCGGACGGCGCGGCAGACTGCTGTCCGGGAGCGCTGCTCTCTCACGTCATGACCGGGGAGGACAACCATGGACCACCGCCACCTCGTCGTCGGTGCCGGGCCCGTCGGCCGGGCACTGGCGCACCAGCTCGTCGACCGCGGTCACGAGGTGACCGTCGTGACCCGCTCGGGCTCGGCCACCGTGCTCGGCGCCCGGTCGCTGGCGCTCGACGCCTCCGACGCGGACGCCCTGACCCGGGCGGCGGAGGGCGCCGGGGTGCTCTACAACTGCGCCAACCCCGGCGACTACACCCAGTGGGAGGAGACCTGGCCGCCACTGGCGTCCGCGCTGCTCACCGCCGCCGAGCGCACGGGAGCCGTCTACGCGATGACGGGCAACCTGTACCCCTACGGCCCGGTCGAGGGCCCGATGCACGAGGGCCTGCCGGACGCCGCGACGGATGCCAAGGGCCGGCTGCGGGCGGCGATGTGGCGCGCCGCCCGGACCGCCCACGAGGAGGGGCGGGTGCGGGCCGTCGAGGTGCGGGGCTCCGACTACATCGGCCCGGGGGTCGGCTCCAACGGGCACATCACGCGCGTTCTGCCCGCGGCGCTGCGGGGCCGGCCGGTCACGGTGCTGTTCGCCAAGGACCAGCCCCACAGCTTCACCAGCCCCGACGACGTGGCGCGGCTGCTCGTCGCGGCGGCCGCGGACGAGACCGCGCACGGGCGGGTGTGGCACGTGCCCAGCAATCCTCCCCGCACCCAGGAGCAGGCGCTCACCGACGTCCTGCGCGCGGCGGGCCGGCCGCCGGTCAGGGTGCGGGTGCTGCGCGATCCCGCGCTCGCCGGCATCTCCCTGGTCGTCCCCGTGCTGCGGGAGCTGCGCGCCCTGTCCTACCAGTGGGACCGGCCCTACGTGCTCGACGACGCAGCCGCCCGCCGGCACTTCGGCCTCGAGCCCACGCCGTGGGACGAGGTGTGCCGCACCACCGCGCACGGTGTGCCGAACGGGCGCTGAGTCCACCGGAGCGCCCCGGGGTCCTCACGGAGCGGGAACGCCCGGGCGCGTCCTCGACCGCGGCCGGCCCGGTGCGGGCGCGCCCCGACTCCGGGCCGAGGCGCGGGCGGACATGCTCGGCGCCGTCGCCGGGTCCCGCGCCGAGCAGCGGCAGCGTGGTGTCCTCGGGACGTGCCGGAACGCGGCAGCGCGGTGCCGTGCCCGCGTCCCGGGGGCGGGGGACCGCGGCCGCTGCTCCGGGGCCGAGGGCGGGGCGGGCCGGGCGTGCCGGTGCCGGGTCCCCGGGCCCAGGACGGCGAGGTGCGCGGTGCCGGGCGACCCGGTACGGCGGCCTGCGCCGCGCCACCGCGGCCCGGCCGGGGCCCGCCGGCGGGCGGGCGCCGGGCGGGCGCGGCGGACCTCCCTTGTGGGGACATTCGCCGGTTTCCCCTCTTCGTGTGCCTTCGCACATGATGAAGTGGGTGTGCGACGCCGTCCCGCACCGGTTGCTCCTGATCTTGTCCCCGGGATGGCCACGGGTGGTTGCGCGGACAGGGGAAGGACGCCACGGATGATTCCTGCGGTGCTGCAGACCGAGGACCTGGTGAAGACCTACGGCCACGGTGCCCACGCGTTCACGGCTCTCCGCTCGGTGAGTCTGGCGATCGAGGCGGGGGAGTCCGTGGCGATCGTGGGCAAGTCCGGGTCGGGCAAGTCCACCCTGATGCACCTGCTGGCCCTGCTGGACGCCCCGACCTCCGGGTCGGTGGCGGTGCGGGGCCAGGACGCCGGGTCCCTCTCGGCCCGGGAGCTCAACGCACTGCGCAACACGATGTTCGGGTTCGTGTTCCAGCAGTTCTTCCTCACCCCGGGGCAGACGGTGCTGGAGAACGTGGTGCTGCCCTTGAAGATCGCCGGGGTCGGCCGGGCGGAGCGGCGCCGCCGGGGGCTGGCGGTGCTCGAGCGGCTGGAGATGGCGGAGAAGGCCGGCAGCCGGGCCACCGACCTGTCCGGGGGCCAGAAGCAGCGGGTGGCGATCGCCCGGGCGCTGGTCAACGACCCCTCCGTGATCTTCGCCGACGAGCCCACGGGCAACCTCGACTCGGCCACCGGCGCGGTGGTCCAGGACATCCTCTTCGAGCTCAACCAGGAGCGGGGCATCACGGCGGTGATCGTCACCCACGACGCGGAGCTGGCCGCGCGCTGCGACCGCCAGGTGCACCTGCGCGACGGGCGGATCGTGGACGCCCCGGCCCCCGCGCCGGCGGACCCGCTCGCCGCCGTCGTTCCCGCCGACCGGGACGAGGTCGCCCTCGGGGTCTCCGGTGGCGCCCGGTGACGTGGACCGACATGGTCGGCTCGGCCGTGGCCAGCGCCTTCCGGGGCCGGATCCGCACGGTGCTGACCGTGCTGGCGGTCTTCATCGGCGCGCTGGCCCTGACGCTGACCTCCGGCATGGGCACCGGGGTGAACCGCTACATCGACGAGACCGTGGCCGCCTTCGGCGACACGGACGCGCTGTACGTGCAGAAGTCGCAACCGCTGCTGGAGCTGTCGACGGGCACGGGCCCACGCGCCTACGACCCGGAGGACACCCAGGTCGCCACCGGGTTCGGGGTGTCCTTCGCGGGTCTGTCGGAGGAGGACATCGCCGTCGTCGAGGACACCCGGGGGGTGGCCTCGGTGCACCCGGTCTACAACGTGGTCCCCACCTATCTGCGCGCCGACGGGGCGAGGTTCCAGCTCGCGCTCGGCATCCCGGTCGACGGCGAGGGCCTGCAGCTGGTCGCCGGAGCCACCGCCGCGGACGGGGCGGACGAGCTGGCGATCCCCGACAGCTGGGTCGCCGACCTGGGCTTCGCCTCGGCGGAGGACGCGGTCGGGGAGGTCCTCGAGGTGGTCATGACGAACATGGCCGGGGCGGAGCAGGCCTTCGAGGCCACGGTCTCGGGGGTCACCCAGGCCAGCCTGGCCGGGGTCGCGATGAACCCGCTGCCCTCGACCTCCTTCAACGAACGTCTCTACGCCTACCAGGTCAGCGGAGGGCCGGAGGAGGTGGCGGCCACCTACATCATGGCGCGGGCCGTCATGGAGGATCCCGCGCAGGCTCCCGCGGTGCAGGAGCGGCTGGAGGAGGCCGGCATGGTCGCCTCCACGGTCGAGGACCAGCTGGGGATGTTCCGCACCGTGATCGACGCCGTGATCTGGATCCTCAACACGTGCGCGGTGATCGCCCTGCTGGCGGCGAGCCTGGGCATCGTCAACACCCTGCTGATGTCCGTGCAGGAGCGCACCCGCGAGATCGGGCTGATGAAGGCCCTGGGCACCAGCGGGGCGAAGGTCTTCGGGCTGTTCTCCCTGGAGGCGGTGTTCATCGGTCTCCTCGGCGCGGTCCTCGGCGTGACCACCGCGGTGGTGGCCGGATCCTGGGTGGCCCGGTGGCTGGCCGAGGGGTTCCTGGCGGGGCTGCCGGGGCTGTCCCTGTTCGTCTTCCGGGCCCCGGGGATCGCCCTGATCGCCGTGGCCGTGCTCGCGATCGCCTTCGCGGCCGGCACGATCCCGGCCGTCCGGGCCGCGGGCAAGGACCCCATCACCGCCCTGCGCCACGAATGACCGCGCCCACCGCCTGACCCGCACCGTCCCGGCCCCGGAACTGCTCGCCGCGGGACCGCGGGCTGTCCTGATGCCGTGCGGCGGGCCATCATGGAGAGAGGCACGAGGAGAGCGGGTCAGCCATGGTCGATCGTGATGTGCTGCGCCAGGTCACCGTGGCCGCGGCGGTGGGCGGGGGGTTCGTCGCCGGGGTCTCCGGGGACTACGGGGACGCGGCCGCCGGCCCCAGCCCGGTGGTGCCGGCGAACTACGCCTTCGTGATCTGGACGCCCATCTACGCCGGGCTCTTCGGCCACGCCGTCCACCAGGCGCTCCCGGCCCGGCGCCGGGACCCGGTGCTGCGCCGCACCGGGTGGGCCACGGCGTGCGGGGTGGGTCTGTCCGGGCTGTGGGTGTGGACCCAGGACCTCCCGGCCCTGGAGCTGCCCCTGATCGCGGTGACGGCCGCCGCTGCCGTGGTGGCCTACACCCGGGCGGCGCCGGCGGATCCGGCCGAGGCCGCCTCGGCGCGCGACCGGTGGCTGGTGCGGGTCCCGCTGGGCCTGTTCAGCGGCTGGATCACGGTGGCGACGTTGGCCGGCGGCGGCGAGGCCCTGATCGCCTCCGGGATCAGCGCCCCGTGGCCGGGTGCTGCGGCCTGGGCCACGGCGGCGCTGGCCGCCGCGGGCGCCACCGGCGCCGCGCTGGCGTGGTGGCGGCCGGTCTCCCTGGCCTATGCCGCGGCCGTGACCTGGGGGTTGGCCGGGGTCGCGGTGCGGGTGCTGCCCCAGCAGCCGGTGCCGGGCACGGCGGCCATGCTGGCCGGGGCCGCCGTGGCGGCGGCCGGGGTGCTCGGCGCCCGGAGGCGTCGGACACCCGGCAGCCGGGGAGGACGCGCACCCGGGGCGGGGCCCGCGGGCCCGGCGGCGTCAGCAGCGGCAGACCGGTGACCCTGGCGAACGGCCGCACCGTGGTCGGCGGACTGCGCGACCCGGAGCGGGCCGGTCGTCTCCGCCGCACCGGCCGGCACGCCGCCGGGCGCCGCGCTGCAGCGCATCTCGTCGAGCGGGTGCCCGGCGTCGCCCCGTGTGCTGTTGCGGTGCTGTTGCGGTGTCGGGCGGGTCAGGTGCGGTAGCAGTAGGAGTCGGAGGAGGCGTCCCCGCCCTGCAGCCGGATCTGGTGGACGCGCAGGCCGCGGAAGTCTTCCTGGTCGAGGAAGAAGTCCTCGTCGATGGTCAGGCCGCCGGTGTCGGTGTCGGCGTCGATCTTGGCCATCCAGGCCCCGATCCCGTGGGGGTAGAGCTGGTCGTCCCAGGCCCCGTAGAGGGAGTTGGTCACGTATATCCGGGTGCCGTCGCGGCTGGTCTCGACCATCTGCGGGCCGCCGCCGAGCCAGGTGTCCGGGGCGGAGGGGTGGGCGGCGCGGTCCCCGATCCCGCCCAGGCGCACCGATCCGGTCTCGCGCGGGTGGGCCGGGTCGGAGACGTCGTACTGCTTCAGCTCCCCGGTGCCCCAGCAGGAGACGTAGAGCCACCGGTCGTCCACGGACAGCGAGATGTCGGTGACCAGCGGCGGCACCGCGCCGAACGGGCGCAGGAACTCCGGCAGCTTCTCCGCCTCGAGCGGTTCGGCCGGGATGGAGATGACCTTCTCCGCGGTCCAGTCCCCGGCCTCGGTGCGGTGCCAGTGGAAGATCGAGGCCGAGAGGTCCTCGGTGGAGATCACCGCGTCCACCAGCCCCCAGGTCGCCTCCGGGTCGTGGGCCGGGCGCAGCTCGAGGGCCATCTGGTGCTCTGCCCCCAGCTCCACCCGCTGCAGGTGCTTGCCGGCGGCGAGGTCCCAGAAGTGCAGGGCGTGGCCGTACTCCTGGTTCAGCAGCTGCTCGCCGACGATGCCGTGCTCCACCATGGCCGGGGTGCCCCACTCGCTGGTGACGAGGGCGTTGTGCCTCAGGTGCCACCACGCGTCGTAGGCCAGGTGCTGGGGGCCGCGGTCGGTCTCCCACTTGCCGAGCACGTCGAAGGTGCTGTGGTCGAGCACCGCGATGCCGCCGGGTCCGCCGTCCCCGGACGCGGTGCCCAGGCAGGAGAGGTACACCCCGTCCGGGCCGCAGTGCAGGGTGTGCGGGCGGGAGTAGCCGGCCTTCTCGGCCAGCTCCTCGGCGGTGATCGTCTTGACCACCCGCGGGTTCCGCGGATCGGGGTGGGTGTCGGCGACGTGCACGTTGGAGGACCGCAGCCCGGGCAGCAGCAGGTACCGCCGGGACAGGCCGGTCATGTCGTGGCCCTCGTGCATAAAGGCGCTGCTGCAGGCGTTCCACCCGAAGTGGTGCAGCTCGTCCCCGGTGCCGGGCATGTCCTCCCAGCCGACCACGGTGCCGTAGGAGTCGGAGTCCGGGTCGAGGTCGACGACGGTCAGCGCGTCGGGGCGCTGCGCGGTGCGGTCGAAGGCGACCACATAGGCCAGTGTCTCCCGCGGGGCCGCGATGGCCTGGGCCGGGGAGCGGTAGAACGTGGGGTCGGTGGCCGCGGACGTGGCGTCGGTGCCGTCACTGTCGCCGGGCCCGGTGGAGTGGTGGTGGTGGCCGGAGGAGTTCATCGGACTTCCCATGCTGGGGGGACAGGCGGGTGGATGCCGGGTGCTCCGTCCCGGGTCTCCCGAGGAGGGGCGACCGGCACGGCTCCAGTCTCCCACCCCGCCGACGAGTAGGCCAGGTCACAGGTCCCCGATCCGGGCATCGGCTCCGACGGCCAGCCACACGGTGCGGTCGGGCGGCAGGTGCCCGTCGCCGAGCGGGCTGCTGGCCAGCAGCACCTGAGCGCCGGCCGGCAGCGGGACCTCGGTGCCGGAGAGGTTGACCAGGCAGCGGAACCCGGCGCCGCGGTCGTAGGCCAGGCACCCGGACGGGGCCTCGGCCCAGGCGAAGTCGGTGGTGGCCAGCCCGGGGTGGGCCCGGCGGATCTGCAGGGCACGCCGGTACAGCTCGAGGGTCGAGCCGTCCACCCCGTCCTGGGCCTCGACCGACAGCTCCCCGAAGTGCTCCGGCTGGGGCAGCCACGCGCCGGCCTCGCCGAAGCCGAAGGAGCCGCCGGTGCGGGTCCAGGGCAGGGGGACGCGGGCGCCGTCGCGGCCCTTGAGCGTGTGGCCGGTGCGGTGCCAGACGGGGTCCTGCAGGCGCTCGTGGGGGATGTCGGGCACCTCGGGCAGACCGAGCTCCTCGCCCTGGTACAGGTAGGGCGAGCCGGGCAGGGCCAGCATCATCAGGGTGGCCGCCCGCGCCCGGTCCAGGCCCAGCCGGGGGTCGAGCACCGGGTGGCGGCCGTCGGCGAGCAGCCACGCGTCCGGGTCGGTGTCCTCCGGCAGGGCCAGCCGCGAGGCGTGGCGGGGGACGTCGTGGTTGGACAGCACCCAGGTGAGGCCGCCGCCCGCCCCCGTGTGGCCGGCGAAGGCCTGGTCGATCACGGCCACGAACTGGTCCCGGTCCCAGCGGGACTTCAGCAGGGAGAAGTCGAAGACCTGCCCGAGCTCCGTCGGGCGGGCGTAGAGCCAGGTCCGCTCGTTGGCCGGGTGCCAGGTCTCGGCCACCGCCATCCGCGGGGGGTCGTACTCGTCGAAGACCTGGCGCCACTCCTGGTAGATCGTGTGCACCTCCTCCCGGTCGTAGAGCGGGTCGGTGCCGTCCAGCGGGAGCATGCGGTCCAGGGTGGGCTGGTCGCGCAGCGGGTGGGAGAGGTCCTTCGCCAGGGAGTGCGCCACGTCGATGCGGAACCCGTCCACCCCGCGGTCGGCCCAGAACCGCAGGGTGTCCTTGAAGTACTGGCGCACCTCGGGGTGGTCCCAGTTCAGGTCCGGCTGCTCCTTGGCGAACAGGTGGCAGTACCACTGGCCGTCGTCCACCCGCTCCCAGGCGGGCCCGCCGAAGTGCGAGACCCAGTTCGCCGGCGGACAGGCGCCGTCGTCGCCGGTGCCGTCCCGGAAGATGTAGCGCTCGCGGGCGGGGGAGCCCGCCGGTGCGGCGAGGGCCTCCTGGAACCAGGGGTGCTGGTCGGAGGTGTGGTTGGGGACGATGTCGACGATGATCCTGATCCCCAGCGCGTGGGCGCCGGCCACCACCCGGTCGAAGTCGTCGAGGGTGCCCAGCCGTGGGTCGACGTCGCGGTAGTCGCTGATGTCGTAGCCGCCGTCGGCCAGCGGGGAGGGGTAGAAGGGGCTGAGCCAGATCGCGTCCACCCCCAGCTCGGCGAGGTACGGCAGGCGGGAGAGCAGCCCGCCCAGGTCCCCGAGACCGTCGCCGTCGGAGTCGGCGAAGGACCGGGGATAGACCTGGTAGACGACCGCCGTCCGCCACCAGTGCGGATCGGGGGCGGCCGGGAGCGGGGTGGGGGAAGAGGGCATGAGGACTCCGTCCGTGGAAGAAGGTGGAAGAGCAGCGGTGGGCAGGCGCGGGCGCAGGCCGGTGGCGGTGGTCGCCGGCGGTCCGCGGCGTGGGCTCAGCCCTTGACCGAGCCGGCGAGCATGGCCTTGACGATGTGGCGCTGGAAGAAGAGGAACACCAGGATCATCGGGGCCATGATCAGCAGGGACCCGGCGTTGAGCAGGACCACGTCGGTGGAGTACTGGCCGACGAAGTTCTGCAGGGCACCGGCCATGGTGCGTTTGGCCGGGTCGTCCATCAGCACGATGGCCAGCAGGAACTGGTTCCAGGTGGAGATGAACATCAGCAGCCCCAGGGAGGCGATGGAAGGCAGCGCCAGGGGCAGGTGGACGGCGCGGAAGGACTGCCAGGCGCCGGCCCCGTCCATGCTGGCGGCCTCGGAGAGCTCGGCGGGTGCGTTGAGGAAGTGGGCGCGCATCCAGAACACGGCGAAGGGCATGTTCAGCCCGATCAGCGGCAGGATCAGCCCCAGGCGGGTGTTGAGCAGGCCCATCTCCTGGATCTGGTAGTACAGCGGGACGATGGTGACCTCGAAGGGCAGGGTCAGTCCCAGCAGCAGCAGCACGAAGAGGACCGACCCGCCGGGGACGCGCAGCTGGCCCAGGGCGTAGCCGGCCATGGTGGCCAGCAGCACCCCGAGGGGCACCACGCCGAGCACGAGCAGGAAGCTGGAGCCGGCGAGGGTGGTGATGTCGGCGACGTTCCAGGCGTCGACGAAGTTGTGCCACTGCGGGTCGCTGGGCCAGCTCAGGCCCAGCGGCACGGAGCCCTGGGGCTGCAGGGCGGTGCAGAGCATGCTCAGCAGCGGGAAGATCGAGAAGGCCATCGCCAGCAGCAGCAGCGCGACCCCGGGGATCCGGGTGCTCGTGGGGGTACGCATGGTCACTTCTCCCGGAACAGTCGTTGGAGGGGCAGGATCACGGCCAGCACGAGCGCGCTGAGCACCAGGGCCAGGGCGGAGGCGAGGCCGATGCGGGACTCGGTGAAGCCGAGCCGGTACACCTGCACACCGGGCACCATGGTGGAGTACCCGGGCCCGCCCTGGGTGGCCATGAACACGATGTCGAAGCTGGCCAGGGCGGCGATGACGGTGATGGTCACGCACACCCCGATCTCCTGGCGCAGCCCGGGCAGGGTGATCGCCCGGAAGGTCTGGAAGAACCCGGCGCCGTCCAGCTTGGCGGCCTCGTAGAGGGAGACGTCGATCTTGCCGATGCCGGACATCAGCAGGATGGTGCAGAACCCGAGGTTGATCCAGGTCCCGATCAGCCCCACCGCCGGCAGCGCCCAGGCCGGGTCCCCGAACCAGGCGCGGGTCACGGACTCGAGCCCCACGACCGACAGCAGCTGGTTCACCGCGCCGGTGGTGGCGTACATCCAGCTCCAGGCGATGGCCGCGGCGGCGGCCGGGATGACGTAGGGGATGAACAGCAGGGTCTGGGCCAGCCGGCCCAGGCCCTTGCTGCGCAGCTCCCGGATCAGCCCGGCCACCAGCAGCGCCACCGTGACCGGGACGACGGTGAAGAAGATGATCAGGAAGAACGCGTGCCAGATCGAGGACAGCAGCTGCGGGTCGGTGAAGACCCGCACGTAGTTCTCCAGGCCCACGAAGGTGGCCACGGTGATGCCGTCCCAGTCGTAGAAGGAGTACTGGATCGAGGCGGCCAGAGGACGCAGCACGAACACCGCGTACATCAGGGCCGCGGGGGCCGCGAACAGCCATCCGCCCCAGTTCTTCCTCCGCCGCCGGGGGCGGGGCGCCTGTGCGGGGACCTGCTCCTGCCCGGCCGGCGCCGCCGGGGCGGGGGTGGGCCGGGTCAGGCCCTGCAGGGGGCCGCCGGAACCGTCGAGGGTGCTCATCGGCCCAGCTCGTCCTCGTACTTGGTCTGGACCGCGTCCAGCATGTCCTCCGGGGTGGTGGCCCCGTCGACGAGGCGCTGGGCCTCGGAGTTCCAGGTGGTGGTCAGCCCGTTGGTGGCGTTCTGCACGAACTGCACCTGCCCGTCGGCCTCCACCAGCTGCGCGAAGGCCTCCTGGATCTGGGCCGTGACGGAGCCCTGCTCGGTGGCCGGGACCTCGCCCTCGCCCGAGGGCGCGAACCCGGCGTCGACGACGACCTGGCGGGCCTCCTCGGAGCGCAGGAAGTCCAGGAACGCGGCGGCGGCGTCCTTGGCGTCGGAGCCGGCCGGGATGGCGAAGTTCGAGGCCGGGTCCGACATCGTCGCCGGTTCCTGCCCGTCGGGGGCCGGCGGCAGGAAGAACCCGACGTTGTCGCCCATCTGCTCGTCCAGGGCGGCGGCGTCCCAGTTGCCGGAGGGGTAGAACAGGGCCTCGCCGGCGGCGAAGCGACCCAGGGCCCCGGTGGCGTCGGTGCCGTTGGTGTCTTCCGGGTAGTACCCGGCCTCGGCCCAGTCCCGGATCCTGGCCAGGGCCTCGGCCGCCTCGGGGGTGTCGATCGTGGCCCCGGGGGCGTGGAAGACCCACTCGTTGAGCGACTCGGCTCCCAGGGCGTAGTTGAGCATCATCTGCGTGCTGGTCATGACCTGGCCGGTCTGGTTGCCGGCCATGATCGGGACGATGCCGGCGTCCTCGGCCTCGGCCAGCAGACCCTCGAGCTCCTCCATGGTCCGCGGAGGTGCGCTCATCCCGACCTTCTCGGCCAGGTCCTTGTTGTAGTAGAAGCCGGTGACGGTGAAGCCGTCGGCCAGCGTGTACTGGGAGCCCTCGCCGCGCACCCCGTCCTCGTTCACCCGGTACTGGGCCAGCTGACCCTCCGGGAGCTCGTCCCAGCCGTAGGCGTCGGCGTAGGCGTCGAGGTCGGTCAGCAGCCCGTCCTCGGCCACGTCGGACAGGGCGATCACCCGGGCGATGTCCGGCGGGTCGTCCGAGGCCAGCACGCGCGGGGCGTTCTGGGCCTGCACGTCGTCGGGGTCGTAGCGGCCGGTGATGGTCACGTTGGGGTGCCTCTCGGTGAAGGCCCGGATCAGCGCCTCGTCCTTGGCCTTGAGCCCGGCGCCGTCGTAGAGGGTCAGCTCGACGGGCTCGTCGCCCAGGTCGGTGGAGACCTCCGTGGGGGCCGCCTCGGAGGCCGCCGGGGCGGAGCCGGCGCCGGGAGGGGCGCAGGCCGCCAGGGCGAACAGCGCGGCCGCACCCGCTCCCAGCGCACGCAGCCTGGTGCGCGCCAGACGGGCAGGGTCCTGGGTGACCAGGTGATCGGTCATGGAACTTCCTCCTCCGGAAGGGTGTCGCGCCCCACCGTTTCGGAAGCGCTTCCGAACATGATCCAGCTCATACTTGGATGGTGTCAACCCCCTTGTTTCAGCCTTCTGTGCGGAGCCATGGCGCGTAGGGGTGTCGCCGACCGTCATGGTAGGGAACTGTTTAGTAAGCGCTTCCGAAGGATCTACACTGAGGCCATGAACTCCTCGAGAACCGTCGGCCTGGCGGACGTGGCCCGTGAGGCCGGCGTCTCCCTGGCCACCGCCTCACGGGCGCTCAACAGCGCCTACGGCGTGGCCGCGGCCACCAGGGAGCGTGTCACCGAGGTCGCCCGCCGCCTGGAGTACGTCGCCTCTCCGGAGGCCTCGCGCCTGGCGACCGGAGCCACCCGCAGCGTGGCCCTGGTCGTGCCCCATCTGGACCGCTGGTACTTCGGGGAGATGGTCGGCGGCCTCGAGGAGGTCCTGCGGGAGGCCGGTCACGACGTGCTGCTCTACCACGTCGGGGACCCCGAGGGCCGCCACGCGTTCTTCGAGCGCCTGCCCGCCCGCCGGAAGGTCGACGCGGTCGTGGTGGTCGCGGTCCCGGTCACGGACCACGAACGGCGCCGCCTGGAGCTCATGGGCGTCACGATCGTCGCCGCCGGCGGCCAGGACGCGACCTATCCCTACGTCTCCATCGACGACGCCGCCGCCGTGCGGCAGGCCACCGACCACCTGCTGCGCCTGGGCCACCGCCGGATCGCCATGATCACCGCCGTCGACCCCGACCGCGCCGATCAGCCGGTCCACCGGGGGCGCACGCGGGGCTTCTACGCGGCCATGGCCCACGCCGGTGTCCCGGTCGACGAGGAGCTCGTCGTGACCACCGACTGGGGCGGGGTGCCCGCCGCCGAGGCCATGGAGAAGCTGCTCAGCGTCCGCGAGCTGCCCACCGCCGTGCTGGCCCACTCCGACGAGATGGCCCTGGGGGCGATGCGCACCATCCGCCGCGCCGGGCTGCGGGTGCCCGAGGACATCTCCGTCATCGGCATCGACGACCACCCTCTCGCGGAGCTGGTCGACCTCACCACCGTCCGCCAGCCGGTCCGGGACCAGGGGCTGCAGACCGCGCGCCTGCTGCTGGCGCTGCTGCGCGGGGAGGACCCCGACCCGGCGCAGAGACTGCCCACCCGCGTCGTCGTGCGCCGCAGCACCGCCCCGGTCCGCGACGCGCCGGCCGGTCCCGCCGCGGAGACCCCCGCGCACTGAACGACGCCCGCGCACTGAACGACGCCCGCGACCCCGCGGCCGGGCGGTGCCGGTCCCCGGCCGCCGACGGCCGCCGACACCCCCGGACGCGGACACCTAGGCTGGGAGGGGTGAGCTGCACAGCACCCGCCCCGTGGGCCGAACGCCACCAGGTGGCCGTCTACCTGGTGGCCATCGCCGCCGCCTTCCTCGTCGGCTGGGCGGTGCCCGGCGCGCCCGCGCTCGCCCCGGCCGTCACCCCGGTGCTGGGGCTGCTGCTCTTCGCCACGTTCCTGGCCGTCCCGTTCGCCGCGATCGGCCGGGCCTTCGCCGACCTGCGGTTCCTGGCGGCCGTGCTGGTGGTGAACTTCGCCGTCGTGCCGATCGTGGTGCTCGTCCTCTCCCGGGCGGTCGCCGACCACGAGGCCGTGCTGATCGGGGTGCTGCTGGTGCTGCTGGCTCCCTGCGTGGACTACGTCATCGTCTTCACCGGTCTCGCCGGCGGTGCCGCCGACCGGCTGCTGGCCGCCGCCCCGCTGCTGATGCTGGGCCAGATGCTCCTGCTGCCCGCCTGGCTGCTGGTCCTCGCCGGTCCCGAGGCGGTCGCCCTGGTGGAGCTGGGGCCCTTCGTGGAGGCGTTCGTGCTGCTCATCGTCCTGCCCCTCGCGGCGGCCGCGGCGCTGCAGCGGGCGGTGCCGCGCTCCGCCGCGGCACGCCGGGTCGTAACGGCCACGGCCGCGGCGATGATGCCGCTGATGGCGCTGACCCTGTTCACCGTGATCGCCTCGCAGGTGCGCGGGGTGGGGGAGCAGCTGGCCGACCTCGTGACCGTGGTGCCCCTCTACGTCGGCTTCCTCGTGGCCATGGTCCCGCTCGGAGTCCTGGCCGCCCGGGTCGCGGGCCTGGACGTGGCGGCCTCCCGGGCCCTGGTGTTCGGCGGGGTCACCCGCAACTCCCTCGTGGTGCTCCCCCTGGCCCTGGCGCTGCCGGAGCGGCTGGCGCTGACACCGTTCGTCGTCGTCACCCAGACCCTGGTGGAGCTGGTGGGGATGGTGGTCCTCGTCCGGCTGGTCCCCCGCCTGGTGCCGGGCCGCGATCCGCGGCGCAGCGTGGTCCCGCCCGCGCCCGGGGGCTGATCACCGCCGCGGGTCGAGCGCGGCCCAGGTCTCCAGGCGGGTCACGGCCGTGCCCACGCCGTCCTCCGCGCGGATCGCGGCGCCCAGCTGCCGCGCCCGCTCCCGCAGCGACCCGTCCCGCAGGCACCGTTCGAGCGCCTCGACCAGGCGCTCGGTCGTCAGCCGCCTCCGGGGGATGGGGGCGGTGCCGGCCCCGAGCTCGTGGACCCGTGCCGCCCAGAACGGCTGGTCGACCCCGTAGGGAATCGTGACCTGGGGGATGCCCGCGCGCAGTCCCGCCGCCGTGGTCCCGGCCCCCGCATGGTGCACCACGGCCGCCGCCCGCGGCAGCAGGAGGTCGTGCGGGACGGCGGTGCGCACCAGGAACCCCGGGCCGGGGTCGTCGCCGGCGAGTCCGCCCCATCCGGTCAGCAGCACGCCGCGGGAGCCCGTGGCGCGCAGGGCGGCGGTGACCGTCCGCGACGCCCGGCGGGCGTCGGTGCTGGACATGCTCCCGAAGCCGACCACCACCGGGGGCGGCCCGTCGGCCAGGAACGCCTCGAGCTCGGGGTCGAGGGCGGCCCCCGGGTCGTCGAGGAACCAGTAGCCGGTCAGTACGTGACCGGGCGGCCAGTCGGAGGGCTGGGGGAGCACCTGCGGGCTGATGCCGTACAGGGCGCCCGTCTCCGGCCGGGCGGCGGGGCGCTCCGCGAGTCCCGCGGCCGTCCGGGCGGCACGCTCCGCCGGACGCGTGGGGGCGGCCGCCGCCAGGGCGGTGATCCGGTGGGCCAGGCGGTTGCCGGCCCGCCCCGACCACCGGGGCACGTGCGGGGCCAGGACCCCGGGGAACGCGCCCGTGGCCGGGCCCAGCGGATGCAGGTGCGCCGGGAGGAACCGTGCCCCGATCCGGTCGGCGACCGCGCGGGCGATGGGGGCACCCCCGATGCCCGCCAGGACCACGCCGGCCTCCGGGGCGGCCTCCAGGAGCGCGGCGGTCCGCACGGCGGCCTGGCGGCTCACCTCATCCTGCATCCCGCGCGGCACCAGACCGCGCATCCCCTCACTGGACGGCAGGCGCGCGGCGGCCTCCTGCATGCTCCCGGGCAGGGCGACGGCCGGGACGCCGTGCTGCTCCGGGAGCCAGGTGAGATCCTCGGGCGCCGCGACGACGGTGGGGTGGCCCCGGGCCCGCAGGCCCGCGGCGAGCGCGGTGTAGGGCTGGACACCACCGCGGGTGTCGACGGCGACGATGAGCACGTCCATGGGCACCTCCCTTAATGCAACATATTGTTGCATTAAGGGAGGTGCCTCGCCCAGGGGCCCGGGGCCGCCGGTGCGGGCTCCCGGTGCGAGCTCCCGGTGCGGCCGGCACCCGTAGGCGGCCGCGGCGGGCGACAATGAGGGCATGTCCGCCACCGGCTCCACCCCCGAGCCCCGCCCGGCACGGTCTCCCGGCCGGGTGGGACGGCCCGCCGTGCCCATCGACGGCGTGGTGCTGGCCGCCACGCTCGAGGAGCTGGCCGTGTCGGGACCGCACGCGCTGAGCGTCGACCGGGTCGCGCGGCGGGCGGGCGTCCACCGGACCTCCGTGTACCGGCGCTGGCCGGACCGCGGGTCGCTCGTCGTCGCAGCCCTGGAGCACCAGCTGGACGCCCTCGGGGCGCCGGCGGACACGGGCCGGCTGCGCACCGACCTGGCCTCCGTGCTCGGGCCGCTGGCGCGGCACCTGGCCACCCCCGGCGGCCGGGCCCTGCTGCTCGTGGCCCTGGCGGACGGGGTCTCCCACGAGGTGGAGGCGGTCGTCGCCCGGCGGCTGGCCGCCACGGAGCAGCCGCTGGACGCCCTGGTCCGCCGGGCCCGGGACCGCGGGGAGTGGGGGCCGGGGGTCACCGCCGCCGAGGTGGCGGACGCCCTGGTGGGCGCGGCGCTGCACCGGGTCGTGATGCTGCGCCGGCCCGTGACGGACGAGTGGGTCGATGCCGTGTGCGGCCTGCTGGCACGGGGTGCGGCGGCCGGGCCCGCCGGCGGCTGAGGCCGGGCGGCTACCGGCCGGAGCGGCCGCTGCCGCCGTCGTCCGCCGGGTAGGGCTCGGCGCGCAGCAGGCGCGCGAGGTGGGCGGCGTTGCGGGCGGCCCCAGCCGTGGTGGCCGCCACCTTCTCCGGCACCTCGTCCAGGTCCTGGTAGTCCACGGTGTGCATGGCCTCGCCCACCCAGTACGTCCCGGCCTGGGCCGGGACGGTGAAGCCGACGTCGCTGAGGGCCTGAGCCATGTCCGCGATCGTCTTGTGCGCGCCGTCCTCGTTGCCGACCACGGCCACGATCGCGGTCTTGTCGTACATGATCGGCCGGCCGGCCTCGTCGGTTTCGGCGAGGTCGGCGTCGAGGCGCTCGATCACCCGCTGGGCGACGCTGCAGGGGTGGCCCATCCAGATGGGGGTCGCCAGCACCAGGATGTCCGCGTCCAGGACCTGCTGCCGCAGGGCGGGCCAGGCGTCCCCGGCGCCCATGTCCACCTGGACGCCCGGGCGCACGTCGTGGTCGACCACCCGCACGGAGGAGGTGGCCACCCCGTGCCGCTCGAGCGCCTCCAGCACGTGGCGCGCCATCAGCTCGCTGCTGGACGGCGCCGGAGACGGGGTCAGGGTGCAGACGAGGGCGACGGCGGAGAGCTGGGGCATGGGAGGGTCCTTCCGGGCGGGTGCGGGCGTCGGCGCGGTCTCCCGGCCCAACCTACTCCGTCGCTCCCCGCCGGGGCC
Organism: Kocuria turfanensis; assembly: GCF_001580365.1. NCBI lineage: Bacteria > Bacillati > Actinomycetota > Actinomycetes > Micrococcales > Micrococcaceae > Kocuria > Kocuria turfanensis. The sequence continues at coordinate 1,975,425 of NZ_CP014480.1, read as the reverse complement.
CGCCCCCTCGTGCGATCCGCCCGTGGTTCGTAGACTGGCCGTTCGCGCCGCGGAACCGCGGTGATCGACGAGAGAAGGGCATCCCCATGACCGATCAGCACGACGGCGCCGCCAAGGTGCGCGAGCTCATCCGGAAGACCCGCATCGCCATGCTCACCCACGCCGACGAGCACGGCAACCTCATCTCCAAGCCGATGGCCACGCAGGACGTGGACTTCGACGGCACCGTGTACTTCATCGCCGAGCGCACCTCGGACCAGGTGCAGGACCTCCAGCAGCGGCCCTCCGTCAACGTCGCCTACGCCGGGGAGGGCGCCTGGGTCTCGCTCACCGGGACCGCGCTGGTGCTCAACGACGTGGACAAGCTCAAGGAGCTGTGGGACAGCTTCACCGGCTCGTGGCTGGAGGGCGGGCCCGAGAACCCGGACAACGTCCTCATCGAGGTCACCGGCCGCTCCGCCGAGTACTGGGACACCCCCGGCGGGGGCAAGGTCACCCAGGTGGCCAACCTGGTCAAGGCCAAGGTCGCCGGGGACACCATCAAGGGCGACAAGGGCGTCGTCGACCTCTGACGCCTCCGCCGCCCGCTCCGCCCGGCCCGGAACGGTCGGTTCCGGCCCGGGCGTGTCCGGCGGTCCGCGCGTACAATCCGGGCATGACTACCACACTGGTCCGTCCTCGCAACGGCAAGCTCCTCGCCGGCGTCTGCGCGGCGCTGGCGAACCGCTTCGGTCTGCCGAAGTTCCTGGTGCGCCTCGGCTTCATCGTCTTCGGCCTCGTGGGCGTGGGCGAGCTGGTCTACATCGCGCTGTGGATCATCATTCCCAAGGAGGCGTGACCGCGGCACCGCTATGACGTCGGCGCCCCGTACGGGTCGGTGATCGTCCGGAGCTCGGTCAGTGCGTCGCGCAGCCGGGTCATCTGCTCCGGTCCGAGGTGCGCCGTCCACTCCGCCTCGATCCTGGCCTCCTCCGCCCGCGCGATCGGCACGAGGTCGGCGCCGCGGCCGGAGATGCGCACCAGGCGCGCTCGCCCGTCGCGGGGATCGGGCGTCCGCGCCACGTAACCCGCCCGCTCCAGGTGGTCCACGAGCACCGTGGCTGTCTGCTTGGTCACCTGTGCCTGCTCCGCCAGTTCGGACAGGCGTGTCCCGTCCGGGCCGATGCGGGCGAGGATGCGCGCCTGCGGCACCGTAAGGTCCTCGAAGCCCGCGCGGCGCACCGCGTCGATGATGCGGTTCTCCGCCGAGCGGTACGCGATGAACATGAGTGCACCGATGTGCAGCCGATCCGCCATGCCACCCCTTCATCTAGTTCTATCAACGAACTATACTGGGTGCATTCCACCCGTCACAGGACCGGGCAGCGTCTCCGGACACGGACCCCGGACGAGGGGGCAGCACCATGGACGACGACGAACTCTGGGCCGTGATCGATCGGCAACGCCGCCGCACGGCGGAGATGCTCGACGGGCTGTCGGAGGAACAGTGGAAGCACCCGTCCCTGTGCGAGGGCTGGACGGTGCGGGATGTGGCCGCCCACCTCACCCTGCAACAGATGGGGCTCGGGGCGGCGATCCTGTCCGTGCTCCGGCACCCGGGCGGACTGAACCGCACGATTCGCGAGGCGGCCCGTAGCCGCGCCCTGCTGCCGCCGGAGCGGCTGGTGGCCCAGCTCCGGGCCACGGTGGGGTCCCGCCGGCACAACGTGGGCCTGACCGCTCTCGAGACCCTGGTGGACATCCTGGTGCACGGGCAGGACATCGCCGTGCCCCTGGGGCTCGACCTCGAGGTGGCCCCGGAGGCGGCCGCTGTGGCGGCCGACCGGGTGTGGTCCCACAGGGGCCGGGCCAGGGGGAGGGTCTTCGCTGACCTCCCGCTCGGGGGTCACCGCTTCACGGCCACGGACGTCGCCTGGTCCGTGGGTGAGGGTCCGGAGGCGCGGGGGCCGATCGTCGCGCTGCTCCTGCTGCTCACGGGTCGCCGCGCAGGCCTGTCCCGGCTGTCGGGAGACGGCGCGGAGTCGCTGCGCCGGAGGCTCGCCCCACCTGAGGGCGCTCACCGCGCCGCGGCCGACACGCCGCCGAGGAGGCGGCGGTAGCTGCGGTGGACGTTGAGGGCCACGGCGGTGGCCACGACGGCCTTGAGCAGGTCGCCGGGGACGAACACGAGCGAGCCCAGCAGGGACGTGGACAGCGGCAGCCCGGCGACCACGGCCGTCCACGGCACCCCGAAGGCGTAGACCACGCCGATGCCGCCCACGACCGTGCTGAGCAGGACGGCGGCGAAACGGGCCGCGGGACGGGCCTGCCGCAGCGCCCAGTGCTGCACCAGGAAGCCGATGACCAGGGCGGCCGGGATCCAGCCGAGCACGTAGCCGCCGGTCGGCCCCAGGAACACCCCGAGCCCGCCCCGGCCGCCGGCCAGCAGCGGCAGCCCGGCGAGCACGAGGACCTCCAGCACGACCACGGAGAGCATGCCCCGGACCGGGCCGAGCAGCGCGCCGGCGAGCATCACGCCGAGGGTCTGCAGGGTGATGGGCACGGGGATGATGCCCACGGTGATCGGCGGCACCAGGCCCAGGGCGGCGATCAGGGCGGCGAAGACCGCCACGAGGACGGTGTTCTGGGTGGTCTGCGGGTTCTCGGCGGCCATGGGGATCCTTCGGGTGGGCGGGACGGGAGGTCAGTCGGACACGGGAGGAGCGGGGCGCGGGCCCGGCGGGGCGGAGTCGTAGCACCGGGCGTCGATCGCGGCGGAGATCTCCTGGGCGGACTCCAGGGTGCGCACCAGCAGGGGCACCAGCACGGCGACCGGGCGGTGGTGCAGGCCGCGGGCGAACTGCGCCTCGCGGATCGCGAGGTACTGGGTGCGGATCTCGGGGATGAACCGGATCGTCATGGACAGGGCCAGGCTGATCTGGGCCGGGTTCAGGCCCAGGTGCCGGGCCGGGCGCAGCAGGGTCTCGAACAGGGCCAGCATCTCGCTGAACGCGGTGCTCAGGGTGACGGCGTAGGCGAGGAAGCAGAGGCTGAGCAGCCGCAGGGCCGAGACCGCGGCGGCCTCCCAGCCGGTGGTCAGCACCAGGGTGACGGCGACGATCCCCACGACGAGGAACAGCCCGGCCAGCATGCGCGCCAGCCGCGGCAGCGGGGTGCGGGTCAGCAGCACCGCCGCCACCGCGAGGACGAAGAAGCCGATCTGCGCCGGGAGCCCGGGCACCGCGTACAGGGCGATGCTGGCGAGGAAGAGCACCGCGAACTTGGGTCCGGCCGGGACCGCGGCCAGGGGCCCGGCGGGGCGGGCGCCGGTCACGAGTCGCTGATCCGGCAGTAGAACTCGAGCGCCCGGCCGGGGTCGCCGTCGAAGGCGATGCGGCCCTCGTGGACCACGAGGACGCGGTCGTAGGCCTCGACCATGTCCAGGTCGTGGGTCACCACGATCGCCCGCTGGTCCAGGCCGTCGATCGTGGCCTGGAGCCGGCGGCGGTTGCGCCGGTCGAGCATGGTGGTGGGCTCGTCGAAGACGACGGTGGAGGGCTCCATCACCAGCACCGCGGCCAGGGCGACCATCTGCTTCTCCCCGCCGGAGAGCGTGTAGGACTCCCGGTCGCGCAGGTGGGCGATGTCCAGGTGCTGCAGGACCGCCTCCACCCGGTCGGTGAGCTCGGCACCGCGCAGCCCGAGGTTCTGCACGCCGAAGGCGATGTCCTCGGCCACCAGGGGCATCACGATCTGGTTCTCCGGGTGCTGGAACACGAACCCCACCTGGCGCCGGATCCGTTTGGCGTCCCGGGCGGTGGTCAGCCCGCCCACCTGCACCGTGCCGCGGGTGGGCAGCACCAGCGCGTTGAGCAGGCGCACGAGGGTGCTCTTGCCGGAGCCGTTGAGCCCGATCACGGCGATCCGGTGCTCGTCCAGGGTCAGGTCCACGTCCCGGAGGATGTCCCGGCCCTCCCGGGTGACGGTGACGTCCGTGAGCCGCAGCCCCGGATTGGGGCCGGAGGGGCCCGGGGGCACGGAGCGCTCTCCCCGGCGGCGCGGGCGGCCGGGGGCGGAGAAGGCGGGGCGGGGGATCGGCACGGTCCGGGTCAGTCCTCGAAGTACAGGGAGGCGTGCAGACGGCATCCCGGGTTGAAGCGCGCGCTGCAGCGCGGGCAGCCGTCCGCGTCCCGGTACTCGCGCACGGTCAGCTCGTGGGCGCAGACCCCGCAGAGGACGGCGGCGGCGTCGCGCTCGGCGGCCGGCCACGGCACCGCGGCGTGCCCCGCGCTCTCCGCGTGGCAGAAGTGGCAGGGGTAGTACTCCTGGCAGCACCAGAAGCGGATCGCGACGACGTCCAGCACCGTGCGGTAGTGGGTGCACCTCGTCTGGTCGTCGACCGTGCTCCCCAGGACTCTCGGCATGGCCACCTCTTCTCCTCGGTCCGGGACGCGCTCGTCCGTGCCGGCCGGCTCGGACGCCGATGTCATTATCCCTGCTCCCGTCCGGAGGGACCGTCCGGCGGGACCGTCCCGGTGCGTCCAGCCCGCGCCCAGAGGGCTGGCCTACAGTTCGGGGCTGACATCCGGAGGCCGCGTGGTGCGCCCCCACGGAATGCCCGAGACGACGCAGGAGCCGCATGCCGACCTTCCCCCGTTCCCAGTCCGTCGCCCTCGCGCCGCAGCACAGATGGCGGCCGGTCGTGGCGCTCGCCGCCGTGCTCGTCCTGCTGGTGGTGGCCACGGTCTCGGCCACGGCGGTGCGCTTCGCCCGGCTGGCCGGGAACATCGACACGGTGGACCTGGTGCGGGAGGACGTGGCCGCGGCCGGCGGGGGAGGGGTCAACCTCCTCGTCGTCGGCTCGGACGCCCGGGACGAGGATCCGCGGATGGGGGACCGGGCGGACTCCATGGTCCTGGTCCACCTGAGCGAGGACCGCTCCCGGATCGACGCGGTGCAGATCCCGCGCGACACCGTGCTGGACCTGCCCGCCTGCACCGAGGACCTCGGCTACGCGTTCTCCGGCTACTACGGCATGATCAACGGGGCGCTGGGCGCGGGCCCGGGGTGCCTCGTGTCGGCGGTGGAGGCGCTGAGCGGAGTGCGGCTCGACCACTTCCTCGAGCTGCGCTTCGAGGGCTTCTCCCGCGTCGTCGACGCGCTGGACGGCCTGCCCGTGGATCTGCCCGAGGCCATGGTCGACCCGAAGGCGGAGCTGGACCTGCCGGCCGGTGAGCAGGTGCTCGACGGGCAGCAGGCCCTGGCGTGGGCGCGGACGCGGGACAGTTTCCCGGACGGCAGCGACATCGGGCGGATGGGCAACCAGCAGACGGTGATGTACACGATCGTGGACCGGGTCAAGGAGCGGAAGCTGGTCACGCATCCCGGCCGGGCGTATTCCTTCGCGGACGCCGTGACGTCCTCGGTGCGCGCCGACGCCGACCTTTCCGAGCTGCGGACCCTTGCCCGGCTCGGCGCCGGGCTGGCGCGCGTTCCGCGGGAGAACATCAGCATCGCGACGATGCCGTGGCAACCGGATCTCCACGACCCCAACCGTGTCGTGCCCTCGGCCGCGGCGGAGGAGCTCTTCGTCGCCCTGGCCCGCGACGAACCGGCTCCGAGCCCCGTTGAACCGGACCCGGTGACCGGGGCGTCCGGCGCGGTCTCGTGAGGTCGGCGGCGCCCTCCGGGACCGGGTCCTCCTCGGGGCCGGCCCCGGGGGGCCGGGGCCTCGACGACCGGACGGTTCCTCGCGGCCGCACGGTTCGGCGGCCGCCGCCGGGCGGTGCCGCCACGGCAGGTCCGTCACCGCGGGAGGACCGGCCGGAACTCAGCCGGTGGAACGGCCCAGCCGCTGCGCGTGGTGCAGGTCCCCGGGAACCGTTCCGCTCAGGGCGGTCTCGGCCAGGGCCTCGCCGAGCGCGGGGGCCTGCTTGAACAGGTTGTGCCCGGCCAGGGCCGTGAGCCCGTCCTCGGACCACACGCCCACTCCGTCGTCGCCCCAGGGCAGGCGGGTGACCCAGCAGTGCACATGGTCCACCGGGGACGGGTCGAGCCCGGGCAGGGCCCGCCGCACGTAGCCGACCGTGCGCTCGGCGAACGCGGCGAGCTGCCCGGGGTCGGCCAGGCTGCCGTCCGCGCGGGCGTCCGTGTCGGCGCTGAGGCCCACGGAGTAGTGCCGGCCGTCCGGGTACGGTGCGGCGTAGACCCCCGTCTCCCCGAACGCGCCGCTGCCGTCCTGGAACGTGGGCAGCCCGGCCGGCCCCGGCGGGTCCGCCACGGCGAAGGTCAGGCGGACGTGGGCGCCCAGGGCGACCGGCAGCCGCAGACCGGCCCCGAGCGCCAGCGGGGCGGTGCCCCGGCCCGCGCACAGGACCACGTGGTCGTGGTCCTCGCAGGTGGTGCCGGTGCGCACCTCCACCCGGCCGGAGCCGGTGCGCCGCACCGAGAGCACGTGCTCTCGCAGCATCGACTCCCGCAGCCGGTCCGTCAGGGCGCCGACGGCGGCCAGGGTGCGGATCGCCCCGCCCTCGACGTCGAGCATGGCCGGCCCGTCCCAGGCGGCCAGCAGCGGCAGCCGCTCGCGCAGCTCCGCGGGCTCGAGCCGGCGGACGGGGATGTCCGGGAAGGGCTCCAGGGTGCGCAGCTTCTCCGCCACGCCGTCCCCGATGGCCACGGCCCCGTCCGGGGAGACCAGCTCCACCCCGAACTCCTGCTCCCACGCCCGCCACAGAGCCCGGCTGCGGGCGACCAGCGCCACCAGCCGGGGGTCGTCGTGGGCGTGCCGGAAGATCCGGGACTGCCCGGCGGACTGGCCGCCGCCGGGCGGGCCGGACTCGTAGAGGGTGACGTCGACGCCGCGGGCCCGCAGGGCGTGGGCGGTGGCGAGGCCGACGATGCCCGCGCCCACCACGGCCACCCGGCTCATCGTGGCCCTCCGGGGGTGCTCAGGTGCCGTCGCGTGGGCTCAGCCGTCCTGCGCGGGATCGGTGCTCTCCCCGAGGATGTCGTCGAAGGCCTCGCGCACGGCCTGCCGGGTGGCCAGGCGCACGCTCGCGGCGCCCTGCTTGTCCGCGGTGTCCGCGTCGGCGATGTTCTGGCGTTCCTCGCGCTCCTGCTCCAGGGCGTGGTCGCGGGCGGAGCGGATGCGGTCCATGATCTCGTTGGCTTCCATGGCCCCATCCCATCACGGGAACCCCCCATTTGCACAGGGGGCTGATCATTCGGCGCGCGACCGGACCAGCTCGACGGGCCCGGTCTCCGCGGGGGCCTCGGGTGATCCGCTGCCCACCATGACCACGGCGCTGGCCGCCACGACCAGGCCCATGCCCAGCAGCTGCAGGGTGGTGAGCCCCTGGCTCAGCACCAGCAGTCCCACCAGCGCCGCGACGGCGGGCTCCAGGCTGAGCAGGATCCCGAAGACCTTCGGCGGGATGGAGCGCAGCGCCAGGAGCTCGAGCGAGTAGGGCACCACCGAGGACAGCAGGGCGATCCCCACCCCGCCGGCGAGCACGCCCCAGGTCAGGGCCGGGGCGTGGGCGGTGGCGACGCCCACGGGGGTGACCAGCACCGCGGCCACGACCAGCGCCACGGCCAGCCCGTCCAGCTGGTCGAAGTGCCGGCCCGCGGAGCGGCTGCCCAGGATGTAGGCCGCCCAGCCCACCCCGGCCAGCGCCGCCCAGGCGATGCCCACGAGGTCGAGCTCCGCCCACGGCACCGTGAGCGCCTGGGAGATCAGCACGACCCCGGCCAGCGCCGCGAGCACGGCGAGCACGTCCCGGGCGCGGCGGGAGAGCACCGCCGAGAGCGTGAGCGGGCCCAGGAACTCCACGGTCACGGCCACCCCCAGCGGCAGCGTGGCCAGGGACTGGTAGAACGCGAAGTTCATCCCGGCCAGCGCGGCCCCGAACAGCAGTCCGGCGCGCCAGGCCTCGCGGCTGCGGCCGCGCAGCCGCGGCCGGATGACGAGCAGCATGATCACGGCGCTGAGGAGCAGGCGCATCGTCACCGTGGCGGAGGCGCCGATCAGCGGGACGAGCACCGCGGCGAGGGCGCCGCCGAACTGGACGGAGACGACGGCCGCCAGCACGTAGGCGGTCGGGCGCAGCCCGGGGCGGCGGGCGGGGGCGAGGGTGGTCACCCGTTCAGGGTAGGGCCCCGCCGCCGTCCCCGCTCACGATCGGTCCGCCAGGCGCAGCGCGCCGTGCACGGGCGCGCGGTCGAGCACCCGCACCTCTCCGAGCCCGCGCCGCGCGGCGGCCTCCCGGAGGCGCTCCCGCAGCAGCGGCTGGTGCACCGCGAGGCCGCCGCCGACCACCACCGGCCCGCTCAGCGCCAGGCGCCGGGACACGGTCGCGGCGAGCTCCGCCAGGGCGTCCGCGGTGCGGTCCACCAGCCGCATCGCGTCCTCGTCCTGCTCGGCCGCGGCGAACGCCACCCGGGAGAGGTCCGCCCAGAACCCGCGCTCGGGGAGCGTGTGGAAGCGTTCGATGAGCCCGCCGGGCTCGGCGAGGCCGCAGCGGTCGAGGACCGCCCGGTCCAGGGCGTCGGGGACCCGCCCGTCGTCGTGCCGGGCGAGCGCGCGGCGCACCAGCTCCCGGCCCATCCAGTAGCCGCTGCCCTCGTCGCCGAGCAGGTGGCCCCAGCCCCCGGCGCGGGCCTCCCGCCCGTCGGGTGCGGTCCCCCACGCGGCGGAGCCCGTGCCGGCGATGACCGCGATCCCCGTGCGGCAGCCCCCGGCGGCCAGCACGAGCCGGGTGTCGTGCACCACGACGACGCGGGCCCGGCCCGCGTGCGGGGCGATCAGCCCGCGCAGCGCCTCCGCGTCGGCCGCGGTGTCCACCCCGCCGGCGCCCGCCACCACGACGTCCGCGGCCGCGGCCCCCAGCTCGGCGAGGACCTGCGCCAGGACGGAGGCCGCCGCGTCACGGCTGACGTTCTGCACGTTCGCGCTGCCGCCGAACGCCTCCTGCGCCACCGTGCCGCCCTCGGCGCGCAGGCCGTGGGTCTTGGTGCCGCCGATGTCCAGGCCGATGAGGATGCTCATGGACCCATCCTGCCGGTCCCGCCCCCCGGACGAGGAGTTCCTGCTCGACGCCGCCGGGTCGTTGCGCCACCGGATCACGGGGGCGCCGGGGCGTCCTCCCGCAGGTGCCGGTCGAAGAAGGCGGCGATCCGCCGCCGGGCGTCCTGGGTGGCGGGGTCGTCGTAGGCGGTGCGGCTGAACCGGCCCAGGACCCGCAGCAGGGGAGTGAGGTCGGCGGGGTCGTGGTCGTTCATGAAGCCATGGCCTACCCCGGGGTAGATCCTGATGTCGTGCTCCACCCCGGTCTCGGTGAGGATGCCCTCCAGCCGGCGCCCGGCGTCCGCGCCCAGGGGCGAGCCGTCCGCGCCGCCGTAGCTGCCCACGATCGGGCAGGCCCGCGGCAGCCACTCCTCCGCTCCCTCGGGACAGCCGCCGTAGTTCGTGCTGGAGACCGCGAAGCCGTGCTCCGCGGCCAGCGCGAGGGCGTAGCCGCCGCCCATGCAGAAGCCGATGACGCCGATCCGCCCGGTGCAGTCGGGGCGGGCGGCGAGCCAGGAGCGGGCCGCCTCCACGTCGTCGAACGTGCGCCCGCGCCGGGCGCCGATGTCCTTCAGCACCGTGCGCAGGCAGCGCAGCCGGCCGCCCCAGTGGAAGAGGTCGGGGGCCACGGCGAGGAAGCCCTCCTGCGCCAGCCAGTCCGCCTGGTGGCGCAGGTCCTGGCTCATCCCGGTGAAGTCGTGCACCACGACCACCCCGGGCCAGGGCGGCGGCGTGGCGGGCACCGCCACGTGGGCGGGCATCTGTCCGTGGTCGGTGGCGAGCAGCGCGGTGGTCATGGCCGGATCCCCTCGACGGGCGGTGGAGCACGAGTCTGCCACCCCTCCGGGGGCCCTGCCACGGACCGGGGCCGGGTTACGCCCGGACGGCCGGCGGGCGGGCCTCCCCGCGGGCCACGAGCCGACGGCGGTGGGCGATGCCGCCGCCGAGGGCGGCCACGAACACCACCGACATGACCACGAGTAGCGGCCACGGGCCGAACTGGTAGATCAGCGGCACCGAGGCGGCCGTGACCAGGCCGCCGCCGAAGAACGGCTCGAAGAACAGCTGCTTGTAGCCGAAGGCCTCCATGGCCGGGCTCTCGTCGTGCGGGTCGGCGATGCGCATGAGGATCAGGCCGGTGGCCGTCACGCCCATGGACTGCCCGAAGTCCCCGATGCCGCGTTCGAGCCAGTAGTCGGGAATGACCTTGGGCACGAAGTAGAGCAGGAAGGCGGTGCAGAACACGACGCCCGCGAGGGAGAGGACCAGGAAGGCCTCCCAGTTCGCGGCGATCGCGGTCAGGGACAGGGTGGCGATCGCGGCGAGGATCAGGAAGTCGAGGGCGAGGCCCTGGATGCGCAGCATCATCTGGTGGTCCAGCAGATGGCCGATGCCGCGCCGGTCCATGACCAGCTGCACCACCACACCGCCCAGCATGGCCAGGGGGAAGAGCGGCACGAAGGCGAGCAGCTCCACGGTGTCCGCCCACAGGGCCTGCTCGATCCGCTGCAGGGCGGTGAGCATGAGGTAGCCGATGAGGATCGCGATGCCCACGACGGCCACGTGCAGCGTCAGCGGCTCGATGGACGCCGGGCGGGAGGTCATCATGGCCGCGGGGATGTTCTCGTCGCGGCGGTAGAGACCTTTCTGCTCCTCCACGGACTGCTCGACGTCGCCCTGGAACACCCGGGTGCGCCCGGTCCGCACACCCCAGTTGATCACCGCGATGCCGATGACGATCCCGCCCACGAGGCCGATGGTGGCCATGCCCAGGGCCAGGTCCGCGCCGTCGGCGAAGCCCACCTCCTCCATGACGCCGCGCATGCCGGCGGCCGTGCCGTGGCCGCCCTCGAAGCCGATCTCGATGAGCGTCCCGGCCATGGGGGAGATGCCGAACAGCGGGGTGAGCACCAGCACCACCAGCAGCAGCCCCACCACGTACTGCCCGGAGCCGAAGGCCAGGCCCACCGACAGCTGCGGGCCCGCGAGCTTGGCCACGCGCCGTGGCCCGGGGATCGTGGCGCCGAGGAAGAGGGTCGCGAAGACCACGCTGATCAGCAGGCCGGGCAGCGCGGACCAGACCTCGAGGATCTCCGGGGTGAACAGCCCGCCGTCCGCGAGCCAGCCGACGCCCGCCGCCTCCCCGACCCGGCCGAGCACCTGGGGGCCCGCCAGCAGGGCGAGGAAGCCCACGATGATGGAGCTGGGCAGGAAGATCTTCTGGATCCACCGCACCTTGACCCGCAACCACTTCCCCACCAGGAAGAGCGCGGCGAGCAGGACGAGGGCGAAACCGACGTGGTCGGGACTCATGGGAGGGCTCCTGGGTCGGGGGCACGAAGGGTCGGGCCAGTCTACGGGCGGCCCCGCCGCGGCATGCCCGGCCGGTGCCGGTAGCCTGGCAAGCGCCCATGCCGTTCCCTCGCCCAGGAGTCCCCGTGCCCGCTTCCCCCGCCCCGGACCATCCCTCGACGCCCTCCGGCGTCCTCCCCGCCGCGCAGTCCGGGGCCACCTCCGCCGGGGCCGCCTCCGCCGGGGCGCTCGGCGCCGGCGGCCCCGTCCGTCGCAGCCTCCCGGGCAACGTGGTGCGCGGCGCGCTGATCGGGGTGGTCGAGACCGTCCCCGGCGTCAGCGGCGGCACCGTGGCCCTGGTGGTGGGCATCTACGACGAGCTGATCAACTCGGCCGGCCACGTGGTCTCCGCGGGGAAGCGTCTCCTGCTGGGCCCCGACCGCGCCGCCGGGGCGAGGCACCACCTCGCCCGGGTCGAGTGGCGGATCGTGCTCCCCGTGGCGATCGGCATGGTCGCGGCCCTGCTGACCGTGGCCGGGCCGATGAGCCACCTCGTGGAGGAGCACCCGGTCACCATGCGCGCGCTGTTCTTCGGCATGGTCCTGGCCTCCGTCGGCGTGCCCCTGCGCCTGGCGGGCGGGGCCCTGCGCGTCCGGGACGCGGCGGTGGTGGCGGCCGCGACCGTCCTGGCGTTCGTGCTGGTCTCCGTGCCGCCCACCACGGTGGCCCCCGCGCCCCTGCTCGTCGTCCTGGCGGCCATGGTCGCCGTGTCCGCGCTGCTGCTGCCCGGGCTCTCCGGGTCCTTCCTGCTGCTGACCATCGGGCTCTACCAGCCGACCCTGCGGGCCGTGGACGAGCTCGATCTCGGCTACCTGTCCCTGTTCCTCCTGGGCGCCGCCCTCGGCATGGTCGTGATCGTGAAGGGCCTGCAGTGGTTGCTGGACCGCCACCACCGGGTGACCATGCTGGCCCTCACCGGCCTGATGCTCGGCGCCCTGCGCACCCTGTGGCCGTGGCAGCTCGAGGACCGCACCCTGCTCGCCCCCGAGGGGGACTGGTGGCTGCAGCTGCTCGCCGCCGCCGCGGGGTGCGTCGTCGTCCTCGTCCTCCTGGCCGTCGACGCCCGCACCCGGGCGCGCACCGGGCACGGCGCCCAGGAGGAGCTCGCCGGGGTGGAGTCCGGCGTCGAGGACACGGACCGCACGCGGTAGCCGGCCCGTCCCCCGCCCGGCGGGGTGCTCACCCGGCCGGCGGGCGCCATGCCTCACCGGCGTCGAGGGCGGCCAGCAGCTCCGGGCCGGCAGCCTCCTCCACGACCTCCCGCGGGCCGACGACGACGAGCAGCGACCGTGCGCGGGACATGCCCACGTAGACCATGTGCCGGGCACGGGCCATGTCGTGGAACCCGTTGACCGCCAGGACCACGGCCGAGCGCTCGAGGCCCTTGAAGCCCAGGACGTGCCCGTAGAACACGTCCTCCTCCGCGAAGTGCCCGTCCCAGTAGGCCCCGAACCCCTCGGCCTCCACGATCTCCCGCTGCACCGGGTGACGCCTGCCGGTGGTCAGCAGGGCGATCCGGCCCGGGTCCCAGCCCTCGTGCTGGAGGGCGACCACGGCGTCGTCGGCGAGGTCCAGGACCGCCCCCGGCTCGACGTCCACGAACCGCACCGCCGGTCCCTCCGCGTTCCGGCACCGCTGCGCCTCCCAGGCGAGCGGGGCGAAGGCCCGGGCGATGGTCGAGGTGTTGCGCAGGTTGTCGTCCAGCGGGAACGGGTTGAGGTCGATCGGGGCCTGCCCGTCGCGGTCGAAGATCCGCTGGTGCTCGTCGGTGAACACGAACAGCACGCCCTGCTCCGGGTCCTTGAAGCACTGCACGAGCGCCTCCCACCACAGCTCCCCGAAGTCCTGGGCCTCGTCCACGATGATCGCGTCGAACCGGCACTCCTCCGGCTGCTCGGCGGCCAGCTCCCCGAGCCGCCGGGGGAGCCGGCGCTCCCAGTGGTCGGGGTCGTCGTCCTCGCCGGGCTCGGCGCCCCACTCGACGGGCAGCTGATGGAACAGCCCGATGTAGGCCGGGCGCTCCGCGTCCGGCCAGGCCCGGGACATCAGCTGGAAGTACCGCCCGAGACCCCGGGAGTAGCACACCAGAGCGGTGCGGAACCCGTCGCGGGTCAGCCGGCGGGCCTTCAGCATCGCCAGGTGGGTCTTGCCGGAGCCGGCACCCCCGGTGATCTGGGCCCGGTGCTGCCAGCGCAGCAGGGACAGGGTCCGCTCCTGGTCGCGGGTGAGCTGGTTGCCGGAGTCCTCCAGCTCCCGCGCCAGCTCCTGCACGTTGCGCAGGGACAGGTGCGTGCGGCGCAGGTTCTTCACGACCAGCTCCACGGTGGCCCGGTCGGGCGGGCTGTAGGCCTGCGTGCTGCGGCGCAGCACCTGGCGCAGCCGTTCGGCGACGCCGTCCAGGTCGGTGCTGTCGAGCAGCCGGTCGCGCGGGGCGTCGGGGGCGTCCCAGCCCTGGGGCAGGCGGGTGTAGGACAGCGCCGCGAAGAAGGTGGTGCGGCCGGGCCCGCGGGACAGCCGAGGCTTGAGGTACTCCAGGAGGGCGTGCATCCCGGATCGGGCCTGGTCCAGCGGCGAGCGCCTCAGCCGGTGCGATCCGTCCCTGCCGGACTGGTGCCACTGCCCGTCGCGCAGCGCGACCTGTCCGCCCTTGACCTCGATCACCGCGTTGCCCACCCCGGGCCAGAGCACGAGCAGGTCGAGCTCCGCATCGACGTCACCGGTGATGCGCTGGCCGGAGATCAGGACCGCGTCCGCCGGCAGCTGCGCCCGCAGGGCGCGCCAGACGCACTGCTCCGCCTCGAAGCCGGGCGGGAACTCGGGGCACTCCGGAATGGTCTGCGGCATGGCCCCAGGCTAGCCATGCTGTGCTCCTGCAACCGGGAGTCGGCGTGTGCCCGCGCGCCGGGGCCGGGCGGGGCGCACGAGCAGGACACGGCGGAGGGCCCCGGCGTCGCGCACGACGCCGGGGCCCTCCTGGTGGTTCGACGGCTGAACCGTGGTGCTAGATGCCGTCCTTGAAGTTCTTGCCCGCGTCCTTGACGTTCTCGCCGGCCTGCTTGGCGCTGCCGGACAGCTTGTCCGCCTGGCCCTCGGCCTGGAGGTCGCGGTTGTCGGTGGCGTCGCCGACCTTTTCCTTCGCAGCACCGCCCGCCTTTTCCGCGGCGTTGCTGATCTTGTCTCCGAGTCCCATGGAATCTCCCTCCGGTCGGTGAACAGGTGCCCCCAGCCTAGACCCCTCAGCATGCTGAAGGAACAGCATCCGGGGGTGACGGGCCGGTTGTTCCCGCACGGCGAACGGCCCGGGTCAGCGCTCGGGCACCTCGAGGCCGGCCTCGGTCAGGCGCTGCCGCAGCCAGCCGGGGATCCTCCGGTCCATCCTCCGGTAGCGGAGCAGGTGCCGCCGCCAGTCCTCGGCCGCGACCGGGTGCGGGGCGTGCGCCGGGAGACGCGGCTCGTCGGTGTAGTTGAGCACCAGCTCCACCCCGGGCCGGTCCCAGCGCCGTTCGGAGACCGTGACGAGCAGGGTGGCCGAGAGCCAGGAACCGTCGACGAGGTCGGCGTAGTCGTCCTGGAGGGCACGGACCAGCCGTTGCGGGGCGCCGCGCCGCCCGGCGGCGTCCACGGGGTGGCAGGACGTGGTGCCGCCGCGGACCTCCCGCACCTGCAGGCGCAGGTCCCGGCCCACGCTGAGGACGTCCAGCACCAGGGCGTCCCACCCCGGGTCCGCGCCGTGGGTGCGTGTGAGCCAGCGGGCCAGCCGGTCGATGGTCTTCCGCTGCCGGGGGCTCTGGAGTCTGTCGGTCCGCACGGCCACACGCTAGCAACCGCTCAGTCGGCGCGGATGACGACCTTCACCGCCCGGTGCTGCGCGGCGTTGCCGAACAGGTCGTAGGCCTCCTCCATCTGGGACATCGTGAAGCGGTGCGTGGCCATCGCCTTCGCGTCGAGCCGGCCGGAGCGGACCATGTTGAGCAGGTTGCCCACGGTGCGGCAGTCGACGAGGCCCGTGGTGATCCGGACGTTGGAGATCCACAGCCGGTCCAGCGGCAGCTCGACCGGCCTGCCGTGCACCCCGGCGTTGGCCACGGTCCCGTAGGGCCGCACGACGTCCAGGCAGGTCCGGAACGTCTGCGGGATCCCGACGGCCTCGATGGCCACGTCCACGCCGAGCCCGTCCGGGGACAGGGCCCTGATCCGTTCGACGGCGTCCGGGTCCCCCGCGTTGACCTTGTCGGTGGCGCCGAGCTCGAGCGCCTTGTCCATCCGGTTCTCGTCGAGGTCCACGGTGATCACCCGCCCCGCGCCGCAGAGGTTGGCGGTCATCACCGCGCCCAGGCCCACCGGGCCCGCCCCGACGATCGCGACCGTGTCACCGGGCTTCGTGCTGCCGTTGAGGATTCCGATCTCGAAGCCCGTGGGCAGGGCGTCGGTGAGGAACAGGACGTCCTCGTCGTCGAGGCCCTCCGGGACCTTGTGCACGGAGGTCTCCGCGAACGGGACGCGGACGTACTCGGCCTGCGTGCCGTCGATGAGGTGGCCGAAGACCCAGCCCACGCCCCCGAGCGTCCGGCAGTGGGACGGCTGGTTGTTCTTGCAGTAGGAGCACTTCCCGCAGTTGGTGATGGCGGGGATGATGATCCGGTCGCCGGCCGCCAGGCCGGTCACGGCGCCGCCGACCTCGGTGATCGTGCCGATCGCCTCGTGGCCCAGGATCCGGCCGTCGGTCACCGCCGGGACGTCGCCCTTGAGGATGTGCAGGTCGGTGCCGCAGATGGTCGTCGTGTCGACCTTCGCGATCACGTCGGTCGGGTCCTGGATCGTGGGGGCCGGGACGTCCTCCCACGCCCTGTGCCCCGGTCCGTGGTAGACGAGCGCCTTCATGGGGTCCTCCTCGATCGGCGGACCGGCGGGCTGCCCGTCCGCTCTCCTCATCGTAGGCAGGAGCTCCCCGGGGGCCGAGGGGTCACTGATATGAGACGAACCAGGGCCGCGGCTCGATCGCGAACGTCTGCTCCGGGGTGAAGGTGGGGGTGTCCTCGTCGTAGAAGTTCTTCCACGCCATCCGGATCCCCGGGGGCAGGCCCTGCTGCAGCCGCTCCCACGTCCCCATCTTCAGTTCCGGCGTGCCGTGGCCGTCGGCGTGCAGCACGAGCGCGAGCTCCGGGCGCGAGGCGTCCACCAGGTGCCGGTCCGGAATCATCGACTCCGCGAACTGGTGCAGCAGCACCACCTTCTGCGGCAGCCCGTGGCGGGCGGTGAGGTCGGCCAGCCACGCCGTCGTCGCGTTGATCTCGGCCGCGTCCACCGAGCCGATCTGCGCCAGGTGCACCTGCCCGGGCGCGAGCCGCCACTCCGGGTCCAGGGCCAGTCCCACGTTGGGCAGGCGCAGCAGCTCCTCGTACTGCTGCGCCTGGCTCAGGAAGTCCTGGTGGCCGGGCTGCAGGTCGAGCACCACGTAGACGTCGTGCTCCGCCGCGGCCTCCACGTAGGGGCGCAGGTCCTCCACGGTGGACTCCCGCGAGTAGTCCCCGTCCTCGCCGGGCTCCGCCGAGGCCGTGGTCGCGATGATCTCGAACGCCGGGACCACCGGCTCCTCGCTGAAGGGCTCGTACTGCGCGGCCAGTTCCTTCGCCCGGAGCGCGGACTCCTCGGGGCCCTGCTCGCCGAGCGCCCCCAGGGCGGGGGTGCCGGGCTGCCCGTAGAGGGCCACCATCCGGCGCCCGGGGAACACCTCGGTGCCCCCGCCGATCAGCTCGGCGGGCTCCTCGGGGGTGGCGGTGGGAGTGGGGGACGGCGTCGGGGAGGGGGCGGACGACGACGAGCTCCCGTCCGCCGCGGGCGTGGCCGCCGCCCCTGGGCCGGTGTCCTGGGCGCAGCCCGCCAGGAGCAGCCCGGCGCACAGGACGGGGGTGAGCAGGCGGGACAGCGGCGCGCGGGTCATGACGGGTCCTTCGGCCGGAGACGGGACTGCGGCCAGCCTACGCACCCGCGGCCGGGGCCGCCGTCAGGACGTCTCCCGCGCGCCGGGCCCGTCCAGCTCGCCCAGTTCCGCCAGCAGGCGCAGGCCGCGCTCGGCCCACGCGATCTCCTGCTCGGCGCGGGCCACCTGCCCCTCGTAGGCGAAGACCTTGAACCGGGTGATCCGCTCCCACTGGTCCTCCGGGTTGGCCGCCAGACGCCGGGCGAGCGTGGGGTTCGTGCGGTCCTCGAGCGCCCGGATCTGCTCGAGGGCCTGCGCGCGCTGCTGCCGGTAGTGCTCGATGTGCGCGCGCAGCTGCGCGGCCGCCGCCCCGGGGGAGGCCCATTCGAAGTAGGCGGCCTTGAGCTGGGCGGGATCGCGTTCCCGGACGTAGTCCAGCGGGGTGTCCTGCCACTCCCGCAGGGCGCGCTCCCCCTCGGGGGTGATCGTGTACTCGGTCTTGGTGGCCCCGCGGGATCCCCAGGGGACCGGCCGGCTCGAGAGCAGCCCCTCCGCGTGCATCTTCCGCAGCTCCGGGTAGATCTGCGAGTCGGGGGCGTGCCAGACGTGGCCCACCGAGGTCCTGAACTGCTTGACCACGTCGTAGCCCGTCAGCGGGCCGGAGGAGAGCAGCGCCAGCAGGGCCGAACGGAGGCTCACGGGTGGCTCCTTCCGGGAAGCGGTGGATCGTCCCCCCGAGCCTAGTCCGATCGGCGGGCCGTGACCCTTGTCAACAACTATCTGCATAGCTAATCTGTGTTCCACGCCACAAACTATCTATGCATGTAGTTATTTGTTCGTGCTCATCCCGACCGCCCAGCAGAGGACCGCACCATGACCGTCACCGCCACGCGGACCACCACGACCGCCAAGCTCCTGTCCCATCCGCTCAACGCCTGGTACGTGGCCGGATGGGACCACGAGATCACCGGCAAGGGGATCCTCTCCCGCACCGTCGCGGGCCGGCCCCTGGCCCTGTACCGGACCCAGGACGGCCGCGCCGTCGCGCTCGCCGACGCCTGCTGGCACCGCCTGGCTCCGCTGTCCCAGGGCAAGCTGGTGGGCCGGGACGAGATCCAGTGCCCGTACCACGGGCTGCGCTACAACGCCGCCGGACGCTGCACCGCGATGCCGGCGCAGGAGACGCTCAACCCCTCCGCGACGGTGCCGTCCTTCCCGGTGCTGGAGCGCTACCGGTTCGTGTGGGTGTGGCTCGGCGACCCCACCCTGGCCGACCCCACGCTCGTGCCGGACATGCACCAGATGGACAGCCCGGAGTGGGCCGGCGACGGGGAGACCATCCATGCACCCTGCAACTACCAGCTCGTCCTCGACAACCTCATGGACCTCACCCACGAGGAGTTCGTGCACTCCTCCAGCATCGGCCAGGAGGAGCTCTCCGAGGCGGAGTTCGAGACCACCCACGACGAGCGCTCCGTGACCGTGACGCGCTGGATGCGCAACATCGACGCCCCGCCCTTCTGGCGGAAGAACATGCGGGACCGGTTTCCCGGTTTCGAGGGGAAGGTGGACCGCTGGCAGATCATCCACTACTACTTCCCCTCCACCATCTGCATCGACGTCGGCGTGGCCGAGGCCGGCACCGGCGCGCCCGAGGGCGACCGCTCCCGCGGGGTCAACGGCTACGTGATGAACACGATCACCCCGGAGACGGGCCGCTCCAGCCACTACTTCTGGGCGTTCATGCGCAACTACCGCCTGGACAGCCAGCTCATCACCACGCAGCTGCGCCAGGGCGTGCACGGGGTGTTCGGCGAGGACGAGGCCATGCTGCAGGCCCAGCAGGCGGCCATCGACGCCAACCCGGAGCACGAGTTCTACAACCTCAACATCGACATGGGCGGGATGTGGGTGCGCCGTCTCCTCGAGCGGGCGCTCCAGGCCGAGGGCCGCGCCGCGGCCGTCCCGACCGCCGCCTCCGGCGCCTGAGCGGACGGAACGGTCATGGCTGACTCCCACCACCAGGTCTGGCAGCGCGCGGTCGTCGTCACGGTCGAGGAGATCGCCACGGGCATCCGGCGCATCGTCCTGCGCCCCGAACTGCCCCGTCCCACGAGGCCCGGGGAGCACGTGGACGTCCGCGTCCTCGTCGACGGGGCGCCCGTCGTGCGCTCCTACTCCGTGGTGGACGCCGCCGCCGACGGGTCCGAACTGGCGCTCAGCGTCTTCCGCACCCCGGCCTCCCGCGGCGGGTCCGTGTTCATGCACTCGATCGGGGCCGGGCAGACCCTCGAGATCACCCAGCCGCTGCAGAACTTCCCCCTGCGCATCGGCGCGCCCTCCTACGTCCTGCTCGCCGGGGGCATCGGCATCACCGCGGTCGCCGGGATGGCGGCGCTGCTGCGCCGTCTCGGGGCGGACTACCGCCTCGTCTACGCCGGCCGCTCCCGCCCCGCCATGGCCTACCTGGAGGAGCTGGCCGCCCTGCACGGCGACCGGCTGCAGGCACACGTGGACGACGAGGGCGGAGCCCTCGACGTGGACGGCCTCGTGGCCGGGGTGCCCGAGGGCGCGGAGCTCTACATGTGCGGGCCCATCCGGCTCATGGACGCGGTGCGCCGCGCCTGGGCCGAGCGCGGACTCGACCGGACCGGCCTGCGCTACGAGACCTTCGGCAACAGCGGCTGGTTCGAGGCCCAGCCCTTCCTCGTGCGCATCCCGCGCCTGGGCGTCGAGGCCGTCGTCGGCTCCGACGAGTCCATGCTCGAGGCCCTGGAGAGGGAGGGCGTGGACATGATGTCCGACTGCCGCAAGGGCGAGTGCGGGCTGTGCCAGGTCAAGGTCCTCGACCGGGCCGCGCGGATCGACCACCGCGACGTGTTCTACTCGGACCGGCAGAAGGAGCCCGGCACCGCCATGTGCTGCTGCGTCTCCCGCGCCGTGCCGGCCGCCCCCGTGACCACCTCCGACGAGCGCCCGAGCGCCGTCCTCACCATCGACGTCCCCTGAGAGGCCCGCCATGGACATCCGACACCAGATCGACGCATCGAAGATGTCGTCCTACCAGTGGCTCATCATCGCGGTGGCCACGTTCCTCAACGCCCTCGACGGCTACGACGTCCTCGCGATGGCCTTCACGGCCACGTCCGTGACCGAGGAGTTCGGCCTCTCCGGCGCCCAGCTGGGCTGGCTGCTCAGCGCCGGCCTCATCGGCATGGCCGTGGGCTCGCTCGTCCTCGGCCCGTTCGCGGACCGGTACGGCCGGCGCACGATCCTCGTCGTGGCGCTGGCCGTCAACGCCCTGGGACTGTTCCTGTCCACCACCGCGGACTCCGCGACGGCGCTCGGGGCCTGGCGCGTGGTCACCGGCCTGGGGGTGGGCGGCATCCTCGCCTCGGCCACGGTCCTCACCAGCGAGTACGCCAGCGCCCGGCGCCGCGGCATGGCCGTGAGCATCTTCACCGCGGGCTACGGCGTGGGCGCCACGCTCGGAGGCATGGGCGCGACCCAGCTGATCCCCGCCTTCGGCTGGCGCTCCGTGTTCCTCACCGGCGGCCTCCTCACGCTGGTGGCGATCGGGCTCGTGCTCGCCCTGATGCCCGAGTCGGTCGACTACCTCCGCACCCGGCGCCCGGCCGGCGCCCTGCCGAAGCTGCAGCGCATCGCCCGGCGGATCCGGCTCTCCGGCGAGGTGGAGCTCGGCCCCGCCCCGGTCGCCACCGGCCGACGGCAGGGCGCCGTGGCCACGCTGCTGAGCCCGCGCTATCGCACCGCCAGCCTCCTGCTGTGGATCTCCTTCTTCGTCATCATGTTCGGCTTCTACTTCGCGAACTCCTGGACGCCCCGCCTGCTGGTGGAGTCCGGGATGACCGAGCAGCAGGGCATCGTCGGCGGGCTCATGCTCACCATGGGCGGCACCTTCGGCTCCCTGCTGTACGGCGTGCTCACGACCCGCTGGGAGGCGCGGGCCACGCTCATGGTCTTCACGGTCCTCTCGGCGCTCACCCTCGTCGTGTTCATCACGACCACCTCCGTGCCGCTGCTCGCCTTCGCGAGCGGGGTGCTGGTGGGGATGCTCATCAACGGCTGCATCGCCGGGCTGTACACGGTCGCGCCGCAGACCTACGAGCCCGGGATCCGGACCACCGGCGTGGGCTGGGGGATCGGCGTGGGCCGGGCCGGGGCGATCCTCGCCCCCATCGCGGTGGGCGCGCTGCTCGACGCCGGGTGGAGCCCGACCGCCCTGTACGTGGGCGTGGCCGCGGTCGTGGTCCTGGCGGCTCTCGCGCTGCTGCGGCTGCGCCCCTTCGAGGAGGCCGGCGCGACCGCTCCGGAGCGCGCCCCGGCGGTGCGGTGAGCCGAGGCCGGCGGGCGGCCCCGCCGGCTGCCGTCCGGGGTCGTGGGCCGGGCGGCGCCGGGCCGCTCCCCGGCGGCGACGACGGACCCCCGCGACCGATCAGCTCGGTCGCGGGGGTCCGTCGTCGGGGCCCGGGGCGTGCGGTGCCCGGGGCTCAGGCCTTCTGCACGGTGATCGACCACTCGGCCGCGCCGCGCTTGGAGAACTGCGTGACGGGGTAGCCGTTCTCGGCCGCCCAGCGCGGGATGGCCTCGGTGCCCTGCGTGCAGTCGAAGTTGATGACGAGCTCGTCGCCGGCGGGCATCTCGGCCATCGCGGCCTTCGCCTCGACGACGGGGAACGGGCAGACGAGACCGTCGGTCTCGAGGATGTGCTGTGCCATGAGGAGTGCCTCCTGGGGGTCGGGGTGGGTGGGGGTCAGACGCCGGCCGGGACGCGGCCCGGGGCGGCGGACTTCTTGCGGGGGGCGATGAAGATCTTGGCGGCGGCCCCGGTGCCGAGGATCATGGCGCCCAGGCCGATCCAGCCCTGCCACGAGAACATCGAGGTCTCGACGAGCCCGTTGCCGATGGTGCAGCCGCCGGCCCAGGCCGCGCCGATGCCCATCAGGGCGCCGCCGGCGATGGACCGGACGATCGTCTGCGCGTCGGGGACGCGGATCTTGAACTCGCCGGATCCCTTGGCCGCGATGAACGACCCGACCAGGATGCCGACCACCAGCAGCACGCCCCAGTCGACCATCTCGAGGTCACCGGTGGTGAGGTAGTTGGCGATGTTGGCCGAGGGGCCCGTGATGCCCAGGCCGAACTCGCGGCCGGTGGCCCAGCTGGCGGGCCAGGCGGCGAGCGCGATGAGGCCGATCACCACGGCGGTCGCGAACGGGTTCCAGGCCTTCTCGAACAGCAGGTGGTTGAGGCCCGTCCGCTCCGGCGGAAGGGTGGCGACCTTCATCCGGGGCTTGGTGAGGTGGTGGCGTGCCCAGAGAGCCGCGACCGCGACCAGCAGGGCGACCAGGATCCACGGGGAGACGTGCAGGGTCTCGTGGATCGTGCCGTGCTCGGTCGTGATCCCGCGCAGCGCCTGCGTGGTCCCGGCGAGCGGGCCGTACTTGGAGATCGCCGCGAACAGGGCGTAGAAGAGCAGGGCGAACCAGGAGCCGACGAGGCCCTCGCCCGCTCGGTAGTAGGTGCCGGTGGCGCAGCCGCCGGCGAGGACGATGCCGAAGCCGAAGACGAAGCCGCCGACGATCGTGGCCAGCCACGCGAAGCCGGTGGAGGAGAGGGTGATCACGCCGAGGGCGTCGAGCACCCACACTCCGACCGACTGGACCGCGATGGCCACGAACAGGGCGGACAGCCACCACGTGTTCTTCGCGATCCAGACGTCGCGGAACGCGCCGGTGACGCAGAAACGGCCGCGCTGGAGGACGAACCCGAGGGCGGCGCCGATGAGGAGACCTGAGATAAGCACCCGAAGATCATATTATTTCCGCGGCAAGCATTTCCAGGGTGCCGTCACGCGCCGTAGCATAGTGATGCATCCCTCAGCACATTGTGACGTCCCGTGGCCGGCCGGTGGGCCGTGACGGGCGGGGCGTCCGGACGGAGCGCGCATGAGCAGACCACGGCCCCGGACCCCGGGTCCCGGCCAGGAGTCCGTGTGGGACTACCCGCGCCCGCCCCGGGTCGAGCCCACCCCGGAGCGGGTCGAGGTCTGGCTGGGCGGGACCTGCATCGCCGCCACCACGGCCGCCCTCCGGGTGCTGGAGACCAGCCACCCGCCGGCCTACTACCTGCCCCGCGCGGCCTTCGCCGAGGGCAGCCTCCGCCCCTGCGAGGGGGCCTCGTGGTGCGAGTGGAAGGGCGCGGCGGCCTGGTTCGACGTGCAGGGCGGGCGGCGGAGCGCCCCGCGCGCCGCGTGGACCTATCCCGATCCGGCGCCCGGCTTCGGGTCCCTGCGGGGGCACGTGGCGGTGCTGCCCGGGGCGATGGGCCGGTGCCTGGTCGACGGGGAGCGGGTGGTCCCGCAGGAGGGCGGGTTCTACGGCGGCTGGATCACCTCCCGGGTGATCGGCCCGTTCAAGGGCGGCCCGGGCAGCCGGGGGTGGTGAGCCCGCACCGGGGGGACTTCTGCCCGCCGCAGCGGCGCTAGAGTTGTGCTGCCGGTCACTCCGGAGCCTACTAAAATGAAACCCGATCATTTAGAGTGGGCGGCACCGTGTTCCCGCCCGCAGAGGAGACCCCACCATGAGCGACGTCCTGCAGAACTACGTCGACGGCGCCTTCGTCGACGCCCACGGCACCGGCCGGATCGACGTGGTCGACCCGGCCACCGGGAAGACGGTGGCCGTCTCCCCGGTCTCCGACGCCACGGACGTGGACCAGGCCTTCGCCGCCGCCAAGAAGGCCTTCCGGACCTGGAAGCGCACCACCCCGAGCGAGCGCCAGCTCATGCTGCTCCGGCTCGCGGACGCGCTCGAGGCGCACAGCTCCGAGCTCGTCGACGCCCAGCACCGCAACACCGGCCAGCCCCGCCAGATGATCGCGGACGAGGAGGTCGCCGCCGGCGCCGACAACCTGCGCTTCTTCGCCGGCGCGGCCCGCACCCTCGAGGGCAAGGCCGCCGCGGAGTACATGGGCGAGCACACCTCCTACGTGCGGCGCGAGCCGGTCGGCGTCGTCGCGCAGGTCACCCCCTGGAACTACCCGCTGCTCATGGCGATCTGGAAGCTCGGCCCCGCGCTGGCCGCGGGCAACACCGTGGTCCTCAAGCCCTCGGACACCACGCCCGAGTCCACCCTCGTGCTGGCCCGGCTCATCGACGGCATCTTCCCCGCCGGCGTGGTGAACATCCTCCTGGGGGACGGCTCCACGGGGGCGCTCATGACCGCCCACCGCACGCCCTCCATGGTCTCCATCACCGGCTCCGTGCGCGCCGGCCGCGCGGTGGCCCTGGCCGCGGCGCAGAACCTCACCCGCGGCCACCTCGAGCTGGGCGGCAAGGCGCCCGCCGTCGTGTTCGCGGACGCCGACCTGCCCGCCGCCGCCAGGGCCCTCGTCGAGTTCGGCACCTTCAACGCCGGCCAGGACTGCACCGCGGTGACCCGCATCCTGGTCCAGGACAGCGCCCACGACGAGTTCGTGCGGCTGCTGGCCGCGGCCGCCCGGGACATCGTGACCGGGGACCCGGACGAGTCCAAGAACTTCTACGGCCCGCTCAACAACGTCCGGCACTTCGAGGACGTCTGCCGCAAGCTCGCCGACCTGCCCGGGCACGCGACCGTGGTCACCGGCGGGAAGCCGGTCGAGGGAGCCCCCGGCTACTTCTTCGAGCCCACCGTGGTGACCGGGGTCCACCAGGACGACGCCCTCGTGCAGGAGGAGACCTTCGGCCCGGTGCTCACCGTGCAGCCCTTCAGCACGGAGGAAGAGGCGCTCGAGCTCGCCAACGACGTGGACTACGCGCTGGCCTCGAGCGTGTGGACCACCGACCACGGCACGGCCATGCGGGTCTCCCGCGACCTCGAGTTCGGCTGCGTGTGGGTCAACACCCACGTCATGCTGACCTCCGAGATGCCGCACGGCGGGTTCAAGAACTCCGGCTACGGCAAGGACCTCTCCCTCTACTCGGTCGAGGAGTACACCCAGGTCAAGCACGTCATGCACGCCCTGGACGTCTGAGCGGGCCGGGCGGGTCAGTCCCGCCCGGCCGCCAGGCGCAGGCGCAGGCCGTCCAGCATGGCGCGCAGGGCCACGTCGAACGCCTCGTCGGCCGCCGCCGCCGCGTCCGCGGGGCGGGCCCGCACGGCGTCGGCGAACACCGGGGCCAGGTCCGAGCGCTCCCCGGGGTCGAAGATGTCGGCCGGCGCGGTGGCGTCGTAGGCGGCGCCGAAGACCAGGGACTCGACCGAGACGATCACGTCGGCGATGTCGCCGCGCGCCCAGCCGGCGTCCGCGAGCCCCCGGGCCACGGCCTCGTACATCTCCAGGGTGTGCGGGGAGTCCGCCACCGGCAGCACGGCCATGATCGGGATCATCGCCGTGTGCTGGGCGTAGCAGTCCCGGTAGGACCGTGCCCAGCGCTCGAGGGCCCCGTCCCACGGGAGGCTGCCGAAGCCGGAGCGGTCGATGCCCTGGTTGATCCGGTCCTGGACGCGGATCAGCACGTCGCGCTTCGAGGACGTGTGGTTGTACAGCGCCGAGGTGGAGACCTTCAGCTCGCGGGCGAGCTCCGTCATGGTGAGGTGCTGGTAGCCCCGGGTGGCCACGATCTTGATGGCGGCGCTGGTGATCCGCTCCTCGGAGAGCACCGGCTGGCTCGGGCGCCCGCGGCGCCGAGGAGGGGTTCGGGCGGGAGCCATGGGCGGTGTCCTCCTGGAGTCGGTGCTGCGGGTCCCGGTGCCGCCGGGGGCGGCCGCCGGGGGCGGGCGGTCAGGTCGAGTCTAGGTCGGCGGCCGGGCGGCCGTGTCCGCGGCCGCCCGGATCCTTGACCGCCGCCCGGGGCGGTCCTAGCGTGTGGACGATGACGGACGCCGACCTGCACTTCTACTTCGACCCCACCTGCCCGTTCGCCTGGCTGACCAGCAAGTGGGTCCGCACGGTCGCAGCCCGGAGGGACCACCGGGTGGACTGGCGGTTCATCTCCCTGCGCCTGCTCAACGAGCACGTGGACTACGACGCGTGGTTCCCGCCCGAGTACGAGGCCGGCCACACGGCCGGCCTGCACCTGCTGCGGGTGGCCGCCCGCACCCGCGCCGAGCACGGCCGCGAGGCCGTGGGGCGGCTGTACGAGGCCCTCGGGGCGCACACCTTCGACGCCGACCCGGTGCCCGACCCCGGGACGCCCGGGAAGGACCGCCGCGCCACACCGGCCTTCCTCGAGCCGGTCCTGGAGGCCGCCGGGCTCCCGGCCGCACTGGCCGCCGCCCTCGACGACGAGTCCCTGGACGCGGTGGTCCGGGCCGAGACCGAGGAGGCGCTGACCCTGACGGGCCGGGACGTGGGCACGCCGATCATCCACTTCGGCCCCCCGGAGGGCGTGGCCTTCTTCGGCCCGGTCATCAGCCGGCTCCCGGGGGAGGACGAGGCCCTCGAGCTGTGGGACCACGTGGTGGCGCTCGCCCGCTTCCCCGGCTTCGCCGAGCTCAAGCGCAGCCTCCGGGAGCAGCCGCAGCTGCGGGGACTCGGAGCCGCCCCGGACCGCCCCGGGGCCGAGGAGGACTGGCACGCCGGGAGCCGGCGGACCAAGAAGTAGCGTTCCCGCAGCGGGGCGGACCCGCTGTGTGAATTTCTTGTTGCGGCTCTTGACGGGTCCCGGTGCGCTCCCGCTTAATGAATCAAGTTCATTTTAGTGTGAAGGAGAACACCGTGACCGATCAACGCACCCTGGGCAGCGAGACCGCGATCGAGCGCGACGTCGTCGTCGTGGGAGCCGGTCCCGCGGGGCTGATGGCCGCCCGCGCGCTCGTGGCCGCCGGGCGCACCGTGGCCGTCCTGGAGGCCCGCGACCGCGTGGGCGGGCGCACCTGGTCGCAGACCGTCGAGGGCGCCTTCCTCGAGCTCGGCGGGCAGTGGATCTCCCCGGACCAGACCGAGCTGCTCGCCCTCGTCGACGAGCTCGGCCTGGGCACCTACCAGCGCTACCGCGAGGGCGAGTCCGTCTATCTCGCCCCCGACGGCGCCCGCCACACCTACACCGGGTCGATGTTCCCCGCCGGGGAGTCCACGATCGCCGAGATGGAGCGGCTCGTCGGGATCCTCGACGGGCTGGTCGAGCAGATCGGCGTGGCGCAGCCGTGGGCGCACCCGCTGGCCCGGGAGCTGGACACGATCTCCTTCTCCTCCTGGCTGCGGCAGCAGTCCTCGGACGAGGCCGCCTGCGACAACATCGGCATCTTCGTGGCCGGCGGGATGCTCACCAAGCCGGCGCACGCGTTCTCCGCGCTGCAGGCCGTGCTGATGGCCGCCTCCGCCGGGTCCTTCTCCCACCTCGTGGACGAGGACTTCATCCTGGACCGCCGCGTGGTCGGCGGCATGCAGTCCGTCTCCGAGACCATGGCCGCCGAGCTCGGGGAGGACGTCGTGTTCCTGAACACCCCGGTGCGGACCATCCGCTGGGCCGGCGAGGGGCAGACCTACGCCGAGCACGTGCCCGGGACCCCCGTGACCGTCTGGTCCGACCGGCTCACCGTGGTCGCCCGCGACGTGGTCGTGGCCGTCCCGCCGAACCTCTACTCCCGGATCTCCTTCGAGCCGCCCCTGCCGCGGCTGCAGCACCAGATGCACCAGCACCAGTCCCTGGGCCTGGTGATCAAGGTGCACGCGGTGTACGAGACGCCGTTCTGGCGGGCCCAGGGCCTCTCCGGCACCGGCTTCGGCGCCCACGAGCTGTGCCAGGAGGTCTACGACAACACCAACCACGAGGACCCGCGGGGCACCCTGGTGGGCTTCGTCTCCGACGAGAAGGCCGACGCGGTCCTCGCCCTGCCCGCCGAGGAGCGCCGCCGGCTGATCCTCGAGTCCCTCGCCCGCTACCTCGGCGAGGAGGCGCTGGAGCCGGTGGTCTACTACGAGTCCGACTTCGGCTCCGAGGAGTGGACCCGCGGCGCCTACGCCGCCAGCTACGACCTCGGCGGGCTGCACCGCTACGGCGCGCACCAGGCCACCCCGGTGGGCCCGATCCGCTGGGCCTGCTCCGACCTCGCCGCCGAGGGCTACCAGCACGTCGACGGGGCCCTGCGCCAGGGCCGCGCCGCGGCGGACGGGATCCTCCGCGCCGGCGCGCTGACGGGAGCGGGGCGATGACCACCGCCGGGGTGCCGCGCTACGTCATCGGCTGCAGCGGCGACCGCCGCAGCCGCGACGCCGTGCGGCTGGGCGCCGCGCTCGCCCGCGACGTGGGCGCCGAGCTGGAGATCGTCCTCGTGCTGCGCACGGACGACCCGTACCAGCAGGTCTACCCGCCGGTGGGCGACATCTCGCCGGTGCTCCACCGGCAGGCCCACCAGTGGCTGCGCGAGGCCGCCGCGCTGGTGCCCGAGGAGGTCACGGCCCGCACCCACGTGCGCGAGGCCCGGTCCGTGCCGGCCGGACTGGTCGAGGCCGCCACCGAGTTCGGGGCCGCGATGATCGTGGTCGGCGCCGGCACGGGCGGCGGGCGCCTGACCCTGGGTTCCGTGGTGAACTCGCTGCTGCACAGCTCCCCGGTCCCGGTGGCCCTCGCCCCGCGCCGGTATCCCGGGGACGAGCCGATCACCCGGCTCTACGCCGCCGTGGGCACCCGCCCCGGTGCGCACCAGGTCATCCGGGAGGCGGTCGAGGCCGTCGAGCGCTCCGGCCTGGAGCTGGAGCTGCTCTCCTTCCTCGAGGGAGAGGCCGCGGACCCGGACGCCACCGAGCAGGCCCGCCGCCGCGTCGAGGAGCACCTGGAGGCCGCGGCGGCCGAGGCCCGCCGCACCCGGCCCGTGACCGTGCGGGTCGCCTCCGGGCGGACCCTCAAGAAGGCCGCCCAGGACGTCGACTGGGCCCCGGGCGGGATCCTGCTCATCGGCTCCTCCCGCCTGGCCCAGGGGCGGCAGACCTTCCTGGGCACCACCGCAGCCCGGCTGCTCAAGCACATCCCGGTGCCGATGGTCGTCGTGCCCCGGCCCCTCCCGGAGGATGCTCCGGACCAGACCGAGAAGGAGGCCGCGTCATGAGCACCGGCACCGCACCGCTCGCCCACGAGCGCAGCACCCGCCACGAGAAGGGGCTCAGCAAGGGCTCCGTGGGCCTCCTCGGCTCCGTGGTCATCGGCGTGTCCACCATCGCGCCCGCCTACACCCTCTCCGGCGCCCTCGGGCCCACCGCCGCCGCGGTGGGGACCCATCTCCCGGCGATCCTGCTGGTCGGCTTCGTGCCCATGCTCCTCGTGGCCGTCGGATACCGGCAGCTCAACCGGGCCATGCCCGACTCCGGCACCACCTTCACCTGGGTGTCGAAGGCCTTCGGCCCCTGGGTGGGGTGGATGGGCAGCTGGGGCCTCCTCGCCGCGACCATCCTCGTGCTGTCCAACCTGGCCGGCATCGCCGTGGACTTCTTCTACCTGGCCCTCGCCCAGATCACCGGCAACGACGCCATCGCGGAGCTCACCCGCAACGTGCCCGTCAACGTGGCCACCTGCCTGGCGTTCGTGGCGGCCGCGGCCTGGATCTCCTACCGCGGCATGGAAGCCACCAAGGTGGTGCAGTACGTCCTGGTCGTCTTCCAGCTGCTCGTCCTGCTGTGGTTCGCCGCCGCGGCCTTCGGCCACGTCGCCGGCGGCACGGCCTTCGAGGGCCTCGTCGTGCGCGCCGAGTGGTTCAACCCGTTCGGTGTGGAGACCTTCTCCGCGTTCGCCGCGGGGGTGTCCCTGTCCGTGTTCATCTACTGGGGCTGGGACGTGGTGCTCACCCTCAACGAGGAGAGCAAGGACTCCACCACCGGGCCCGGCCGCTCGGCCATCGCGACCATCCTCGTCATCGTCGCCCTCTACATGGCCGTCTCGCTCGCCGTGCTGTCCTACTCGGGGGTGGGGTCCGCCGAGCTCGGCCTGGGCAACGAGGACATCCAGGAGAACGTCTTCGCGGCGCTCGCCGGGCCGGTCATGGGGCCGTTCGCGATCCTGATGTCCCTCGCCGTGCTGTCCTCCTCGGCGGCGTCGCTGCAGTCCACGATGATCTCCCCGGCGCGCACCATGCTCGCCATGGGCCACTACGGCGCGCTCCCGGCGAAGTACGCCCGGATCACCTCCCGCTTCCAGTCCCCGGGCTACGCCACGATCGCGGCGGCCGTCATCGCCTCGGTGTTCTACGCCGTCATGCGCGTGGTCTCCGAGAACGTCCTGTGGGACACCATCACCACCCTGGGGATGATGGTGTGCTTCTACTACGGGGTCACCGCCCTGGCCTGCGTGTGGTACTTCCGCCGCGAGGCCTTCCGCACCTCGAAGGCGTTCCTGACCAAGTTCCTGGCCCCGCTTCTCGGCGGGATCCTGCTGCTGGTCTTCTTCGTCCAGACGTCCTACGACTCCATGGACCCGGAGTACGGTTCGGGGTCCTCGATCGGCGGGGTCGGCCTGGTGTTCATCCTCGGGGTGGGCATGCTCCTGCTCGGCATCGTCGTCATGCTCGTCCAGTACCGGCGCAACCCCGCCTTCTTCCGGGAGCGCTTCGAGACCACCGAGCTGCCCGTCCTCGACTGAGCCGACCGGCGGACGGCCCCGGGCGCGAGCTCGGGGCCGTCGGTCCGCCCCCCACGACTGCGACCCGATCCGCCCCCGACCCGGACCACCGAACGACCCGAGGAAGACCGAGACCATGCACCCTGCCACCCGCGCCGACAGCCGTTCCGACCCCGAGACGGTCACCCCCGCGGTCACCGTGATGCCCCCCGAGTGGGCCCCGCACGAGCGGACCTGGATGGCCTTCCCGCCCCCCAACGACACCTTCGGCCCTGCCGGCAGCGAGACCCTCGACCGCGCCCGGCGCGCCTGGGCGGCCGTGGCCCGCACGATCGTCCGCCACGAGCCCGTCACCGTGGTGGCCGCACCCGCCGACGCCGACGCCGCCCGCGCCGCGCTGGGGGAGGGCATCGACGTCGTGACGGCTCCGCTCGACGACGCGTGGCTGCGCGACTCCGGGCCCACCTTCGCCCACGACGCGGCCGGGGACGTGGTCGCCGTGGACTGGGTGTTCAACGGCTGGGGCGCCCAGGAGTGGGCCGCCTGGGGCCACGACCAGCACCTGGGCCGTTTCGTGGCCGAGCGGTCCGGGGCCGTGGTGCGGGCCAGCACCCTGGTCAACGAGGGCGGCGGGTTCCACGTCGACGGCGAGGGGACCGTCCTGCTCACCGAGACCGTGCAGCTGGACCCCGGCCGCAACCCCGGCGCCACGAAGGAGCAGGTGGAAGCGGAGATCCACGCCCGGCTGGGCACGTCCCGGGCGATCTGGCTGCCCCGCGGGCTCACCCGCGACTACGACGAGTTCGGCACCCGCGGCCACGTGGACATCGTTGCCGCCTTCGCCGGGCCGGGGACCGTCCTGGTGCACCGGCAGGACGACCCCGCCCACCCCGACTTCGAGGTGTCCCGGCAGATCCGTGCGGTGCTCGAGGACGCCACCGACGCCCGCGGGCGCCGGCTGCGCGTCGTCGACGTCCCCGCGCCCACCGTGCTCGACGCCGGCGACGGGTTCGTGGACTATTCCTACATCAACCACTACGTCGCCAACGGCGTGGTCGTGCTGTGCGCCTTCGACGACCCGCACGACGCCCTCGCCGCGGAGATCCTCGCCGAGGCCTATCCGGGCCGGGCCGTCGAGCTGGTCGACGCCCGCGACATCTTCGCGTTCGGCGGCGGCATCCACTGCATCACCCAGCAGCAGCCGTCGCCCCGCGGCGCCGCCACGGACGGGGAGGGCACCCGATGAGCACCTCCGGCAGCCTGAGCAACAGGCCCGGCACCACGATCGACGGCAGGCCCGGCCGCGCGATCGACGTCGTGGAGGCGAGCATCGCGCGGCTGCGCGCGGCGCTCGAGGCCGGGCGCACCACCAGCGAGGAGCTGGTCACCGCCTACCTCGCCCGCATCGCGGCCTACGACCGCGGCGGCCCGGAGCTCAACGCCGTCGTCGTGGACAACCCTGCGGCGCTGGAGGAGGCCCGCGCCTCCGACGCGCGCCGGGCCCGCGGGGAGGTGCTCGGTCCCCTGGACGGGATCCCGTACACCGCCAAGGACAGCTACCAGGTCCGCGGCCTCACCGTGGCAGCCGGCTCGCCCGCGTTCGAGCACCTCGTGGCCCGGCGCGACGCCTTCACGATCGAGCGGCTGCGCGCCGGGGGCGCGGTGCTGCTCGGGCTGACCAACATGCCCCCGATGGCCAACGGCGGCATGCAGCGCGGGGTCTACGGCCGGGCCGAGAGCCCCTACAACGGGGCCTACCTCACCGCGGCCTTCGGGTCCGGCTCCTCCAACGGCTCCGGGACGGCCACAGCCGCGAGCTTCGCCGTGTTCGGCCTCGGCGAGGAGACCTGGTCGTCGGGCCGCGCCCCGGCCTCCAACAACGCCCTGTGCGCCTACACCCCCTCGCGCGGAGTGATCTCGGTGCGCGGCAACTGGCCGCTGGTGCCCAGCATGGACGTCGCCGTCCCGCACACCCGCACCATGGCCGACCTGCTCGAGGTCCTCGACGTGGTGGTCGCCGACGACCCCGAGACCCGCGGGGACTTCTGGCGCGTGCAGCCCTGGGTCGACATCCCGGCCGCCTCGGCGGTGCGGCCGGCCTCCTACCCTGCTCTCGCGGTGCCCCACGCCGCCGCGGCCGCCGGCGTCCTGGCAGGACGGCGCCTGGGCGTGCCGCGGATGTACGTCAACGCCGACCCCGAGGCCGGCACCGCCGACTCCCCGGGCATCGGCGGCCCGACCGGCCGGCGCATCGAGACCCGCCCCTCCGTGATCGCGCTGTGGGAGGCGGCCCGGCGCGACCTCGAGGCCGCCGGCGCCACGGTGGTCGAGGTCGACTTCCCCGTGGTGAGCAACTACGAGGGCGACCGGCCCGGAGCGCCCACCGTCGCCACCCGCGGACTGGTGAGCGCGGAGTACCTGCACCGGGAGATCGTGGACCTCTCATCCTGGGCGTGGCACGACTTCCTCGAGGCCAACGGGGACCCGGCCCTGCACCGGCTGGCCGACGTGGACGGTTCCCGGATCTTCCCGCACCCGCCCGGCGCCCTGCCCGACCGCTACGACGGGTTCGACGACGACATCGCCGACTACCCGCAGTTCGTGCGCGAGCACGGAGTGCCCGTGCTGACGCAGATCCCCCACCTTGCGGAGGGGCTGCGCGGGCTCGAGGAGACCCGCCGCGTCGATCTGGAGCAGTGGATGGACGACCTGGGCCTGGATGCCGTGGTCTTCCCCGCCGTCGCGGACGTCGGGCCCGCTGACGCCGACGTGAACCCGGCCTCCGCAGACCGGGCCTGGCGCAACGGCGTGTGGGTGGCCAACGGCAACCTCGTGCCCCGGCACCTGGGCATCCCGACCGTCACCGTGCCGATGGGCACGATGGCCGACACCGGCATGCCCGTGGGTCTCACCCTCGCGGGCCGCGCGTGGGACGACACCGCCCTGCTGCGCCTCGCCGCGGCCTTCGAGGCCACCGGTGCCCGCCGCACCGTCCCCCCGCGCACCCCGCCCCTGCCCGCGTGACCCGCCCGACCCCTCCTGCCCGCGAGACTGCACGCGTCGGCGACCCAGCACGCGTCGGCCGCCGACGCGTGCTGGGTCGCGGGCAGGGGGAGGGGGAGGAGGAGGGGCGGTCACCAGATGGTGACGCGGGCCTCCGGGGGGAGCCACAGGCCGTCGCCCGGGCGGGTGCGGAAGGTCTCGTGGAAGGCGTCCATGTTGCGGACCACGCCGTTGCAGCGGAACTCGTCCGGGGCGTGCGGATCGCCCGCCAGGCGGTTGATCAGCTCCTGCTCCCGGGCGGTCGAGCGCCACAGCCCCGCGTAGGCGTAGAAGAACCGCTCGGCCCCCGTGAGCCCGTCCAGCACCGGCGCCGTGGCCAGGTCCAGGCCCCGCTCCGCGAGCGCCATCCGGTAGGCCACCAGGGCGATCTCCAGGCCGCCGAGGTCCCCGATGTTCTCGCCCACGGTGAAGGCCCCGTCCACGTGGTGCTCGGCGGAGAGCCCGCGCGGGGTGAAGCCGTCGTACTGGGCCACGAGCGCTGCGGTGCGCCGGGCGAACTCGCCGCGGTCCTCGTCGGTCCACCAGTCCACGAGGTGCCCGTGGGCGTCGTAGCGGGCGCCCTGGTCGTCGAAGCCGTGGCCGATCTCGTGGCCGATCACGGACCCGATCGCGCCGTAGCACACGGCGTCGTCGGCGTCGGCGTCGAAGTACGGCGGCTGCAGGATCCCGGCGGGGAAGACCACCTCGTTGAGCACGGGGTGGAAGTAGGCGTTGACCCAGTGCGGGTAGAGCAGCCACTCGCCGCGGTCCACGGGCGCGCCCACCTTCCGCACGGCGCGGTCGTGCTCCAGGGCCAGGCCGGCGCGGACGTTGCCGAGCAGGTCCTCGGGGTCCAGGTCCAGGCCCGAGTAGTCCCGCCAGGTGCCGGGAGAGCCGACCTTGACGGTGAACGTGGACAGCTTCTCCAGGGCCCGGGCCCGGGTGGCCTCCGACATCCACTCCAGCCGGCCGATCCGCTCCCGGTAGGCGGCCAGCAGGTGCTCCACGAGCTGCTCCACCCGGGCCCGGTGCGCCGGCGGGAACCAGCGGTCCACGTAGGCCCGGGCCACGTCGTCGCCCAGGATCCGGGTGACCAGGAACTCGGCGCGCTTCCACCGCTCCCGGGGGCGGGTGATCCCGGACAGGGCGGTGCTGTAGAAGCGGAAGTTCTCCGCCACGAAGGACCGGGGCAGGAACGGGGCGCGCCGGGACACGATCCGCCACGACTGCCAGATCCGGATCTGCTGCTCCGACCACTCCGCCCAGAGCTCGCCGAGCCGGGTCGTGAAGGAGGGCTGGCGCACGATGATCCGGTCGAAGGCGCCCGTGCCCCGCTGCGGGGCGATGCCCGCCAGCCACGCCGCCCAGGGGAAGCCGGGGGCCAGGGCCACCAGGCCGGGCACGTCCACGGGGTTGTGCATCTGCGCCACGTCCCGCGCCGCGACGGTGTCCCAGTGCGCGGCGGCCAGCTGGGTCTCCATGGCCAGCACCGTGCCGGCGGCCTCCTCACCGGTCACGCCCCACCGCGCCGGCAGGCCCGCGAGCTCGAGCATCGCCGCGACGTGGTCGGTGAACGCCGCGCGCAGCGGCCCGTGCACGGCGTCGGTGTAGTAGGACCGCGTGGGCAGGGACAGCCCGTCCTGGCACAGGAAGAAGGAGTACCGGGAGGAGTCCCCGGAGTCGTTCTCCACGAAGAAGGACAGCAGGCCGTCCACCCCGGTGCGCTGCAGGGCCGCGGAGGCCCCGGCGAGCTGCTCCTTGCCGCGCGCGGCGCCGAGCAGCTCGAGGTCGGGGTCCAGGGCGGCCCGGCCGCGGCGCTCGACGGCGTCCTCGTCGAGGAAGGACCGGTGCAGGACCGCCATCCGCGACCCGGCCGGGGCCGCCCGGACGATCTCGTGCACCCGCCGGGCGTTGAGCTCCGTCAGGAGCGCGGACGCCCCGTCGGCGGCGCGGTCCTCGGGCAGCTCGTGGGCGTCGATCCAGCCGCCGTTGACGTGCCGGTGCAGGTCGTCCTGCGGGCGGACGCCGGGGTGGAGGTGCTGCAGGTCCAGGCCGGAGGCGGTCGTCACGGGCGCATCCCCTGTCGTGGTCGTGGGGCGTGTCGGAACGCACGGGGCCGACGACGTCGCCGCCCGGTCCCAGCCTACGGACGGGAACGCCGTGGCCCGCGGTCGGCGGGCCACGGCGTCCGTGGTGGTCGTCACACCCGGGGTGGGCGCGGGGCGGATCAGCTCGCGGTCGGCTCCGGGCTCGCCGAGCCGGCGGCCTCCCCGGTGCCCAGCCACTTGCCCTCGAGCTCCTCGAGGGTGCCGTCCTCCTCCATGGTGGCCAGCGACTGGTTGACCTGCTCGAGCAGGGCGGTGTTGCCGGTCTTCACAGCCAGGCCCAGCTGCTCGCCGGTCTCGATCTCCTCGACCAGGCGCAGGTCCGGGTTGTCGGTGATGGCCGGGCCCATCACGGAGATGTTGCCGATCACGGCCTCGACGTCGCCGGTGTTGAGGCCCTGGATCATCAGGGCGGAGTCCTCGTACTGCACGACCTCGGCGTTGTTCTCCTGGGCCTGGGTCTCGCCGGTGGTGGCCTGCTGCACGCCCACGCGCTTGCCCGTGACGTCGGCCAGGGAGTCGATGTCGGCGTCCGGGGCCACCAGCAGGGCGAGGTTGTCGTCGAGGTAGGGCTCGGAGAAGTCCATGACGGACTCGCGCTCCTCGGTGATGGTCATCCCGGAGGCGGCGAGGTCGCACTGGTCCGAGTCCAGGGCCACACCCGACTGGATGCCCTCGAAGGCGGTGCGGATGAACTCCGTCTCCACCCCCATGTCCTCGGCGATGTTGTTCACCAGGTCGATGTCGAAGCCGACGGTCTCCCCGTTCTCCGTGTACTCGAAGGGGCGGTAGGGGATGTCCGAGCACACCGTGAGGGTGCCCTCGTTGATCAGGCTGATCTCCCCGCCGGTCGCGTCGCCGCCGGCCTCCTCGCCGCCGCCCGTGTCCGAGCACGCGCTCAGCGCCAGCGCGGAGACGGCCAGCACGGACAGGGTCGCTGCCCCGTGGAACCTGCTCTTCATGGATCTTTCCTTCCCTCGGGAGGTGCTCGCTCGTCCGCCCCCGGCGCGGCGTCGCGCCGGGGAGGGAGCCACTGCTGAATGAGCCTCAGTGTAGGGCGTCCGGGGTTGCCGGTGTGTTGCGCGCCACTGGTCAGTAGCACATCGGTTGTCCCCACTGCTGTCCACGCGGACCGGTTGCGGGGTCCGCACCGGCGCGCGGTCTTCGGCACAATGGGCTCATGACTCGGACCGACCACATCCTCGCCCCCGAGGGGCACCGGTGACGGCCGCGCCGGCGAGCGTGCGCGTGGACGCGTGGCTGTGGGCGGTGCGCGTGTTCAAGACCCGGTCCGCCGCCACGGCGGCGTGCCGGGCCGGCCACGTCAAGATCGACGGCACCTCGGTCAAGGCGGCCCAGCCCGTGCGGCCCGGCCAGCGGGTGACCGTGCGGCGTCCCGGCCACGAGCAGGTCCTTGAGGTCGTGCAGCTGCTGACCAAGCGCGTCGGCGCCCCCGTGGCCGCGGCCGCCTACGTGGACCACAGCCCGCCCCCGCCCCCGGCCCTGCACGCGGCCGTGCCGCGCCGGGACCGGGGCGCCGGACGTCCCACCAAGAAGGACCGCCGCGAGATGGACCGCCTCCGGGGCCTGTGAGCGGGTCCGGCGGGACGGCCGGTCGCACCGGCGGGTGCGGGGGCGTCGGTACCCTGGTCCGGTGACCACCACCACCGCCCGCCCGCGCGGGCTCAACCGGCAGATCCTGGCCCTGGCGGTGCCCGCCTTCGGCGCGCTCGTGGCCGAGCCGCTGTTCCTGCTGGCGGACTCGGCGATCGTCGGGCACCTGGGCACCCCACAGCTGGCCGGGGTGGGAGTGGCCGCCGCCCTGCTCCAGACGGTCGTGGGGCTGATGGTCTTCCTCGCCTACAGCACCACGCCCGCGGTGGCCCGGCACCTCGGCGCCGGCCGGCTCCCCGAGGCCGTGGCGGTGGGCCGGGACGGGCTCTGGGTGGCCGCCGGGCTCGGCGTCCTCCTCTCCGCGGCGGGCTGGGTGCTCGGCCGGCCCCTGCTGGAGCGGATGGGCGCCCGCGGCGAGGTCCTGGAGCACGCGGTCGCCTACCTGCACTGGTCCCTGCCCGGGCTGACCGCCATGCTCCTCGTGCTCGCGGCCACCGGCGTGCTGCGCGGGCTGCAGGACACGAGGACCCCGCTGCTCATCGCGGGGATCGGCGCCGCGGCCAACGCGGTGCTGAACCTCGTGCTGGTGCACGGCGCCGGTCTGGGCGTGGCCGGCGCCGCGATCGGCACGAGTGCCGTGCAGTGGGCCATGGCCCTGGCCTACCTGCGCATCGTGCACCGGCTGGCCCGCCGGCACGGGGTGGGGCCGGCGACCTCGTGGGCCCGGCTGCGCGCCCACCTGGCCGTGGGGTCCTGGCTGATGCTGCGCACGGTGTCCCTGCGGGTGGCCATCCTCGCGACCGTCCTGGTGGTCACGGCCCAGGGCGCCCAGAACCTCGCCGCCCACCAGCTCGTGATGACGGTGTTCAGCTTCCTCGCCTTCGCCCTCGACGCCCTGGCCATCGCCGCGCAGGCGCTGCTGGGCCGGGACATGGGCGCCCGGGACCTGGCAGAGCCGGCCGAGCGGCAGGCGATCCGCGGCCTGATGCGCCGGCTGGTGCTGTGGGGCCTCGGGTTCGGGGTGGTGACCGGCCTGGCCGTGGCCCTGCTCGGGACGCGCCTGGGCTTCCTGCTCAGCCCGGACCCGGCCGTGCAGGCCCTGTTCGCGGCGGCCCTGCTCGTGGTCGCGGCGGGCCAGCCGCTGGCCGCCTACGTCTTCGTCCTCGACGGGGTGCTCATCGGGGCCGGGGACGCCCGCTACCTCGCCGTGGCCGGGGTGCTCAACCTCGCCGTCTACGCCCCGCTGCTGGCCCTCGTGGCCGGCTCCGGCGGCTCGGGCGCCGGCGGGCTCGTGTGGCTGTGGATCGCCTACGCGGGCGGCTACCTGGGGGCCCGGGCGCTGACCCTCGGACTGCGCGCCCGCGGCGACGCCTGGCTGCTCCGGAACGCGCGGTAACAACCGGGAACCCACGGCGGGGATGTGCGGTGGATCACCTAGGATTTCGACCATGGACAACGACTCCCGCACGCAGAACCAGCCCGCTGCCGGACACGACGTCGTGCTCGTCGGGATCGACGGGTCGGACCAGGCCCGGCACGCCCTCGACCGGGCGGTCGAGGAGGCCCGGGCGCACAACCTGTCGGTCCGCCTGGTCGGCGCCTATCCGGTCATCGGGGTGGGCGACCCCGGGCTCGAGCAGCGCTTCACCGAGGCGGTGACCAAGGAGAACGCGGAGCACCTCGCCGAGGCCCGGCGGGTCGTGGAGGCCGCGGGGCTGCCCGTGGAGACCGTCGAGGCCGCCGGGGACGCCGCCAAGGCCGTCGTCGAGCAGTCCGGCAGGGCCGCGCTCGTCGTCATGGGCAAGCGCGGCCGCGGCGGGGCCCTGCGCGGCCGGCTCGGCTCGGTGTCCGCGGCGGTCGCCGCCCACGCCAAGTGCCCGGTCGTGGTCGTCCCGGAGCCGGCCGAGAAGCGGCACAGCGAGCGCAGCCGCGGCGGCACCGACTACGCGCTCGAGGACCAGGGGCCGGTCAAGGCCGAGGAGGTCGACTTCTCGGGTCGGGTGGTCGTCGGTCTGGACGCCCTCGGCTCGCGCAACCCGGCGCTGTGGCAGGCCGTGCAGTACGCCGAGGAGCACGGCAAGCCCCTGGCGCTCGTCTCCGTCAACGGGGCCCTGTCCGGCACGCCCTCCTGGTTCCAGGACGAGTTCAACCAGGCCCGGTACTTCCGCGAGGCCGAGCGCAAGCTCGAGGAGATCTCGCAGGAGATCGCGTCCGAGCACCCCGGCCTGACCGTGGAGCACCACATCTTCGTCGGCCGCCCGGGGCGCATCCTGATGAACGCCACGCACTCCGCGGACCTGGTCGTGGTCGGCTCCCGCGGCATCGGCGGGTTCCGCGGGCTGCTGCTCGGCTCGGTCTCCCAGGCCGTGCTGGAGAACGCCGCCGGACCGGTCATGATCGTGCCCGCCCACCCCGCCTGAGCGACTCGACCGGCGGCGCCCGCCGCGAGAACAGGAAGCAGCCGTCCATGGCAGAGCAGATCGTCGTCGGCTACGACGGCTCCGAGAACAGCGACCGCGCCCTCGACTGGGCGATCCAGGAGGCGCAGTCCCTCGGGTCCGAGCTGAGGGTGGTGGTCTCCATGGGCCGGCCCGTGGCCGTGGACCCCAGCCTGTACGGGCCGTTCCTGGAGGCGATCGAGGCGGAGGCCGACCAGGTCGCCGGCACCGCCGTCGCGAGGGCCCGGGAGGCCGGTGTTCCGGCCGTCGGCGTCGTCGAGCGCGGTGACGCGGCGGGCGTGCTGGTGCAGGAGTCCGAGCACGCCGCGGCGCTGGTGCTCGGCCGCCGCGGCCGCCGCGGGGTGCGCGGCCGCCTGGGCTCGGTCTCGGCCGCGGCCTCGGCGCACGCCCGGTGCCCGGTGATCGTGCTCCCGGAGCGCTGGGACCCGCGGGCCGACCGCGGCGCCGGGGGGCCGTTCAGGGGCCGGGTGCTCGTCGGCGTGGACCGGCTGGGGCGGGACAACCCGGCGGTCGTCGCGGCCGCGCGGTACGCCCAGCGGCACGGCACGGGCCTGACCCTGGTCACGGTGGTGCCGGAGGCCGCGAGCGTGCCCACGGGTTCCGCGGACCTGGACCGGGCGGTGCGCGAGCAGCTCACCGAGCCCGCCCAGGCCCTGGTGGACCAGGTCGCCGCGGGCGTGCGGGAGGACCACCCGGGACTGGACGTCGAGACGTACGTGTTCTCGGGCACGCCCGCGGACCAGCTGGTGCAGGCGGGGCGGACGGCGGACCTCGTGGTGGTCGGCAGCCGCGGCTACGGCGGGTTCCGGGGCCTGCTCATGGGCTCCGTCTCCCAGGCCGTGCTCAACGAGGGCGGCAGCCCGGTGATGGTGGTCCCCACCCGTCGGAAGGGCTGAGCCCGGACCGCGCACGGCACCGTCCCGTGGGCGCGGCCCAGGGAGGTGCCGTGCGAGCGCCGGACCCGGTCAGGCGGGCAGGGCCCGCCGGGCGGCGACGAGGGAGAGCAGGTGCCGGTGCACGGCGGTCTCCCCGGTCAGCTCGGGGTGGAAGGAGATGCCCACGACGCTGCCGCTGGCCACCGCGACCACCTCGCCGCGGTGCCGGGCCAGCACCGTGACGCCCTCGCCCACGCGGGTCACCACGGGGGCGCGGATGAAGGCCGTGCGCACGGTGGCCCCGTCGTCGCCCCAGGCGAGCACGGCCTCCTCGGAGGCCGTCTGGGAGCCGAAGGCGTTGCGGGCCACCGTGACGTCCAGGACCTCGAGGGTGCGCTGGCCGGGGGCCGGGTCCTCGATGCCGGAGGAGAGCAGGATCAGCCCGGCGCACGTGCCCAGGGTCGGCAGGCCGCCGAGCACGGCGTCGCGCAGCGGATCGCGCAGCCCGAACAGGCGCAGCAGCCGGTCCATGGTGGAGGACTCCCCGCCGGGCAGCACGATCGCGTCCAGCCCGGAGAGCTGCTCGGCCGTCTTCACGAGCACGGCCTCGGCGCCGAGCTGCTGCAGCATCGCGGCGTGCTCGGCGACCCCGCCCTGCAGGGCGAGGACCCCGACCCGGGGCGCGGAGCTCACCAGCCGCGCTCCGCGAGCCGGTGCGGGGCGGGGAGGTCGCCCACGTTGATCCCGACCATCGCCTCGCCGAGCCCGCGGGACGCCTCGGCGATCTTCTCGGGGTCGTCGTAGTAGGCGGTGGCCTTCACGATCGCCTGCGCCCGGGCGGCGGGGTTGCCGGACTTGAAGATGCCCGAGCCCACGAACACCCCGTCGGCGCCGAGCTGCATCATCATGGCGGCGTCCGCGGGAGTGGCCACGCCCCCGGCGGTGAACAGCACGACCGGCAGCTTCCCGGTGCGGGCGACCTCGAGGACGATGTCGTACGGGGCGGCGAGCTCTTTGGCCTTCACGTAGAGGGCGTCGGGGGAGACGGCGTAGAGGGCCTGCAGCTCCGCGATCTGGCCGCGGATGGTGCGGATGTGCTTGGTGGCCTCGGAGACGTCCCCGGTGCCGGCCTCGCCCTTGGAGCGGATCATGGCGGCGCCCTCGGCGAGCCGGCGCAGGGCCTCGCCCAGGTTGGTGGCACCGCACACGAACGGGACGGTGAAGCGCTGCTTGTCGATGTGGTTGACGTAGTCGGCGGGGGAGAGCAC
This sequence comes from Kocuria turfanensis, assembly GCF_001580365.1. Taxonomy (NCBI): domain Bacteria; kingdom Bacillati; phylum Actinomycetota; class Actinomycetes; order Micrococcales; family Micrococcaceae; genus Kocuria; species Kocuria turfanensis. The sequence continues at coordinate 1,933,192 of NZ_CP014480.1, read as the reverse complement.
CTCGGACTCGTCGATGTAGTCGACCTTCAGGTGCTCCAGGACCTGGGCCTCCACGAAGTGGCCGATGCGGACCTTGGCCATCACGGGGATCGACACGGCGGCCTGGATGCCCTCGATCAGGTCCGGGTCGGACATGCGGGCCACGCCGCCCTGGGCGCGGATGTCGGCGGGCACCCGCTCGAGGGCCATGACGGCCACGGCGCCGGCGTCCTCGGCGATGCGGGCCTGCTCGGCGGTGACGACGTCCATGATGACGCCGCCCTTGAGCATGTCGGCGAGGCCGCGCTTGACCAGCGGGGAGCCGGTGAGCGGGGTGGCGTCCGCGGGGGAGGTGGTCCGGGCGGAGTTCTGGGCAGGGGTGGTCTGCAGATCGGTCATGCGACCATCCTCCGCCCCTGAGTGGTCCATCAACAGGTCCACCAACGGTAGAATCTGTTGGACCACTTCCGGTCCGGAGCCGCCCGGACCCCGATCAGGACCCGAGGTGCCCGTGCGCCACCCCCACGACGTCGACCTGCCGGTGCGCGTCGACCGCGCCGACCCCGCCCCGCTGCCCGCCCAGCTCGTCCAGCAGCTGCGGGAGCTGGTGGTCTCCGGCGCGCTGCGCCCCGGGGACCCGCTGCCCTCCACGCGCGGGCTCGCCGCCCGGCTCGGCATCTCGCGAGGGTCCGTGGTGACCGCCTACGACCAGCTGCACGGCGAGGGCTATCTGCACGCGACCAACGGGGCCACGATCGTCCATCCCGACCTCGCCCGCTCCCGCGTCGAGCGGGCGGGGCCCCGGCCGGACGACCGGTCCGGGGCCCGGCCGTCGGCCCCGCCGCAGCGTCGGACCCGGGACCGGCCCATGATCGATCTCACCCCCGGGCGCCCCGACACCGCGCGGCTGGCCACCCCCGGCTGGCGGGCCGCGTGGCGGGACGCCGCGGCCGCGGCGGCGGGGGCGGCCGCGCCCCCGGCCCAGGGCGCGGAGCCGCTGCGCGAGCAGATCGCCGAGCACCTGCGGCTGATGCGCGGCGTGGTCCGGGACCCGCAGGACCTCTTCGTCACGGCCGGGGCGCGGGACGGGCTGCAGCTGCTGCTGGCCGCCCTGGGCGGCCTCGCCGGCCGTCCGCTGCGCGTGGCCGTGGAGGACCCCGGCTACCCCTCCCTGCGCCGGGTGCCGGAACGGCTCGGCCACCGGGTGCTGCCCGTGCCGATCGACGACCACGGCCTCGACCCCGCCCGGCTGCCGTCCGGCGCGTGGTCGGGCGCGTGGTCGGGGGACTGGGAGATCGACCGGGCCCCCGACGCCGTGGTGGTGACCCCCAGCCACCAGTACCCGCTCGGGGCCTCGATGCCCGCGGCCCGCCGCCTCGAGCTGCTCGACTGGGCCCGCGCCCACGACGCCCTGATCGTGGAGGACGACTACGACTCGGAGCTGCGCTACGTCGGCGAGCCCCTCCCGGCGCTGTCCGCCCTCGACCACGGTCCCGGCGCCGTCGCGCGCCCGCCCGCCCCGGGCCGGCGGCTCGGCGGCGGCGGGCACGTGGCCACGCTGGGCTCCTTCACCAAGGTCCTCGCCCCCGGACTGGGGGTCGGCTACCTGGTCGCCCCGCCGGCCCTGCGGGAGGAGCTGCTGCGGCTGCGCACCGACCTCGGCAACCCCGCCTCGGCGGTGGCCCAGGACGCGATGGCCCGCTTCCTCGCCGGCGGCGGGCTGCGCCGGCACACCGCCCGGATGCGGCGGGAGTACCGGCGCCGGCGGGACCTGCTCGGCGCCGCGCTCGCCGGGGTCCGCGGGGTGCGGGCCGTGCCCATGGACGGCGGGCTGCACGCGGTCCTGGAGTTCACCGGGGAGGTGGCCTTCGACGAGCGGGACGTCGTGGCCCGCGCCGCGGCGGCGGGCGTGCGGGTCGCCGCGCTGGGCTCCTACTGGGCGGAGGGCGCGCGTGGTGGGCGCCGCGGCGTCGTCGTGGGCTTCGGCGCCACCGGCGCCGCCCCGGAGGGAGAGGCCCTGCCGGACGCCCTGGGGGTGCTGGCCCGGGTGCTCTCGGCGCCCGGACGGGCCTCCGGGGCCGCTCGCTAGACTGTGCGGTGGCCCGCGGGCCCCGCCCGGGGGCGCCGCACCAGGGCCCCTCCCGCCGAGTCGTCCCCGAAAGGCCTCACCGTGAACCCCGAACCGAGCACCGGCATCCACCGCGACCTGTTCGCGCCCACGCTGCTGCGCGCGCTCGTGGCCCTGTGCTTCGCCGCCGTGACCATCTTCTGGCAGGAGCCGTCGATGGGCGCGGTGATCTGGGGCGTGGGCCTCTACCTCCTGCTGACGGGCGCGGCGAGCATCCTGCTGCAGCTGCGGCTCAACGGCAACGACCACGTGGACCTGGGCCGCAGCCGGCAGGTCCCGCAGTCCTACGGCCTGCTCTACGCCGTGGGCGGGGTGCTCACGGTCCTCGGCGCGGACGGCCCCGGCGGCCTCGCGCTGTACGCCGGACTCGTCATGGGCGTCGCCGGGCTCACCGAGCTCGCGCTCGGGCTGACGTCCCGCACCACCTTCCCGCTGGGCCGGGACTGGACCATCGCCGGGCTCGTCACGGTCCTCGCGGCCACGGGCCTCGTGCTGGTGGCCGACCTCGGCGCCAAGGCCCTCTTCGGCGTGGTGGGCGCCGCCGCGGTGGTCATCGGCGTCACCCACCTGCTCGCCGCGCTGAGCCTGCGGCACGAGGACCGCCGGGGACGGGCCCCGGCCGGAACGGCGTAGACTGGGCAACCGCACAGCAGGCCCCGACCTGCCGACGACACCGGTTCACGAGGAGGACGAGTGGCACAGCGCAAGGGTTCGCGAGGCGGCTTCCGGGCCGACGTCAAGGGCCCCCTGATCCTGTCCGCCGTGCTCGCGGCCGTGGCCTTCGGCGGCGTCGCGATCTTCGCCAGCGGCGGGACCGAGAACCAGCTGCGCCTGGACCTGGCCTTCACTGCGGCCGGCATCGTGTTCATCGTGGCGCTGGTGGTCAGCGCCACGCTCATGATCGTCGAGAAGCCCAACGATCCCCATCTCGGGGAGGGCACCGGCGTCAACCGCTCCTCGGCCAAGCTCTACGCCGAGGCGCGCGCCCGCCGCGAGGCCGCCGCGCAGCCGGCCGGCGAGGCCGAGTTCGGCCAGCGCGTCCACCCCGACACCCGCGGCGAGGACCTGCTCGGCCGGCGCCCCGCCGAGGACCCGGCCCGGGACACGACCGGCGACACGGGCGGGGACACGACCGGGGGCACGGGCGAGAGCACCCGTGGCGACGACGGAGCCCCCCGCCCCTGAGCCCCGGCGGCCGGCCTCGGGTCCTTGGCCGCCGTCCGCCCGCTCAGTAGATTGGACACCACCTGAGCAGCCGGGCCGACCCGCGCCCCCGCTCCAGACGCAAGGACGGGAATCAGCATGAGCCAGCAGCCGGAGCCGCCCACCGAGGGCGACGAGGAGTTCGAGAAGAAGGTCGAGCAGCGGATGGCGGACACGCCGGACGCCGACCCGGAGGACAGCTACTCGAACGCTCCTCAGGAGGGTCAGAAGAGCGACCTGCCGGTCCTCGAGGAGGACGAGGAGAGCGTGGCCACCCCGGGCAGCAGCGACGCCTGACGGGCGCGCTCCGCACACGGCGACGCCCCGGGAGGACAACGGTCCTCCCGGGGCGTCCGCGCGTGCGGGCCGGTGCCCGGGTCAGCGGCCGAAGCCGCGCAGCCGCAGGGAGTTCAGCACCACGAACACGGAGCTGAAGGCCATGGCGGCGCCCGCGATCACCGGGTTGAGCAGCCCGGCGGCCGCCACCGGGATGGCCACCGTGTTGTAGGCGAAGGCCCAGAACAGGTTGGACTTGATGATCGACAGGGTCCGTCGGGACAGCGCGATGGCCGTGGGCACCGATCCCACGTCGCTGCGCACGATGGTGATGTCCGCGGCCTCGATGGCCGCGTCCGTGCCCGAGCCCATCGCGATCCCGAGGTCGGCCTGGGCCAGCGCGGCGGCGTCGTTGACGCCGTCGCCCACCATGGCGACCACGCGCCCGTCGTCCTGCAGGTCGCGGACCACCGCGACCTTGCCCTCCGGGCTGACGTCGGCCACGACGTCCCCGGCGGGGATGCCGGCCTCGGCCGCGACCGCGCGGGCCACCGGCTCGTTGTCGCCGGTCAGGAGCAGGGGACGCAGCCCCAGGCCCTGGAGCCGCGCGATCGCCTCCCGGGCGTCGTCCTTCACGGTGTCGCGCAGGTCCACGAACCCGGCGAGGGCCCCGTCGACGGCCACGAGGATCGTGGTGAACCCGCCCTCCTGGGCGCGCCGCAGCGCGTCCAGCTGGGCGGCGTCGAGGCGCACGCCGTTCTCGGCGAGCCAGGTGGTGCGCCCGACCACCACCGAGCGGGAGTGCATCCCGTCCGCCACGTGCGCGCGGACGCCGCCCCCGGGGGCGGAGACGAAGCCGGAGAGCGGGAACCGGTGCGGGGTGGCCTCGGCCACGGCCCGGGCGATCGGGTGCTCGGAGTGCTGCTCCACCGAGGCGGCGAGGTCCAGCACCTGGTCCCGGGAGTAGGCGCCCACGGGGGTCACCGCGGCCACGGAGAGCCGGCCGCTGGTCACGGTGCCGGTCTTGTCCAGCACCACGGTGTCCACGGTGCGGGTGTCCTCGAGCACCTCGGCGCCCTTGATGAGGATCCCCAGCTGCGCGCCGCGGCCGGTGCCGGTGAGCAGGGCCGTGGGCGTGGCCAGGCCGAGGGCGCACGGGCAGGCGATGACGAGGACGGAGACCGCCGCCACGAACGCGGCGTCGACGTCGCCGGTGAGCACCAGCCAGCCCACCAGCGTGAGCAGGGCGAGCACGAGCACGACCGGGACGAAGACCCCGGAGATCCGGTCGGCGAGCCGCGCCACGGGCGCCTTGCTCGTCTGCGCCCGGGCGACCGCGCGGCCCATCTGGGCCAGGGTCGTGTCGGCGCCCACGCGGGTCGCCTCGACCAGCAGCCGGCCGTTCGTGTTGATCGTCGCCCCGGTCACGGCGTCGCCGGCGCCCACCTCGACCGGCAGGGACTCGCCGGTGAGCAGGGAGGTGTCCACGGCCGAGCGGCCCTCGACGACCACGCCGTCGGTGGCGATCTTCTCCCCGGGGCGCACCACGATCCGGTCCCCGGGCTGCAGCTGCTCGGCCGGCACGCTCGTCTCGACCCCGTCCCGCAGGACGACGGCGTCCTTGGCGCCCAGCTCGAGCAGCGCGCGCAGCGCCTCCCCGGAGCGGGCCTTCGCCCGGGCCTCCAGGTAGCGGCCCAGCAGCAGGAAGGCGGTCACGAGGGCGCCGGTCTCGAAGTACAGCTGGTGCCCGCTCATGTCCATGGTGTGGCCGAGCATCGCCCCGGCCGTCATGGCCGGGTCGCGCAGCAGGTTCCACAGCGAGAACAGGTACGCGGCGGACACGCCCAGGGAGACGAGGGTGTCCATGGTGGAGGTGAGGTGCCGGGCGTTGACGGCGGCCGAGCGGTGGAACGGCCAGGCGGCCCAGGTCACGACCGGCAGGCTCAGCAGCGCGGCCACCCAGCCCCAGTGCGGGAACTGGAAGCCGGGCAGCATCGAGATCACGACCACCGGCAGGGAGAGGGCGCCGGCCACGACCAGGCGCCGGCGCAGGGACTCGGGGGAGCGCAGCGAGGAGGCCTCCCGGCCGGACACCCGCTCCATCGCCGAGACGGACCCTCCGCCGCTCCCGTCGTCGTCGGGCCCACGGCGGGGCGCCGTCCTGATGACGGCCCCGTAGCCGGCGTTCTCGACCGTGCCGAGGATCTGCTCGTCGCTCACGCCCTCCGGGACGTGGACCGTGGCGGTCTCCAGGGCGAGGTTCACGGAGGCGTCCACGCCGTCGAGCTTGCCGAGCTTCTTCTCGACCCGGCTCACGCACGAGGAGCACGTCATGCCGGTGATCTCCAGCTCGAGGGTGCGCAGGGGCCCGGCCACCCGGCCGGGCACCGCCGCGCGCGTGCGGGTCTCAGGCAACCGAGTACCCCGCTTCCTCGACGGCCGCGGCGATCTCCTCGGGGGTCAGCTCGCGGGAGGCGGTGACGACGACGGGGGACACGCCGCCGGCGACCAGGTCGACGTCGACGGACTCGACGCCGTCCAGCTCGGTCAGCTCCTCGGTGACGGACATGACGCAGTGCCCGCAGGTCATTCCGGACACGTTGACGGTGGTCTGCACGGTGGTCTCCTCTGGGGTTTCTTCGGTGAGTGCGGGTCGGGGTGCGGGGCGGATCAGCTCTTGAGCAGGCGCGCGATGGCCGCGGACGCCTCCTGGAGCTTGTCGTCCACGCTGGCGACGTCCCCGGACTCCTGGGCGGCCTCGACGGCGCCCACGACGCAGTGGCTGAGGTGCTCGTCCAGCAGGCCGAGGCTCACGGCCTTGAGCGCCGACTGGATCGCGGAGATCTGGGTGAGGACGTCGATGCAGTACTTGTCCTCCTCGACCATCCGGTGGATGCCGCGGACCTGGCCCTCGATGCGCCGCAGTCGCTTGAGGTACGCGTCCTTGTCCTGGGTGTACCCGTGCGGCGGCAGGGTCTGGGTCATGGGTCCTCCTCGGTCGTCCTGCCGCCACTGTATACCCCGCGGGGGTATGTTTCAAGGGGTGGGCCGGGAGCGCCGCGGCGATGTGCCAATCTTGAGGCATGGCTTCACTGATCGAGGACTACGCCCTGCTCTCGAACATGCGCACGGGTCCGCTCGTCTCCCGCACCGGCTCGGTCGACTGGCTGTGCGCCCCGCGCTTCGACTCCCCCTCGGTCTTCGGCGCCCTGCTGGGCGAGGCCGACCACGGGCGCTGGCTGCTCGCCCCCTCCTGCACGGTCGCCGACGAGGCCGGCGGCGAGGTCCTCGACGAGGAGGAGAGCGGGGCCCAGGTCGCGGAGCGGTTCTACGTGGAGAACACCTTCGTGCTGCAGACCGTGTGGGTGACGGACTCCGGCTCCGTGCGCGTCACCGACTTCCTCCCGCTGACCTCCCGCACGGACGTGATCCGCCGCGTGGAGGGCCTCACCGGGGAGGTCGAGATGTACCAGGAGCTGCGGGTCCGCTTCGGCTACGGCGCCGTGGTGCCCTGGGTCAGCCGCTTCGAGGGGGAGGAGGACCCCGAGGGCGGGGACCCCGCCCCGCCCATGCTCGTGGCCATGGCCGGGCCGGACGCGCTCGTGCTGCGCGGCGAGCCCCTGCCCGAGTCCTCAGACGACGACGAGCGCCGCCACCGCGGGACCTTCACGGTCTCCGCCGGCCAGGCCCGGGACTTCGTCCTGACCCACTTCCCGTCCCACCGCACACCGCCGGCGCCGGTGGACGTCAACGAGCAGCTCACCCGCACCGTGGAGCTGTGGCAGGACTGGTCCGGGCTCTACACCCCGCCGGCCGCCGAGCAGGACGAGCCGGTGCACATCGTCCCGGTCCGCGGCCACGCCGTGGCCCGGCGCTCGGACGTGGTCCGGCGCTCGCTGCTCGTGGTGCGGGCCCTGATGCACCAGGAGACGGGCGGTCTGGTGGCCGCGCCCACCACCTCGCTGCCGGACGTGGTGGGCGGCGAGCGCAACTGGGACCACCGCTTCTCCTGGCTGCGGGACGCGGCGATGGCCCTGGAGGTCATGCTCGACCACGACCACGACCGGGAGGCCGTGCAGCTGCGCAACTGGCTGCTGCGGGCCGTGGCGGGGGACCCCCACGACCTGCAGAACATCTACGGCGTCGCCGGGGAGCGCCGCGGCCGCGAGCACCAGCTGGACCTGCCCGGCTACGAGCGCTCCCGCCCGGTCCGCGAGGGCAACGGCGCGGCGGGCCAGCACCAGACCGACGCCGTGGGCCACGTCATGGTCGTGTTCGAGAAGCTGCGCCGGCGCGGGGCGGCGGAGGACCACCTCTCCTGGCCGCTCCAGCAGGCGATGCTGCGCTCGGTGGTGGAGAACTACGAGGTCAAGGACCAGGGCCTGTGGGAGATGCGCGGCGAGCGGCAGTACTACACGCACTCCCGGGTGCTCATGTGGGCGGCCCTGCAGTCCGGGGTGGACGCCGTGCGCCTGCACGGGCTGCCCGGGGACGCGCCGGTGTGGGAGCAGCTGCGGGACGCCCTGGCGGAGGAGATCTGGACGAGCGGCTACGACCCCGAGGTCGGCTCCTTCGTGCAGTACTACGGGTCCAAGACCGTGGACGCCTCCCTGCTCCAGCTGCCGCAGGTGGGCTTCGTGGCCCACGACGACGAGCGGATGCTGGGGACCGTGCGGCGGATCGAGGAGGAGCTGCGGCACCCGTGCGGGCTGATCCACCGCTACCGCAACGTCCTGGGACCCGTGGACCCCGAGGACCCCGACGCCTACGCCGGGGTGATCGGCGTGGACGGGTTCTCGGGCCAGGACAACCCGCACCTCGGCGCGTCCCTGTGGCTGGCCGCCCAGTACGCCCGCTCCGGGCGCACCGACAGCGCCCGCAAGCTCGTGGACCTGGTCCTCTCCCGCGCCAACGACCTCGGCCTGCTGTCCACCGAGTGGTCGCCCGACCGGCGGCGGATGACCGGCAACTTCCCCCAGACCTTCACCCACCTGGCCCTCGTCCAGGCGATGGACGCCCTCGACGCCGCGCAGGGACGCCGGGGCGCGCCGGAGCCCCGGGAGGCCACGGGGGTCACCCCGTGAGCCACGCCGTCCCCGTCGACTGGCGGAGCTCGCCGGCGGTGCGGATCGGGCTGTCCCTGTCCGTGGCCACCGGGCTGTACGGGATCTCCTTCGGCGCGCTGTCCGTGGCGGCGGGCCTGAGCTTCTGGCAGACGGTGGCCCTGTCCGCGCTCATGTTCACGGGCGGGTCCCAGTTCGCCTTCATCGGGGTGGTCGCGGGCGGCGGGGCCGGGGCCTCGGCGCTGGGCGCCGCGACCCTGCTCGGGGTGCGCAACGCCGTCTACGGCATGAGCATGAACGCCCTGGTCCGCCCCCGCGGCGGGCTCCGGCTGCTCGCCGCGCACGTGACCATCGACGAGTCCAACGCGGCAGCGTCCTCCCAGACCCACCCCCTCGAGGAGAGACGGGGGTTCTGGACCGCGGGGGTCGGGGTGTGGCTGCTCTGGAACCTGTTCACCGTGGTCGGCGCGCTGCTCGGCAACGCCCTCGGCGATCCCGCGCGCTGGGGCCTGGACGGCGCCGCCGTGGCGGCGTTCCTCGGACTGCTGTGGCCCCGGCTCAGCGCCCGGGAGCCCGTGGCCGTCGCGGTGGTGTGCGCCCTCGTCACGGCGCTGACCATCCCGGTGCTGCCGCCGGGGCTGCCGATCCTGGTGGCCGCGGTGGTCGCCGCGCTCCTCGGCCGTTCCCGCCGCCGGGGGGCCGACGCGGCAGGGGCCGCGCCCGGCCGGACGGAGGCCGGGGCATGAGCATGTGGTTCTGGGTCCTCGCGGCGTGCGCGCTGGCCTACGGGCTGAAGCTCGTGGGCTACCTCGTGCCGGACCGGGTGCTGGACGACCCCCGGGTGGGCCGGATGGCGGGCACCGTCACGGTGGGCCTGCTCGCCGCCCTCGTGGTGATGAACGCCTTCGGCTCCGGTCAGGCGCTGGTGCTCGACGCCCGGCTCGGGGCCCTGCTGGTGGCGGGGGTCGCCCTGATGCTGCGGGCGCCGTTCCTGCTGGTCGTCGTCCTGGGCGCGGCCGCCGCGGCCGTGCTGCGGCTGCTCGGGGCCGCCTGAGCCGCGTCTCCGTGCTTGCGTCCGCTCGGCGCTGCGGTCCGGCGCTGCGGTCCGGCGCTGTGGGTGCGCTCGCGCGATCCGCGGTGGCGTCCCCGCACGGGCCCGTCAGGCGGCGCTCGGCACGATGTTGTGGTTGAGCCGGAAGATGTTGCCCGGGTCGTAGCGGTTCTTCAGCTCCACGAGCCGCTGGTGCGTCCGCTCCCCGTAGGCCTGCCGGGCCGCCTCGGGGGTGACGGGGCCCTGCTCGGCGCCGAGGAAGTTCACGTACTGGCCGAGCTCGGCGAACGGCGCCATGGCGGCGTGGGCCTTCCGGGCGAAGGCGGTCAGGCGGGCGTCCTCGGCCGGGTCCTGCCAGTAGCCGTAGACGTTGAGCCAGTACCGCGACGACCGGTTGGGGAAGGCGGTCGCCCCGGCGGGCACCCGGCCGAAGAAGCCCCCCCATGTGGTGGATGTCGATGCCGGTGCCGAACCAGGTGACCTCGCCGGCGAAGCCGAGCAGGGCGTCGATCACCTCGTCGTCCAGGCGGGAGAAGGAGGCGTTCTTCCAGTAGCCGCGTGCGCCCTGGGGGAAGAGCTCGTCCATGGCCGACTGCCACTCGAGCCACTGCACCGGGCCGACCTCCTCCTCGTCGGGCGGCGCGTCCGCGCGCAGGCGCTCGACCAGGCGCAGGCCGTCCTCGTGGTCGGGCGACATCCAGGCGAACCCGACGATCAGCAGCGGCTCCTCGCCCATGCCGAAGCTGGGCGGCAGGCGCAGGACCGAGACGATGCTGTTCATCTCGTCCGGCAGGTCCGCGGTCCAGCGGGCGTAGGCCTGCAGCGCGGTCCGCCACTGCGCTCGTCGGTAGACCAGGTTCCCGCCGAGCACGGACGGCGGCAGCCGCCGGGCGAGGAAGGTGAAGGAGGTCACCACACCGAAGTTCCCGCCCCCGCCGCGGATCCCCCAGAACAGGTCCGGGTTGTGCTCGGCGTTCACGTGCAGGTGCTCCCGGGTCCCGGTGATCACCTCGGCGCCGATGAGGTTGTCGAGGGTGAGGCCGTTGCTGCGGGTCAGCCAGCCCACGCCGCCGCCCACCGTCAGGCCGGCGACGCCGGTGGCGCTCACCACGCCGACGGGCACGGCCAGCCCGTGCGGGACGGTGGCGCGGTCGACGTCGGCGAGGGTGGCGCCGGGCTCCACGGTCACGTGCCGGGTCGCGGGATCCACGTCCACCCGGCGCAGTGCGCTCAGGTCCAGGACCAGCCCGCCCTCCACGGTGCCGTGCCCGGCCACGTTGTGCCCTCCGCCGCGCACGGCCAGCGGCAGGCCCGTGTGCTGGGCCGTGGCCAGCACCGGGTCGATGTCCGCCACGGAGCCCACCCGGGCGACGGCGCGCGGCCGCACGTTGATCATCCCGTTCCAGACCCGCCGTGCCTCGTCGTAGAGCGGGTCGTCGGGTTCGACCAGTGTCCCGGTCAGTCGGCTCCGCAGCGCCTCGAGCGCCCGCGCGACCTCGTCGTCATGTTCCCCACGGTCCACGATCCCCATCGGACTGGCTTCCTGTGTGCGGAGGCGCTCGCCCCCGGACGAACCTCTGCGATCGGCGGCGCGCACGCCACCGCCGACGACGCCGGGCCGGGCCGCCCTGGTCGTGCGCGTGGGCCGGGCCGGGAAGGCGGGTCCGGTGCAGGACGCGGACCCGCGCACGATGGTGCTGACCCCAGTCTAGGAACGGGTTTCCCGGAGCCACAACGGACGGTGCGCAACAGGCCGGTCACGGTCGCCCCGCCCGGCTCCGGCCCGCCCGCGGCGGTGTCCGCCCGGCTCCGGCCCGCCCGCGGCGGTGCCCGTCCCGGTGTGCCGGAACTCAGGCGAGCGGCAGGACGGGCGGGATGATGCCGTCCTCGATGGCCCGCTTGTACAGCTCGAGCTTGGTGCGCGCCGGGCGCTCCACGAGGGCGTACTTGCGCCGGATCCGCTTGAGGTGCTCCTCGACCGTGGACTCCGCGATCCGGAGCCGGGTGGCCACCTCCTGCTCCTGGAGGCCGTCCACGTAGAGCGCGAGCACCTCCCGCTCCCGGGCGGAGAGCTTGGCCGGGGCCCGGCTGGGCAGCTCCGCGAGGGAGGCCTGGAGACCGTCGCTCACGAAGTGGCCCAGCTGCTTGGCCAGCCGCATGGTCCGGAAGACCGCCTTGATCGGCTCGCACTTGCCCACGGCGCCCGAGGCCCCGCACGTGAAGGCCGAGCGGACGCGGACGAGCTCGTCCGGGGGCGTGAGGACCACCACGGTGTGCTCGTGCACGACGAGGTCGGTGATGTTCTGCACCAGGCTGCGGCCGTCCTGGGTGTTGAGGCTCAGCAGCACCACGGCGGCCTCCGCGGCGTTCTGGGCCAGGAACTCCGGAACCGTGCCCGCCACGGTGCCGATCCGCACCCCGTGCTCGGGGTGCTCCAGGGACTCCCGCTGCATCGCGATGCGGGTCATGGGCTGGGGGCTGACGACGGCGGCGGTCAACATGGTGGGAACTCCTCGACTTCTCCCGCGACGAGGTGCGCGGGGTCTCCGGGGCCGGTCCGGCCCGGGGCGGCGACGGGCGGTCGACGGCCCGGATCGTCCTGCCCCGACCTCCCCTTCATATGCCGGATCAGGCATGTACAGGGGGTCGGTGCAGAGCGTCCCGGGCGACGGTCCTCGACGTGGCCGCTGCCGGCGGAGACGGTGCTCTGTGGTTCCTCCACGATGGCGGACCCGCTCGCACACGGACAAGGCAGATCCGTACGGACCTGCAACTTCGTACACCGTACGAGGGACAGTCCGCGTCCGGACCCTGTCGTGGCCGCCCTGGAGAGGGTCGCCTGGGAGAATGGTGGCGCACGAGCCGCCGGAGGAAAGGCCTGTCCCGTCATGCGCATCGACGTCCTGAGCAGCACCAGCGGCCGGGGGCCGCACCTCGGCCAGGAGTCCGGGCCGGACCGCCTGCTCCAGCAGCTCGCGGCGCGCGGGGTCGAGGCGGTGCTCGCGCGGCCGGGTGCCCCGCGGCCGTCCACGGGGGCGGAGGCCGGGGCGGAGGGTCCCGCGGCTCCGGGTGCCGCGGAGGAGGCGCCGCCGGCCGCGGAGGGGCTCCTGCTGGTCGGGACCGAGCACCCAGCCGACCGGGAGCTGCTGGCCGGCTGGCTCGAGGCGGCGCGCGCCGCGGTGCGGCACGGCCGGCCGGTCGTGGTCAGCGGCCTGGCCCTGGACGTCCGGGACGCTCCGGCGGAGGTCCTGCGCGAGCTGCTGGCCGCGGCCTCGCTCGTGGGACTGCGGGACGAGCACTCCTCGGCCCTGGCCTCCCGGCTCTGCGCCGAGCACCCCGGTCTGCACCTCGGCTGGGACGACACCCTCTTCCTCCTCCCGGAACCCGCCGCACCGGGCGCCGCCTCCGTTCCCGCCCCGGGACAGAGGTCGGACCAGGAATCGGATCACGCGCCGGAGCGCCTGCCGGACCCAGCACCGGAGCGCGCGCCGGAGCACGTGTCGGACCCAGCATCGGAGCGGGCGCCGGAGCAGAGGCCGGACCAGGGATCGGATCGCGCGCCGGAGCAGATGCCGGAGCAGGCGTCCGACCGCGCGCCTGGGGAGGCTTCGCCCTCGGTCGTCGCGGTGCTCGAACGCCCCGCGGGGCCGATCGGCCCGGAGGAGGCCGCGCCGGTGCTCGCCGCCCTGCTGGACGCCCTGGTGCACCGGGCGCCCGGCGCGGTCGCCGTCCTGCCGTGCCGTGCGGAGGACGCGGACTTCGCCGCGGCCGTCGCCGCGCACCTGCCGCAGGACGTCCGGCGGCACTCGCCGGCGCCGGGAAGCGCGGACGCGCTGGTGGGCGCCGCCGAGCACGTCGTGACCACCTGCCCCCGCGCGGTCGCCCTCGGGCTCGCCGGCGGCGCCGACGTCCTTCCCATCGGCTCGGACGCATATGCCGCTGAGCGCATGGATGCGGTGCTGCACCGCTGGGGGCTGGCCGGGCACGTGGTGCCGCTGGCCGCGCTGCTCACCCCCGGTGACGCGGCGTGGGACACCCATGCCGCCGTCCAGCAGTGGGCCTCGGAGGCCGTCGAGCACCGGGCGGCGGTCCGCTCGGCGCTGGCCGACGCGGTGCCGGCCCTGCGCGCCGCGGGCGAGCGCTGGTGGGACGGGGTGGCCGAGGCGCTCCGTGGCGGGCGGCCCCAGCCGCCGCCCGCCAGGGTCGTCGCGCCGCGCGGGGTCGGTGCCCCGGTGGTGCGCTCCCTCCGGCGCCGGTACGTCGTCCCCGCGGTGCCGCCCGCACGTCCCACGGTCGCCGTCCTGCTCCGGACCCGCGGGCGGTCCTCGGAGCTGGCCCGCGCCCTCGACGGCGTCCTGGAGCAGACCTTCACCGACTGGCGGCTGGTCGTGGTGGACGACGGAGAGGATCCGGCCGAGGTCGACGAGCTCCTCGCCGTGCGGCGGGCGGAGCTCGCGGGGCGGGCGGCGGTTCTGCACCACCGTCGTGGCCTGGCCCCGGGGGCCGCGGCCAATCGCGGGCTGCGCGCGGGCGACTCGGAGCTGGTGGTGCTCCGGGACGACCACGACGGGTGGTCCCCCACGGCCCTGCAGCGGGCCGTGGCCCGGCTGGAGGACCCGCTGGCCACGGACGACGGCGTGGTGGTCCTCCGGCGCGGCCCGGACGCCGGGTCGCCGGCGCCCGCCGCCCCCAGTCTCACCGGCGCGCTCGGCGGCGACCGCGCGGCGTCCGGGGCGTTCGTGTACCGGCGCGCGGTGCACGGGGTGCTCGGTGACTACGACGAGACCCTGTCCGCCGCCGCGGACTGGGAGTTCCGCCTGCGCTTCCTGGAGACCTTCACCGTGGGTCTCGTCGAGGGCCCGCCGCGCCCCGTGCGGGCCCGGCGGGGCGGCGCGCCGGGTGCGGAGCTGCGCCGCCGGGACGAGCTGCTCGTGCGCGAGCGCCACCTCAGGCAGTGGACCGCCGAGAACGGCATCGGCCTGCCGCTCTACCTGAGCCAGGAGGTCCGCACGCAGGCGCAGGGGCTGCACGCGCGCCTGGACGGCTCCGAGGCCCTCGCCCGCGAGCTCCTCGAACTCGTCCGCGCGCAGTCGGACCGGATCGAGCAGCTGGAGCGGACGGTCGCGGAGCGGGGCTTCGCCGCCTTCTGGCGACGCGTGTGGCGGGCCGTGCGGGGGCGGTGAGGCAGGACGCGCCACGCCGCTGGTCGACAGGGTGCTTTCCGTTCGTGTCCGTGATGTGACATGATTCACCCTCGTGCGCCGGAGTGGGTGCGCCCGGTCCCGTGCCCCCAGGCTGTCCCGGGCCCGTCCCGTCACGGCATGTCCGCAGCAGAGAAGGAGTCGAGGCATGGGCTGGCTGGATCGAGAGCACACGGTGGCACCCCCCGGCTTCAACCGCTGGCTCATTCCCCCGGCGGCCCTGGCGGTGCATCTGTGCATCGGCCAGGCCTACGCCACGAGCGTGTACAAGACCGCGCTGGTGGAGCACTTCGACGCGAGCCTGACGGAGATCGGCATCATCTTCTCCATCGCGATCGTGATGCTGGGTCTGTCCGCGGCCGTCTTCGGCACATGGGTGGACACCAACGGGCCCCGCAAGGCGATGTTCACTGCCGCCCTGCTGTGGTCCGGCGGGTTCCTGGTGGGCGCGGCCGGGATCTTCACCGAGCAGCTGTGGCTGGTCTATCTCGGCTACGGCGTGATCGGGGGGATCGGCCTGGGCATCGGCTACATCTCGCCCGTCTCCACGCTGATCAAGTGGTTCCCCGACCGCCCGGGACTCGCCACGGGCATGGCGATCATGGGCTTCGGCGGTGGCGCGCTGATCGCCAGCCCGCTCTCCGCGGCGCTGCTCAACATCTACGACCCGGAGTCCGGCGGCCAGGGGTGGGTGGCCAGCGGGGACGCCGTGGGCAAGCTCTTCCTGACCCTCGCCGTCGTCTACCTCGCCTACATGCTCTTCGGGGCGTTCACCATCAAGGTCCCCGCCGACGGCTGGAAGCCCGAGGGCTTCGACCCGTCGACGGTCACGAAGAAGGCGCTCGTCACCACGAACCACGTCTCCGCGAACAACGCGATCCGGACCCGGCAGTTCTGGCTCGTGTGGATCGTGCTGTTCTGCAACGTCACGGCCGGCATCGGCATCCTGGAGCAGGCCGCACCCATGATCCAGGACTTCTTCCGCCAGGCCGACGGGGCGTCCCTCGTGACCGCCGGGGTGGCCGGCGGCTTCGTCGGGCTGCTGTCCATCGGCAACATGGGCGGGCGCTTCGTGTGGTCGACCACCTCGGACGTCGTGGGACGCAAGCGCATCTACATGATCTACCTGGGCGTGGGGGCCGTCCTCTACACCGTGCTGGCCCTGTTCGGGTCGAGCTCCACGCTCCTGTTCGTGCTCCTGGCCTTCGTCATCATCTCGTTCTACGGCGGCGGCTTCGCCACGGTGCCCGCCTATCTGCGGGACCTCTTCGGGACGTTCCAGGTGGGGGCCATCCACGGCCGGCTGCTCACCGCCTGGTCCGCCGCCGGCATCGCCGGGCCCCTCATCGTCAACGCGTTCCTCGACGCCCAGGGCACCCCCGGGGAGCTCACCGCGCAGGCCTACCAGCCCGCGCTGCTGACCATGGTCGGCCTGCTGGTCGTGGGCTTCGTCGCCAACCTCCTCGTCAAGCCCGTGGACGCCCGCTACCACGAGCCCGACACCGCCCCGTCCGACACCAAGGCCCTCGCGAAGGAGGCATGACATGAGCCGTGCACGACTGGCACTCGGCTGGGTCCTCGTCGGGGTCCCGCTGCTCTACGGGATCACCCAGACCGCCCTGAAGGTCACAGCCCTCTTCGTCTGAGCCGCCGCGCAGGGTCCCGGCCGGCCGGTGCGCTCCGCCGCGTGCGCACCGGCCGGCCGGCCGTCCGCACCGGCCCGGATTCCTGGCACGATGGATCCAGGACGTCCCGGACCTCCGGGGCGACCGCCGATCCGGCACCTGACCGACGACAAGGGGACCCCATGACCGAGCGCGACCCGAGCGGGGTCCCGGTGGCCCAGTTGCAGGAGCTGCTGCTGGAGTCCGAGGACATCACCGCGTTCCTCGACGAGTTCACCGCCACCATGGCCCAGGCCCTCTCCACCGACGGGGACGAGGTGTGGTGCGCGGTGACGCTGCTGCGGCCGCGGCGCTCGGCCACGGTGGCCTCCTCGAGTCCGCGGGCCGAGGCCCTCGATGAGATCCAGTACCACTACGGCGACGGCCCCTGCCTGTCCGCCGCCCGCGAGCACCGGGTGGTACACGTGCCCGACACCGGCGCCGATCCCCGCTGGCCGGCCTACGGGCAGGCCGCGGCCGCGGCCGGGATCGGTGCCGCTTTGGGCGTGCCGCTGGAGCTCGGGGGCGAGGCGGCCGCCGGCCTGAACGTCTACGCCGAGCGCCCCGGGACCTTCGACGCGGCCACCATCGAGGTGGTCACCCGCCAGGTGGCCTCCGTGTCGGCGTCGCTGGCCCTGGCCGTGCGCCTGGCCCGCCACCGCGACACCGAGACCGACCTGCGGGCGGCGATGGAGTCCCGCACCACCATCGACCTGGCCGTGGGCATCGTCATGGCCCAGAACCGCTGCAGCCAGGACCGGGCCGTGCAGATCCTCCGGGCCGCCTCCAGCCACCGCAACGTGAAGCTGCGCGACCTGGCGGCCGACCTGGTCGCCACCGTGTCCCAGGGGCCGACCAGCACCCACTTCGACGGCTGAGCGACCCTGCGGAGTGCCGGCGTGGTTCCGTGCCCCCCACGCTCGTCGTCGGCCGCGCGGTCCGCGGGATCAGCTCCGCCGCTGCGCCACCGGCCGGGCGGCCTCGTGCAGTGCCGGATAGGACGGTCCGTGCGCGCCGAGCACGGCCAGCCCGCGCCGGATGTTGTAGTACCCGTCCCGCAGCGTCCAGGTGCGCAGCGGCGTGCGCTCCCGCCGCGGCACGGACAGTCGCCCCACGGTGGCGAGGAGGACGAGCAGCACCAGGATGTAGACTCCGCCGGCCATGGAGGGCTCCTTCTCGCGACCGATGCCGCGTAATGGTCTAATAGCAATACGCCACTTACGCTAGCCCCGGAAAGGATAAGTAGTCAAGTGCATTTTGCCTATGACACCGAGGATGTCCTCGAGTTCGACGTGGCGTTGCTCAACACTGCTCCCGGCGCCTCCCGCTCCGGGGAGGAGGAGCTGGTGGGCACCGAGCAGCTGCGGGTCCTCCTCGAGGAGCACGGCTGGTCCGGGCGCTTCGACCGTGACGAGCAGGAGCTGTCCGACGTGCTGGGGGTGCGTCACGACCTGCGGCGCATCTGGGCCCTGGAGCGGGACGCCATGGTGGCGGCGGTCAACGCCGTCCTGGACACCGACGCCGTCGCCCCGCAGCTCGCGCGGCACGACGGCAAGGACTGGCACCTGCACGCCTCCCCGTCCCATGCGCCCCTGGCCACCCGGCTGCGCCTGGAGTCGGCCTTCGCTCTGGTGGACGTGATCCGCGCGGACGAGACCGACCGGCTGCGGGTGTGCGAGGCCGAGGACTGCGAGGGGGTGCTCCTGGACCTCTCCCGCAACCGCTCCAAGCGCTTCTGCAGCCAGCGCTGCGCCAACCGCACCAACATGACGGCCTACCGCCGGCGCCGGGCCGAGGACGCGGAGCCGGGCGGCGGGGAGTCCGGCGCCGGCGACTGAGGCGGCTCAGGCCCCGCCGTCGCCCCGGATCTCGGGCGGACCGCCGCCGGCGTCCTCGGGCCGCTGCCCGACCGCGGCACCGCCCCGGTCCGCGGCACCGCCCCGGCCCGCGGTCCGTTCCCCGGCCCCGTGGCCGAGGAAGCCCCGCAGCAGCGCCGCGGTGCCCTCCAGGTGGGCGAGGGCCGCGGCGCGGGCGGCAGGCGCGTCGCCGGTGAGGATTGCGTCCGCGATCTCGCGGTGCTGGCGGTCGGAGTGCTCCAGGTTGACCGGCAGCACCGGGATGCGGTCCAGCAGGTCGCTCGCCCGCGAGCGGACCTCTGCAACCGCCCGGACCAGGCTGGGGCAGCCGCCGAGCTCGGCCACGGCGATGTGGAACCGCGCGTCGGCGGGGCGGTAGTCCTCCGGGGGGCTCTCCTCGACCTGGCGGAGGCAGGTCCGCAGGTGGTTGCGCGCGGCAGCGCTCAGCGCGGCCCGGGCGGCGAGCTCGGCCGCGGCGGGCTCCACCACGGCGCGGAAGACGATCACGTCCTCGACCTCGGCGGGGTCCACGCGGGGGAGGTCCTCGTCCGGCAGGGCGGTCCGCCCGGTGACGAAGGTCCCCCCGTACCGGCCGCGCACCACCTCCAGCACGCCCGCCCTCTGGAGCTCGCGCAGGGCCTCCCGCAGCGTGGCGCGCGAGATGCCCAGCAGGGCGGCCGTCTCCCGCTCCGGCGGCAGCCGCTCGCCCCGGCGGAACAGGCCGAGCCGGATCGAGTCCAGGATCCGCTCGACGGCCTCCTCGAAGGCGTTGCCCTGCCGGACGGGCCGGATCAGCGGGTGCTGGACGGGGTCGCTCACGGTCGTGCACCTCCTCGCGCTCGGTCCTGCGCCCATCGTGCCACGGTCCCGCAGGCCGGCCGGTGGCCCCTGGCGGCGGGCGCTGGTGGCGCGCCGGGTCTTGACGGCCCCCGGGCGACGCCACAGACTGTCAGCACTGACGCCATATGTCTGTTTTCAGACCTTTGCGGAATCCGGAGGGATCGTCCCATGCCCGACTCCCCAGCACAGCCGACGCGCACCGACGAGTACTTCCAGCACCGCCAGCTCCGGTCCGGGGCGGCGGGCTGGGTCCTGCTGGCGGGCCTGGGCATCGCCTACGTCATCTCCGGGGACTTCTCCGGCTGGAACATCGGTCTGTCCCAAGGCGGGTGGGGCGGGTTGCTGATCGCCTTCGTGCTCATGGGCCTGATGTACACCTGCATGGTGTTCGGCCTCGCCGAGCTCTCCTCCACGCTGCCCACGGCGGGCGCCGGCTACGGTTTCGCCCGCCGCGCCCTCGGCCCGCTGGGCGGGTTCGCCACCGGGATGGCCGTGCTCATCGAGTACGCCGTGGCCCCGGCGGCGATCGCGACCTTCATCGGTGGCTACATCGAGGCCCTCGGCCTGTTCGGGATCACCAACTCCTGGCCCGTCTACCTGGTCACCTACCTCGTGTTCATGGGCATCCACATGTACGGGGTCGGCGAGGCGCTCAAGCTGATGTTCGGCATCACGGTGATCGCGGTCCTCGCGCTGGGGGTGACCGTCGTCGCGCTCGTGCCGCACTTCGACACCGCGAACCTCTTCGACATCGTCCCGAACGACGCCGTGGGGGCGAGCGCGTTCCTGCCCATGGGCTGGGCCGGGGCGATGGCGGCGCTCGTCTACGGCATCTGGTTCTTCCTGGCGATCGAGGGCGTGCCGCTGGCCGCCGAGGAGACCGCCGACCCCCGCCGGGACATGCCGCGCGGGATCATCGTGGCCATGGCCTTCCTGCTGGTCTCGGGGGCGCTGATGCTCGTCCTGGTGCCCGGGGCCGCGGGCTCGGAGGCGATGAGCACCTCGGACAACCCGCTGCCGGAGGCGATCCGCACGGTCGCCGGGGCGGACAGCGTGATGGCGAGCATCGTCAACTACGCCGGCCTCGCCGGGCTGGTGGCGAGCTTCTTCTCCATCATGTTCGCCTACTCCCGGCAGCTGTTCGCCCTCTCCCGGGCCGGCTACCTGCCCCGCTGGCTGTCGCTGACGGGCAAGCGCAGAACCCCCTGGGTGGCGCTCATCGTGCCGGGCACCATCGGCTTCGTGCTCGCGGCCGCGACCGGCGACGGCGGGCTGCTCATCAACATCGCGGTGTTCGGCGCCACCGTCTCCTACGTGCTGCTCAACCTCTCCCACATCGTGCTGCGGCTGCGCGAGCCCGACCTCCCGCGCGGCTACCGCACCCCGGGCGGCACGGTCACCACCGGCATCGCCCTGGTGCTGGCCCTCGTCGCGGTGGTCGCCACCTTCCTGGTCGACGTGGTCGCGGCCTCCATCACCGCCCTCGTGTTCGTGGTCTTCCTCGCCTACTACTGGTTCTACAGCCGGCACCGCCTCGTGGGCCACGCCCCCGAGGAGGAGTTCGCGCAGATCCGCACCGCCGAGGCCGACCTGCACTGACCACCCGGACGCACCCTCCCACCACCCCAGCGACGAAGGACCGGACCCATGACCGAGACGCCCCAGCACCCCCGCAACGCCAGGATGCTCACCGTCGAGCAGCTGCGCCGGCACGTCGCCGACGGGCTGGTGGACACCGTGGTGCTCGCCTTCACCGACATGCAGGGCCGGCTGCAGGGCAAGCTCAACCACGCGCAGTTCTTCCTGGACTCCGTGCTGGGCGAGGGCGCCGAGGGCTGCAACTACCTGCTCGCGGTGGACACGGAGATGAACACCGTGGGCGGCTACTCGATCAGCAGCTGGTCCTCCGGCTACGGGGACATGGAGTTCGACATGGACCTGGACACCATCCGGCTGATGCCCCACAACCCGGGCCAGGTCATGATCCAGTGCGACCTCACCGGACACGACGGCCGGCCGATCCCCATGTCGCCGCGGGCCATGCTGCGCCGCCAGCTCGACCGGGCCCGGGACATGGGCTTCCGGATGGTCACCGGCACCGAGCTGGAGTTCTGCGTCTACGACACCACCTACGAGGACGCGTGGGCGTCCAACTACCAGCGGCTGACGCCGGCCAACCAGTACAACGTGGACTACTCCGTGCTCGGCTCCCAGCGCGTCGAGCCCCTGCTCCGGGAGATCCGCAACGCGATGTACGCGGCCGGCATGACGGTGGAGTCGGCCAAGGGCGAGTGCAACCTCGGCCAGCACGAGATCGCCTTCCGCTACGACGACGGGATGGTCACCGCGGACAACCACGTGGTCTACAAGCTCGCCTCGAAGCAGATCGCCCACCAGCAGGGGAAGTCCATCACCTTCATGGCCAAGCCCAACGAGCGCGAGGGCAGCTCCTGCCACATCCACATGTCCCTGCGCGGCACCGACGGAGAACTCGTCTTCTGGGACGAGGAGCGCGGTGCGCGCAGCGCCACCTACGACCGGTTCATCGCCGGGGTGCTTCGCACCATGCGGGAGTTCGCGCTGTTCTACGCGCCCAACATCAACTCCTACAAGCGCTTCGCCAAGGGCAGCTTCGCCCCCACCGCCGTGGCCTGGGGTGTCGACAACCGCTCCTGCGCCGTGCGCCTCGTCGGCAGCGGCGCGAGCGCCCGGATGGAGAACCGGGTGCCCGGCGGGGACGTCAACCCCTACCTGGCGCTGGCCGCGATGCTGGCCTCCGGGCTGCACGGCATCGAGCAGGAGCTCGAGCTGGAGCCGATGACCGAGGGCAACGCCTACGAGTCCGACGCCCCGGTGGTGCCCTCCACCATGCGCGAGGCCCGGGACCTGCTGGCCGGCTCGGAGCTCGCGCGCGAGCTGTTCGGCGAGGACGTCGTCGAGCACTACGTGCACTACGCGGACGTGGAGCTGGACGCCTTCGAGTCCGCCGTCACCGACTGGGAGCTGCGCCGTGGCTTCGAGCGCCTCTGAGCCCTTCCGCGCGGGGTACCGTCCCCGGATCGCCATGACCACCTACTACCAGGAGGGGTCGTGGGGGGTCTGGAACTCGGTGGCCGCGATCGTCCCGGGCGCCTACGTGGAGGCCGTCGCCGACGCCGGAGGAACACCCCTGCTGCTGCCCCCGGTCGGCACGGACCCGGGGGTGCTGGAGCTCGTGGACGGGCTGATCGTGATCGGCGGCGTCGACGTGGACCCGCAGTTCTACGGCGCCGAGCGGCACGAGCTGACCTCCTCGCAGCCCTCCCGGGACGAGCACGACCTCGCCCTGACCCGGGCCGCGCTCGAGCGCGGGCTGCCGCTGTTCGCCATCTGCCGCGGCGCCCAGATCCTCAACGTCGCCCTGGGCGGCACGCTGATCCAGCACCTGCCGGACGTCAACGAGAACGCGGCCCAGTACCAGCCCGAGCCCGGCCGCTACGGGCGGGTCGCCTTCCGCACCGAGCCCGGCAGCCGCTGCCGGGAGCTGCTGGGCGCGAGGGCGGAGTCCCCCTGCTACCACCACCAGGCCCTGGACGAGGTCGCGGAGGGGCTGGTCGTCACCGCCCGCGCCGAGGACGGGACGATCGAGGCCGTGGAGACCACCACCGGGGGCTGGGCCCTCGGCGTCCAGTTCCACCCGGAGGAGAACCGGAAGGACCCCCGCCTGTTCGAGGGCTTCGTCGTGGTGGCCCACCACCACGCCCGCGGGCGCACCCCCTCCGGCGGCCCCGCCGGGGCCCTGCACCGAGAGGACACCTGCACCCCATGACCAGCACGCAGATCATCGACCCCACCACCGAGGAGGTCATCGGCACCGTCGCGCTGACCTCCCTCGAGGAGACGGACGCGGCCATCGACCGGGCGCACCGGGCCTTCCGGGCCTGGCGGGCCGTGGACCCGGGCGATCGCGCACGGCTGCTGCGCCGCTTCGCCGACGCGGTCGACGCCGACCTCGAGCACCTGGCGGCCCTGGAGGTGCGCAACGCCGGGCACACCATCGGCAACGCCCGGTGGGAGGCCGGCAACGTCCGGGACGTGCTGGCCTACTACGCCGGCGCCCCGGAGCGGCTCTCGGGCCGCCAGATCCCGGTGCCCGGCGGGGTCAACCTCACCTTCCACGAACCGCTGGGGGTCGTGGGCGTGATCGTGCCCTGGAACTTCCCCATGCCCATCGCCGGGTGGGGCTTCGCCCCGGCGCTGGCCGCCGGCAACACGGTGGTGCTCAAGCCGGCGGAGCTCACCCCGCTGACCGCCGTGCGGCTCGGGGAGCTCGCGCTCGAGGCCGGGCTCCCGGAGGGGGTGCTCACCGTGCTGCCCGGCAAGGGCTCGGTGGTGGGGGAGCGGTTCGTGACCCACCCCGCCGTCCGGAAGGTCGTCTTCACCGGCTCCACGGAGGTCGGCCGGAGGATCATGGCCGGGTGCGCGGACCAGGTCAAGCGCCTGACCCTGGAGCTGGGCGGGAAGAACTCCAACATCGTGTTCGCCGACGCCGACCTCGAGCAGGCCGCCGCGAGCGCCCCCGCCGGGGCGCTCGACAACGCGGGCCAGGACTGCTGCGCGCGCTCGCGCGTGCTCGTCCAGCGCTCCGTGCTGGAGCGCTTCCTGGAGCTGCTCGAACCGGCCGTGCGGGGCTTCACCTGCGGGAACCCGTGGGCCGAGGACACGCAGATGGGGCCGCTGGTCTCCGCCGCCCACCGGGACGCGGTGGCCGCGTACCTCGACGACGACGCGCCCGTCGCCTTCCGGGGGACCGCCCCGGACGGTCCCGGCTGGTGGTTCCCGCCGACCGTGCTCACTCCCGCGCCCGACTCCCGGGTGTTCCGGGAGGAGATCTTCGGCCCGGTGATCGCCGTGGTGCCCTTCGAGGACGAGGCGGACGCGGTCCGGATCGCCAACGACACGGAGTACGGGCTGTCCGGGTCGATCTGGACGCGCGACGTCGGCCGGGCGCTGCGGGTCTCCCGGGCCGTCGAGGCCGGCAACCTGTCGGTCAACTCGCACGCCTCGGTGCGCTACTGGACCCCCTTCGGCGGGTTCAAGCAGTCCGGCTTCGGCCGGGAGCTCGGCCCGGACGCTCCGCAGGCATTCACCGAGACCAAGAACGTCTTCCTCGCCACCACACCGTGACGACCGGCCCGTCCGGCTCCCCCGCCCCGCCCCCACCACCGAAGGAGAACTCATGGAGGTCAACGCCCGCCGCCTGGTCGGCCGCAGCGCCGTCGTCACCGGAGGCGCCAGCGGCATCGGTCTCGCCGCGGCACGCCGTCTCGCCGCGGAGGGCGCCCACGTCGTCGTCGCGGATCTGAACGCGGCAGCCGGGGAGGCGGCCGCGGCGGAGGTCGGGGGCCTGTTCGTGCGCACCGACGTGACGCAGGAGGACGACGTGGTCGCGCTCTACGCCGCGACGCACGAGGCCTACGGGTCCGTGGACATCGCGTTCAACAACGCCGGGATCAACCCGACGGACGACGGGTCGGTCCTCGACACCGGGCTCGACGCGTGGCGCAGGGTGCAGGAGGTCAACCTCACGAGCGTGTTCCACTGCTGCAAGCACGCCCTGCCCTACATGCGGGAGCAGGGCCGCGGCTCGATCGTGAACACCGCGTCCTTCGTGGCGGTCATGGGGGCGGCGACCTCCCAGATCTCCTACAGCGCCTCCAAGGGCGGGGTGCTGTCGATGAGCCGGGAGCTGGGCGTGCAGTTCGCCCGGGAGGGCATCCGGGTCAACGCCCTGTGCCCCGGGCCGGTGAACACCCCCCTGCTCCAGGAGCTGTTCGCCGCGGACCCCGAGCAGGCACAGCGCCGCCTCGTGCACGTCCCGGCGGGGCGGTTCGCGGAGCCGGAGGAGATCGCCGCCGCGGTGGCGTTCCTGGCCAGCGACGACGCCTCCTTCGTCAACGCCACCACGTTCCTGGTGGACGGCGGGATCGCCGGGGCCTACGTCACCCCGGTCTGAGCCCGCCCCCGCCCCACCCCGCGCGAATGACCCCGGGACCCCCGGCTGACCACGACTTCCCGTGGTCAGCCGGGGGTCGCGTGGTCAGTGGCCGGCGCCGACCGTCTGCTCCCGCAGGGCCGCCACGAACCCGTCGACGTCCTGCTCCGTGGTGTCCCACGAGCACATCAGCCGGACCTCCCCGGTGGCCGCGTTCCACACGTAGAACGGCCAGCGCTCCTGCAGCCGTGCGGTGGCCCCCGGAGGAAGCAGCGCGAACACCGCGTTCGCGTCGGGCAGCTGCGTCACCGTGACCCCGGGCACAGCGGCGAGGCCGGCCGACAGCCGCTGCGCCATGGCGTTCGCCCGGCGGGCGGCGGTGAGCCAGAGGTCCCCGGTGTGCAGCGCCAGCAGCTGGGCGGAGACGAAGCGCATCTTCGAGGCCAACTGGGTCGAGAGCTTGCGCACGAACCGGGGCTGGCGCACGGCCTCGGGGGTGAGCACGACGACGGCCTCCGCCCCCATCAGGCCGTTCTTGGTCCCGCCCCACGAGACCACGTCCACCCCCACGTCCGTGGTCAGCGCCCGCAGCGGCAGGTCGAGCGCCGCGGCCGCGTTGGCCAGGCGGGCGCCGTCGAGGTGGACGGTCATGCCCAGCCCGTGCGCGTGCTCGCACACCGCGCGCAGCTGCTCCGGGGTGTAGACCGTGCCGAGCTCCGTCGACTGGGTCACCGTGACCACGCGCGGCTGGGCGTGGTGCTCGAAGCCGAAGCCGTGGGCCTCCCGGTCGACCAGCTCCGGGGTGAGCTTGCCGTCGGGCGTGGACACGGGGAGCATCTTCACGCCGGCGACCTTCTCCGGCGCCCCGCACTCGTCGACGTGCGCGTGGGCGGTGGCCGTGCAGATCACCGCGTCCCAGCGATCCGTCATCGCCGAGAGCGCGACGACGTTGGCTCCGGTCCCGTTGAACACCGGGAGGCACTCCGACTGCTCCCCGAAGTGGCGGCGGACCACGTCCTGAAGGGCCTCCGTGTACGGATCCGCGCCGTAGGCCCCGACGTGGCCCCCGTTGACGGTCGCCAGCGCCTGGAGCACCTCGGGGTGGACCCCCGCGTAGTTGTCGCTGGCGAATCCCTTGCGGGCGGGGTCGTGCAGGCGGGTCAGAGCGGTCTCGATCACGGTGGGCCTTTCCGGTGGGTCGACGGCGTGCAGGGCCGATTCCGCACTCTACTCGCGCCGCCCGGGGGCGGCGCCGAGGTCGCGGGCAGCCCGGTGCCCCGGGGCGAGGTGCTCAGGACCCCGCCCCGGGGCACCGCAGCGCGCGGCTACCGCCGTGTCGCGCGCCGGCGGTCCCAGCGGTGCACCACCGCACCGCCGACCAGGGCGAGCAGCGCCGCCCCGAGGGAGTGGCCCGGGAACCCGGCCGTCGTGGTGGCGGCCGCAGGAGCCGCTGCGGAGACCGTCACCGGGCTGCACGTCTGTGCCGCGGCTCCGGCGGAGGGCTCCGCCGGGCGCGCGGAGGCCGTCACATCGGTGCTGGTGTTGGTGCTGGTGCTGGTGCTGCTGGTGGTGCCGGTGGCGAAGGAGCTGGCGGCGACACCGGCCGCGGCCCCGTCAACGGGCACCGCGGCCGTCAGGCAGTCGTGCACCTGGCCGGACCCCGTGGCCGGGACCGCGCTGTTCCCCCGCGTCGACTGCGCCTCGGCCTGGACCTGAGCCTCGAGGGCGACGGTGCGGCCCGCGCCGGAGGTCACCGGAGCGGTGGGCCCGCTGACGAGTCCGGCGGGGGCGGGGTCGCCGTCGGCCGTGGCCGGGGCGTCCGCGGGAGCCCCGCTCGCGCTGCCGACCTCGGCCCCGGTGTCGGTGCCGGGGTGAGCAGGGTTCCCCGCGGGCTCCTCACCGCTGTCGGTGCTGCCCGGGGTCCCGGGGGCGGCGGGGACGCCCTCGTCGGCCGGGGTCGTGCCCGCGTCCGGAACCGTTCCGCCGGAGCTGTTCTGGCTGGTGCCGGTGGTGGGGTCGCCGATGAGGGTGATCGGGTTGCCCTCGGCGGTGACGGGGGTGGTGATCACGGGGGTGACCTGGTTGCCGCCGGCGAGGCTGTCCTGGCCGGACGTCTCGGTGGCCGGGGTGGTGCCGTCACCGCCGGTGCCGGTGCCGGAGCCGTTCTGGCTGGTGCCGGTGGTGGGGTCGCCGATGAGGGTGATCGGGTTGCGCTCGACGGTGACGGGGGCGGTGATCACGGGGGTGACCTGGTTGCCGCCGGCGAGGCTGTCCTGGCCGGTGGTCTCGGTGGCCGGGGGTGCGGCCGGGGTGGTGCCGGCACCGCCGGTGCCGGTGGTGGGGTCGCCGATGAGGGTGATCGGGTTGCCCTCGACGGTGACGGGGGCGGTGACCACGGGAATGACCTGGTTGCCGGCGAGCAGGCCGTCCTGGCCCGAGGTCTCGGCGGCGGATGCCTCCGACGAGCCGATGGCGGCGATGCCGGCGGCGAGGACGAGGCCGTACAGGCCGCGACGAATGTCCTGATGCATGACTGTTCTCCTGATGTGATGACGGGTGACCGCGAGGCGGCCGGACAGGGCTGCGTCTGCCCGGGAACGGGCAGGGCAGTCCTCATCAATCAGGTGTGGAACCGGGGTCGAACGCCGGGGGCGCGGGGAGGTCCTCCGCGACCCCGCGCGGCAGCTCGGTGCCGTCGGCCGTCGACCGGGCCGTCAGGTCCAGGACGAAGGCCGCCCCGGGCATGCCGGGCCAGGCGCCGGCCCCGGCGTCGCCGAACGGTGAGCCGGTGCCGCCGCTGCCGGAGGACGAGGAGCTCGTCCCGGTCGTGCCGACCCCTTGAGCGCCCGTGTGGACACCGGCGTCGACCGGAGCCGGGGCCGCCGCAACGGCCCCGCCGCTCTGGGGAACGACCAGCGCGCGGAGGAGATCGGCGGGGGAGGCGACACCCGCCCGCGGGGTGATGGACGCTGCCGGGGTCACCGTCTCCGCCCGCAGGCGTTCGGCAGGCTCGGCCAGCGCGGCACGCTCCGCGAGCGCGGCCGGCGCGCGGTCTGCAGGAGCAGGGACGGCGCCGTCGGGCACCGGAGCCTCCGGCACCCCGTCCCGCGACGGGGCGGGGGCCGCAGGCGCCGGGGCCCCCGGCGCCTCGGCCGGTGACCCGGCGTCGAGCGGAGCCGTGTGCGGGGCGGACGGAACGGGCGTGACCCCCGGAGCGGGCACGAGAGGCGGAAGGCCGGGAACGGCGACGGGGTCCTGCCCGACGACGGGGGCCCGGACGAGCACGTCGTCCACGGTCCCGGTGACGGGCCGGACGACTGCGTCCACCGTGCCGGTGAGGTCCTCGACCAGTCCGGTGGTCTCCCGGGTGGCGGCGCCCACGGTGCCGGGCGGCACGATCTCGCCGACCACGGGCACCGCGGCGACGGTGTCGTCCGCCGCCTCGGCGAGCGGGACGGCGAGTTCCTCGACCGCCCGTGTCAGGTCGCCGACGGTGCCGGTGACCTCCTCCACGAGCGGGCCGGTGCGGAGCTCGACCGGTGGCACGGGCGCGGGAGCCGGGGACTCCGCGGAGGGAGCCGGCTGCAGGACGTCGCGGACCGTGCCGCCGAGGTGGTGATCGAGCTCGCCCACGGGCCCCTCCGCGGCGCTCGCCGAGGTCGCTCCGATCAGGAGCCAGCCGAGGGCGGTCAGCGCGGAGAGGAGCGCCAGGCGCACGGCGGCGGCACGGGAGCGCCGCATCGACGACGTCACGGTGGCACCTCCTCGTTCGCATCCTGACGAGTCCGGCCCGCTGGGGGGTGCTCCCAGGGTAGGACCGCACGACGTGCATTTCAATGAATTCGTCTGTAAAAGAGCGGCCGGCCCGCACCGGCCGCCGGTAGGGTCGGGACATGCGCATCGTGCGGGCCGCCGCGGCGGTGGTCGTCGGCGCGGACGGCCGGCTGCTGCTGATCCGCCGGGGCACGGACCCCCAGCGCGGTCGCTGGAGCGTGCCGGGCGGCCGGGTGGAGCCCGGTGAGACGGTGGCCGAGGCCGCCGTCCGGGAGGCCTTGGAGGAGACCGGCGCCCGGGTGCGCGCCGAGCGCGAGCTCGGGGCGGTGCGCGTCCCCGGCGGGCGGGACGTGGTCTACGAGGTGCACGACATCGCGGCCACCTTCCTCGGCGGGACGCTGCGCCCCGGCGACGACGCCGACGAGGTCCGGTGGGTCGCCCCGCAGGAGCTCTCGGCGCTGCCGACCACCGACGGGCTGCTCGAGCACCTCGCGCGCTTCGGGATCCCGGTGCGCTGATCCCGCGCTCCCCGGCCCGGCGCCCGCGTGCTTGGATAGGGGCATGGGACGGACGCAGGGCTTCTACGTCGACACGGTGCAGCGCACCAGCCCGGCCGACCGGGACGCGGTGTGGTCGGTCGTCGAGGGCATCGGCGGGGAGCGCGGCTGGTACAGCACCGACCGCCTCTGGGCGGCCCGCGCCGCAGCCAACCGCCTGGGCCTGCCACCCGGGCGGCTGCGCCACCGCGAGGACCCGGACCGGCTGGCGCCCGGGCAGCGCCTGGACTGGTGGACGGTCGAGGCCCTCGAGCCGTCACGGCGGCTGCGGCTGCGCGCCCTGGTCCGGATGCCCGGGGAGGCCTGGCTGGACATCTTCCTGGAACCCCGCGCCGACGGTGGCTGCCTCTACCGCCAGACCACGGTCTTCCGGCCCGCGGGCGCCGCCGGTCGCGCCTACTGGTACGCCATGCTCGCCCCGCACAAGGCGGTCATGGGCCGGCTCGCCTCGGACATCCTGGAGCACGCGCGCCGCTAGGGACCGCGCGGCCTCTTCCGCAGCGGCTCTTCCGCCGGCGGTCCCGCAGCCGTAGCGTGGTCTCACCGGCCACCGTGACGCCCGGTGGATGCGGCCGGTGGCCGAGGGAGTGCCTCGGCACCGCTGCCGGGCGGAGCTCCCAGGAGAGTGCCGCCATGTCCGCCGACGCCCCGTCCGTTCCCGACTCCCGCGCACTGGCCGACGAGGCCGTCGCCCTGGTCCGCGAGTGGCTCACCCGCGCCGCCGACGGCCGGAAGCACCGGGACGGCGCCGCCGACCGCCTCGCCACCGTCCTGCAGGACCCCCACGGGCTCGAGTTCACCGTGGGCTTCGTCGACCGGGTGGTGCGCACCGAGGACGTCCGCGCGGCGGCCCGGGCCCTGCGCTCCGTCGCGGAGATCGTCCCGCGCACCATGCCGGCCGCGGACCGCGCCCAGATCCGGGCCGGGGCCGCCATGGCCTCCACGGCCCCGCAGGTGGTCGTCCCCGCCGCGCGCGCCCGGCTGCGCCGGCTCGTGGGCCACATGATCGTCGACGCCCGGCCCAAGCCGTTCGGGCAGGCCGTGCGGAAGCTGACCGCCCAGGGGCACCGGCTCAACATCAACCTGCTGGGCGAAGAGGTCCTCGGCCAGGAGGAGGCGGACAAGCACCTGGCCGACGCCGCCGCGCTGCTGGACCGCGACGACGTCGACTACGTGTCCCTCAAGGTCTCCTCGGTGGTGCCGCAGCTGTCCCACTGGGGCTTCGAGGGCACCGTGGCGGCGGTGGTCGAGCGGCTGCTGCCCGTCTGCCGGGCGGCGGCCCAGGCCCCGGCCGGGAGCAAGTTCATCAACCTCGACATGGAGGTCTACTCCGACCTGCACCTGACCACCGAGGTGTTCACCCGGCTGCTCGAGCGCCCGGAGCTGCGCGGGCTCGAGGCCGGGATCGTGGTCCAGGCCTACCTGCCGGACGCGCTCGCGGTGGTCCGGCGGCTCTCCGCGTGGTCCGCCGAGCGGGTCGCGGCCGGCGGCGCCGGGATCAAGGTCCGTCTGGTCAAGGGCGCCAACCTGCCCATGGAGCGGGTGGACGCCGAGCTGCACGGCTGGCCCCTGGCCACGTGGGGCACCAAGCAGGACACCGACACCAACTACAAGCGGGTCCTGGACTGGGTCTTCCGCCCCGAGCGGATGAGCGGGCTGCGGCTCGGCGTGGCCGGGCACAACCTCTTCGACATCGCCTTCGCCCACCTGCTCGCGCAGCGCCGCGGCGTGACGGAGCGGATCGAGTTCGAGATGCTCCAGGGCATGGCCGTGGAACAGGCGCGGGCGGTCAGCGCGGACGTCGGCGAGCTGCTGCTCTACGTGCCCGCCGTGCGCCCCGCCGAGTTCGACGTCGCGGTGTCCTACCTCGTGCGCCGGCTCGAGGAGAACGCCTCGCACGAGAACTTCATGTCGGGGATCTTCGACCTGGCCCCGGACAACGAGGTCTTCGCCCGGGAGGAGCGCCGCTTCCGCGCGGCGCTCGAGGCGCTGGACCCGCGGCAGGACGCCGACCCGGTGCCCGCCCGCGCCCAGGACCGCAGCGCCCCCGGCGCCGGCTCCGAGCACCTGCCGCTGGACGAGGCCTTCCGCAACGAGCCCGACACCGACGTCGCGGTCCCGGCGAACCAGGCGTGGGCCGAGGGCATCGCCGCCCGGATCACGGACCGCCGCTGGTACGAGGAGCTGCCCGTGCCCGGGCCGGTGGACGCGGCCGACGTGGAGCGGCTCGTGGCCACCGGCCGGGCCGCCGCCGAGGACTGGCACGCCCGCGGCGCCCGCGAGCGCGCGGAGATCCTCAACCGGGCCGCCGACGTGCTGGCCGCC
The DNA here is from genome assembly GCF_001580365.1 of Kocuria turfanensis. Classification (NCBI taxonomy): domain Bacteria; kingdom Bacillati; phylum Actinomycetota; class Actinomycetes; order Micrococcales; family Micrococcaceae; genus Kocuria; species Kocuria turfanensis. Next base: position 1,901,301 of record NZ_CP014480.1, on the reverse strand, counting down.
CGCCGCGCCCACCTGCTCGCCGTGGCCGGCGCGGAGGCGGGCAAGACCCTCGGGCAGTCCGACCCGGAGGTCTCCGAGGCGGTCGACTTCTGCCGCTGGTACGCCCGCCGGGCCCTCGAGCTCGAGACCGTCGACGGCGCCCGCTTCGTCCCCGACCGGCTGGTGCTGGTCACCCCGCCGTGGAACTTCCCGCTGGCCATCCCCACCGGCTCCACGGTGGCGGCGCTGGCCGCCGGGGCCGCGGTGCTGCACAAGCCCGCCCCCGAGGTCCGGCGCTGCTCGACCGCCGTGGTGGAGGCCCTGTGGGAGGCCGGGGTGCCGCGGGACGTGCTGCAGCTCGTGGACTCCGTGGAGGGGGAGGTCGGGCAGGCGCTCGTCTCCCACCCCGGGGTGGACCGGATCGTCCTCACCGGCGCCTACGAGACGGCCCAGCTGTTCGGCTCCTGGCGCCCGGGCCGCCCCCTCACCGCCGAGACCTCGGGCAAGAACGCCATGGTGATCACCCCCAGCGCCGACCGGGACCGGGCGGTGTGGGACCTCGTCACCAGCGCCTTCGGCCACGCCGGGCAGAAGTGCTCGGCGGCCTCCCTCGGGATCCTCGTGGGCAGCGTGGCCCGCTCCCCGCGGTTCCGCCGCCAGCTGCTCGATGCCGCGTCCTCGATGGTGGTGGACTGGCCGCAGAACCTGCAGGCCACGGTGGGCCCCACCATCGACGAGCCGGGCGGGAAGCTGCGCCGGGCCCTGACCCGGCTCGACCCGGGGGAGGAGTGGCTGCTCGAACCCCGGCAGCTCGACGACACCGGGCGGCTGTGGCGGCCCGGCATCAAGACCGGGGTGGCCCCGGGCTCCTTCTACCACCGCACCGAGTGCTTCGGCCCGGTCCTGGGGCTCATGGAGGCCTCCGACCTGCACGAGGCGCTCGAGCTGCAGAACGCCGTGCACTACGGCCTCACCGCCGGGCTGCACTCCCTGGACCCCGAGGAGATCAGCACGTGGGTGGACCTGGTCGAGGCGGGCAACCTCTACGTCAACCGCGGCATCACCGGCGCCATCGTCCAGCGTCAGCCCTTCGGCGGCTGGAAGAGGTCCTCGGTGGGGCTGGGCGCCAAGGCCGGCGGGCCCAACTACCTCGTCCAGCTCGGCTCCTGGCAGAAGGCCCCCTTCGCGGAGGTCCCGGCCGGGCAGAGCGGCACCGGGGCGCGCCCCGCCGGGCCGATCGCCCACCACCTCGAGGCCCTGCGCCCCCTGGTCCCGGAGGCCGACGCGGCCTGGCTCACCGCCTGCGCCGAGCAGGACCAGGCCTGGTGGGAGCGGGAGTTCGGCCGCGTCCACGACGCCAGCGGCCTGGCGTGCGAGGCGAACCTGTTCCGCTACCGCCCGCGCGACGTCGTCGTGCGCGCCGCGGAGGACGCCCCGCTCACGGACGTGATCCGGGTGGGGCTGGCCGCCGTGCGCTCCTGCTCCCGCGCGGTCCTCGTCCCGGCGGCCGAGGTGCCGGGGGAGGTGCGCGAGCTGTTCCGCTCCGTGCTGGACCCGTGCGGGGACGAGGCCTTCGCCCGGGTGGCCGCGGACTGGTCGGACCCCAGCGGGTCCGGGCGAATCCGGGTGGTCGGGACCGCGCACGGGCTGGCCGAGGCGCTGGCGGGGCGGCCCGAGATCGACGTGCTCGCGGATCCGGTGGTCGGCGCCTCCCGCGTGGAGATGCTCCCGATGCTCGCCGAGCAGGCCGTCGCCGTCACGATGCACCGCTTCGGCAACCCCTCGGCGGACGCCGAGACGGTGGTGCACCGGCTGGTGACGGCCTCGCAGCCGGCGGAGGCCCCCGCGCAACCCTCGGACATCTGAGCATCAGCCCTGGTGGGGTCGGGGATCCGGTGCCAGCATGAGCCCATGCGCGCATCCCTGAGGTACCTCGCACTGGGTCTGGCCGGAGCGCTCGGCGTCTCCGGCACCGTTCTCGGCGGCTCCGCGGCCGTCGCGCACCAGGATCGGCAGCACGAGGGCCGGGGCTCGCCCGTCACCGCGGAGCTGCCCAAGGTCCCCACCATGACCGGCGGCGGCGGGGCGGTCTCCTCGGTGGACCCGCTGGCGAGCCAGGTGGGCATCGACGTCCTCGAGCGGGGCGGCAACGCCGCGGACGCCGCCGTGGCCGCCGCCGCCACCCTGGGCGTCACCGAGCCGTACTCCGCGGGCATCGGCGGCGGCGGCTTCTTCGTGCACTACGACGCCGCCACCGGGGAGGTCCGCACGATCGACGGGCGCGAGACCGCTCCGGCCACCTACACCGAGGACGAGTTCCTGGGCGAGGACGGCGAGCCGCTGGACTTCGCCACCGTGGTCAGCTCCGGGGCCTCCGTGGGCGTGCCGGGGACGCTGGCCACCTGGGAGACCGCCGCCGAGGAGTTCGGCACGATGGACCTGCACCGGCTGCTGCGACCCGCCGAGCGGATCGCCGCCCGCGGCTTCACGGTGGACGAGAACTTCTCCGAGCAGACGGCGGCCAACGCCGAGCGCTTCCGGAAGTTCCCCGCGACGGCCGCGCTCTTCCTGCGCGAGGGCGAGGCGCCGGCGGTCGGGGACGTGTTCCGCAACCCGGACCTGGCCCGCACCTACCGCACCATCCGGCACGAGGGCACCGGCGCCTTCTACGACGGGTCGATCGGGGCGGCGATCGTCGACGAGAGCCGGGCGCCCACCACCGCCGAGGGCGTGGCCGTCCTGCCCGGGGAGATGACCCGCGAGGACCTCGGCTCCTACGAGGCCCTGCTCAAGGACCCGGTCTCCACCGAGTACCGCGGCCTGGAGGTCTACGGCATGGGCCTGCCCAGCTCCGGGGGGATCACGGTGGCCGAGACCCTCAACCTGCTGGAGGCCTACGACGAGCGGACCGGCACCGCCCTCGCGGACGTCCCCGAGACCCAGTACCTGCACCGCTTCTCGGAGGCCACGGCCACCGCCTTCGCCGACCGCAACCGGTGGATCGGGGACGTGGCGGGCGTGCCCGTCGCGGAGCTGACGAGCCAGGAGTTCGCCGACGAGCGCGCCTGTCTCTTCGAGGAGGGGACGGCCCAGCCCCGGCCCATCGCCTTCGGGGAGCCCGACGGGGACTACGCCGCGTGCGGGACGGGGCAGGCCCGCCAGCCCGAGCCCGTCGGCGGGGTCTCGACCACCCACCTCAACGTGGCCGACCGCTGGGGCAACGTGGTCTCCTACACCCTCACCATCGAGCAGACCGGCGGCTCCGGGATCACGGTCCCCGGGCACGGGTTCCTGCTCAACAACGAGCTGACCGACTTCAACTTCGCGCCCCTGACCGAGGGCGTGCCGGATCCGAACCTGCCGGGGCCGGGCAAACGGCCCCGCTCGTCGATGAGCCCGACGATCGTGCTGCGGGACGGGGAGCCGTGGATGTCGGTCGGCACCCCCGGCGGGGCCACGATCATCACCACCGTGGCGCAGATCCTCACCGGGCACATCGACCGGGACCTCGCCCTGGTCGACGCCGTGGCCGCTCCGCGGCTGAGCTCCCGCAACGGGACCGAGGGCGCCGACCTCGGCCTCGCCGGCTCGCCCACCGGCGCGCAGCTGCGCGAGCTCGGTCACGAGCTGGAGGACGTGCGCTGGATCGGCAACGCCTCGGCGATCCGCGTCCTCGGGGACGGGCGCTTCGTCGCGGCGGCCGAGACCGAGAGCCGCGGGTGCGGGCCGGGTCCCGTCCGCCGCGGACCGGGGCCCGTCCCGCGCGGGCGTGTCGTCCGCGCACCCGCCCGCGGCCTAGGCTGGGCCGGGAGTCGCGACCGCCGCGCCCGCCCGACCCAGGAGCAGCACGTGTTCAGCCATCCCGCCCCCGAGCCCGCCGAGCCCGCCGGTCCCTCCGCGGCCGCCCCCGGGGAGCCCGCCCTCGACGGGCGGTGGCGCGCCGCCACCGCCGGCTGGCGTCCGTCCTCGATCCGCTCCGCCGGCGCCGAGCGCGTCTGGGCCTGGGTGCGCCACGCCTGGGAGGCCCTCGCCGCCCCTGCGGCCGGGGACGACGACGAGGCGGTGGCCGGCGACGACGCCCCGGGCCGCTCCGGCACGGGGTCGGGGCGCCGGGCGGACGACCTCCTGACGGTGGCCGCGCTGCTGGCCCTCCAGGAGCGGTTCCTGGCCGTGGCCGCCGGCGAGCCGGTGCCGGCCGAGGTCCCCGACCCCCGCCGGGAGGGCGCCACCCTGGGCGAGGACGAGGTCCTGGCGGTGGTGCGCCGGACGTGGGAGATCGACCCGGCGGAGGCCGGCGCGGACGGCTTTGCGGCGGAGCTCTCCGGGTTCCTGCAGGACCACCTGGACGAGCTCGCCGAGGAGGTGCGCGAGCGGCTGGTGGATCGGCGCGGGCCGACGCAGCTGTTCGCCGAGCTGTGGAGCCTCGAGCACGTGGACGAGCTCGAGCCCGCCGCCGAGCAGGACGCGGCGCCGCCGTTCCCGCTCTCCACGGACGACATCGCCTGGATCGTCAGCGGCGTCCCGGGCCCCGAGAAGCACACCGCCTGGGAGTGGCTCACCCGCTGACCGGGGCGGCGGACCGGGACGCACCGGCCGGAACAGCGTCGGAATAGAACGGTCCGGCGGCGACTTTTATGGATGCATCCACAAAATCACGACCAGGAGCACCGCCATGACCCTCCAGCTCGGCCTCAACACCTTCGGCGACCTCTATCCCGGCCCGGACGGGCGGATGCTCAGCGGCGCCCAGGTCATCCGCAACGTCGTCGCCGAGGCCACGCTGGCCGACCGGGTGGGGCTGGACTTCTTCGGCATCGGCGAGCACCACCGGGAGGACTTCGCGGTCTCCTCGCCCGAGACGGTCCTGGCGGGCATCGCCACGGTGACCGATCGGATCCGCCTGGGCTCGGCCGTGACCGTGCTCAGCTCCGACGACCCGGTGCGCGTCTACCAGCGCTTCGCCACCGTGGACGCCCTCTCCTCCGGCCGCGCCGAGGTCATCCTCGGGCGCGGGTCCTTCACCGAGTCCTTCCCCCTCTTCGGCTATCCGCTCGACCAGTACGAGGCGCTGTTCGAGGAGAAGCTGCAGCTGTTCGACCGGTTGCGCACCGAGGGGGTCATCGACTGGGAGGGCCGGCTGCGCGCGCCCGTCCGGGGGCTGGAGGTCCACCCCAAGACCGAGTCCGGGTCGCTGCCGGCGTGGATCGCCGTGGGCGGCTCGCCCCAGTCGGTGGTGCGCGCCGCCCACTACGGGCTGCCCGTGATCTTCGCGATCATCGGCGGGAGCCCCGCCGCCTTCGCGCCCTTCGCGGACTACTACCGCCAGGCCCTCGAGCACTTCGGCAAGGAGCCGCAGCCGGTGGCCTTCCACTCCCCGGGCTACGTCGCGGAGACCGACGAGCAGGCCCGCGAGGAGTTCTTCCCGCACCAGGCCTACACGCACGCCCGGATCGGCAGGGAGCGCGGCTGGGGCCCGCTGACCCGCGCCGAGTTCGACGCGATGTGCGGCCCGGAGGGCGCCTACTTCGTGGGCTCTCCCGAGACCGTGGCCCGCAAGATCGTGCGCTCCTCGGCGGCGCTGGGCGCCGCCCGCTTCGACCTGAAGTACGCCGTGGGCACCCTGGACCACGCCCGGATGACCCGCAGCATCGAGCTGTTCGGCACCGAGGTGCGCCGCTACGTCGAGGACATGACCGCCGACCTGCCGGCGGGCCTTTCCGGCTGAGCCTCCCCGGCCCGGACGGCCGGACCCGGCGGGCCGGCCGTCGCCGCCGGCCGGGCACGGGAGCCTGCTGGGCCCCCGGGGCGGGCGGGGCCGGCACGGGACCGTCAGAACCGTACGGTGACGGCGTCGTGGGGCAGGGTCGTCAGCACGGTGGTCCCCACCCCCGGGCGGGACCGGATCGAGAGCTCGGCCCCCGCGGCGTCGGCGATGTCCCGCATGATGCGCAGCCCGAGGTGGCCCTCCGGCGACGAGCCGGAGTCGTCGAAGCCGGTGCCGTCGTCGCTGATGGTCATCACGGTGGCCCCGTGCACCACACCGAGGTGCACGGTGACCGTGGACGCGTGGGCGTGCTTGGAGATGTTCGCGAACGCCTCCCGCGCCACCTTCAGGAACATGCCCTCCTGCTCCGGGGTGAGGAACACGGCGGGATCGATCTGCACGGCGGTGTCGACCCCCCGCTGGACGAGCGGCTCCGCCAGGTTCGCCATGGCCTTCGGCAGGCCGAGGGTCAGCAGGTCGGGCGAGTAGAGGGCCGTGGTGATCCCGCGCAGCGTGCGCAGGCTGCCCTGCAGGATCGAGCGGGTGCGGCCGAGCACGCCGCGCTGCTCCGGGCCGGCCTGCATCTCCTGGGCCTCCAGGGCGTAGGAGAGTCCGGCGAGGTCCTGGATCACGTCGTCGTGCAGGTCCCGGGCGACCCGGACGCGCTCCAGCTCGGCCGCGTCCACGGCGTGCTGGAGCAGCCGGGCCCGGGCCGCCCGCTGGTCCTGGATCCGCCGGGCCAGACGCACTGCCGGACCGAGCTGGGCCAGCTGGAACAGCACCAGGGTCAGCAGCAGCGCGGGAGCCATGCCCAGGAGTACCGATCGCTCCTCCTCGCGCACGATCGCGTCGTCGTAGTAGGCCTCGAAGACCAGCTGCTCGCCGCTGGCGGGGACGAAGCCGACGTAGACCTCGACCAGCTGGCCGGCGCGGGACTCATGGGTGTTCTCCGTCCCCTCCTGGTGCTCGATGGTGGCAACCCCTTGACCTTGGGCGACCAGGTCCGCGTCCCAGGGCGGCGGCCCGAAGTTCTGACCGACGAGAGAGCGCTCGTCGGAGTAGAGGATCGTGCCGTCCTCGTCCCAGATCTTGATGCGGTGAATGGTGCCGTCCTGGAGCCAGGGGCGCAGACGCTGGTCCAGCTGAGCCGCGTCTGCCGTCCCGCCGGAGAGGAGGTCGTCGGTGATCAGGGGCGCGACGGCGTAGCTGGTGAGCCTCTGGGTGGTGCGCAGGACGTGGTCCACGGCATGCTCCTCGGCGACGACCCGGATCCACCAGGCCGCCGGCACGGCGGTCACCAGCAGGACCACCAGGCCGGCGAGCAGGAACCGCGCGATTGCCGCCCGCACCTCGGAGTGCCGGGACAGGGACTCCGAGGCGGTGACCGGCCAGGACGGGAACAGGGTCTCGACCTCCGGAGCGGTGCCGCCCCCGTGGGGCAGGGTGCGTCTCATCGGCCGTCCCCCAGCAGTCCCAGCCTGGACGCCGTGGCGACCGCCTCGAGCTGGGAGTGCGCGCCCAGCTTGGCGAGGATGGCCTTCACGTACCCCCGGCAGGTGTTCGGCGTGATGCTCAGCAGCTTCGCGTTCTGGCCCACGCTGTGGCCCTGGGCCATGAGCCGCAGCACCTCCATCTCGCGCTGGGTCAGTGCGGGTGCGTTCCCGGTGCGATCGGCGCGGCGGCAGGTGTGGGCCGCGGTGAGCAAGGACGGGTGGACGATCATGGTGCCGAGGCGTGCGCTGCGGATGGGCTGCAGCAGTGTGGCGAGGGAGCCGTCCTTGGGCAGGAAGGCGCAGATGCCCGTGCCCGCCGCGGTCTCCATCAGGTGCTGGGACGGATCCCCGGTCAGCATGACGATCCGTGTCGCCGGCGCCTCGGCCAGGATGCGCGCGGAGGCCGTCATGCCGTCTCCGCCGGAGAGGTGGTAGTCCATGACCACGACGTCGGGCCGCAGCGCTGCGCACAGGCGGACGCTCGACTCGACGTCGTCGGCCACGCCGACGCTGTGCAGATCCGGCTCGTGGCTCAGCGCGCCGGTCAGCAGCTCCGCGAACGTGGTGTGGTCGTCGACCACCAGTATCGAGGTGCGCGTGGCAGTCCCCTCATCACGCCCGTCGGCCATATCGGACCAGCCCCCCGGCATCCCCTCCATTACGTAGCGGTAGTATGCCGATCGCGAATCCTGCGGGGCAAGGGGTGCACTGTACCCACTTCGGGGGTTGACCAGGGGTTTTGTTCGGGAGCACCTCGGTGTGTGGGGCCGCATGACGTGGTCCGCTACGCGGCGGCGCTCAGGGACCGTCCCAGGAAGGCCCGGAGGACGCTGGCCGCCTCCTCGCGCGCCAGGAGCGGTTGCGTGCCGGACGACCACTCCGGGTCCCCGCCCCGGCCGTGGAGCACCAGCAGGGCGGACAGGGCCTGTCCCAGCTCACCGCCCGTCGCGGCGGTGCTGCGCAGCATGCGTTCGTAGGCCGCCCGCAGGACGATGGTGGGCGCGCATCCCAGTTCCTGGTCCAGAACCTGACGGCACCGGTCGTAGGCCTGGAGGCCCTCGATCGGGTGACCGGCGGCCTCGAGCCCGAGCACCAGGACCGTCCAGGACCGTTCGTGCAGCGGGTCCTCGCCGAGCACGTCGCGAGCGTGCCGCACCGCCTCCCGGTGCCGGCCCAGCTCCAGCGCCGCCTCGGCCGCCGAGATGCGGGCCTCGAGCACCTGCGCCGCGTGCAGCTGCCGCTGTCGCTCCACCCACTCGCAGCACAGCTCGTTCTCCAGCAGCGGGGCCGTGGCCAGTGCGAGCGCGTCGCACCACAGCGGATAGGCCCGGGCAGCGGGGCCGCGGCGGGCCCGCTCCACGAGCAGCTGGAAGCGGTGCACGTCCAGGTCCACCGCCGACTCGTCCATCACATAACCGCCGTTGGCGGTGCGCAGCGGCCCGCTGCGGCCGGCTCCGGGCTGCAGGCCTCGGCGCAGCACGCTCACGTAGCTCTCGAGGTTCTGCAGGGCGGCGGCCGGCGGCCGGTTCCCCCAGAGGAGCTCGACCAGCCGGTCCTTGGACACCGGCATGCCCAGCTGCAGCAGCAGGACCTCCAGGATCTGCCGCTGCTTCGGCCCTCCGAGCTCCTTGGGCGTCAAGGTGCGTTCCCCCCGGCGTACCTCGAGCGGTCCCAGGACACGGGCGCGCAACCGAACGCCCTGCCCACCTGTGCTTCCCGCATGGCCTGTTGTTCCCACGGGTCCCCCTTCCCGGAAGTGAACACCAGTGTGTCGGTGGGAGAGGAGAAGGATCAGCCCTCTTCGAGGGGGTGCGACCCCCCCCAAAACAGGGGGGTCGGCCCGGCTGTTGCCGGATTCCGGGAGAGTGCTTCCTGCCGCCGAGGAGAAGGCCCGACTTGTTTCCGTGCGGGCAACGTTTTCCCAAGGTCGGCTTTCCATCGTGCTGGCATGACCACTTCAGCCACGCCCACTGCCGTCGGTTCCGCTGCCGGTCCCGCCGGTGAGGACGGTCCCGCCCGACGGGCCCGCCGGCGCCGGCTGCTCCCGGCGGTCGCTGTGCTGGGGCTCGGCGGTGTCCTGGGCGGGGTCGCGCTCGCGCAGGACGAGGTGCCGAGCACTCCGCTCGGTGCGGTGGCCCCGGTGGCCGGGGGGCTCGCGCGCATCAACGGCGTCCTGCCGGTGGGCGAGACGGTCCCCGGCACGGGAAACCAGGCGGCCGAGGACGGCACCCACCGGGTGCGGGTGCTGCTGGAGCTCACCGCGCTGGAGCCGGGCGGGATCGGGTTCCGTGCGGACGACTGGGCGGTGGAGCGCCTCGGCGGCGGCGAGTCCCCGGTCCTGCAGGCCTCCGTCACGGAGACGTCCGTCCGGCAGGGCGACGTCCTGCTGACCGAGCTCGTCTTCGAGGTTCCGGACCGCGCACTGGAGCTGACCCTGGAGGGAGCCGGTGACGCCCGCCTGTCGCTGGGCTCCGACCACCACCGCGGGGGCGATCCCCGATGACCGCCCCGCCGCGCCCGGCCCCCGGGCCGTCCCGCCACCGGGTGTCCGGGACGCCCGGAACGCCGTTTCCGAGCCTGCTCGAAGGAGAAGTCCGATGACCCTCTCACGAAGGAATGTCCTGCTGGCCGGGGGCCTGGGAGTCCTGGGCGCCGGATCGCTCATGGTGCCCACACGGTCCGTGGACGCCAAGTCCGCCAGCCGGCTCGACGAGTCCGAGATGCCCCGGCCCTTCCGGACGGAATTCGTCCAGGCCCCGGTGCTGCAGCCGCACGCGCGGACGACCGACCCGGCCGACGGGGCGCCGGTGCACCACTACGTGGTCACCGAGCGGGCCGCCGACGCCCAGATCCTGCCCCGAGCCGGGCTCACCACCCCGATCCTGGGCTACAACGGGATCTTTCCCGGCCCCACCATCAGCCTCGAGCAGGGGACGAAGGCAGTGCTGCGCGTGCGCAACCAGCTGCCCCAGACGCACGCCCTGGACGGGCACGTCCTGTCCACCTCGACCCACCTGCACGGGTCCGCGTCCCTGCCGCAGTACGACGGCTACGCCAACGACGTCACGAACCCCGGCTTCTACAAGGACTACCACTACCCGAACTTCCAGTCGGCGAGGACGCTCTGGTACCACGACCACGGCGTGCACCACACCGCGCTCAACGCCTACTCCGGCCTGGCCGCGCAGTACCACCTGCACGACCCGCTCGAGCGGGGCCTCCTGCCGCAGGGCCGTTACGACGTGGCCCTCACCATCTCCGACGCGATGTTCGCGGAGGACGGCTCGCTCGGCTACGACGACAACAGCCACTCCGGGCTGTGGGGAGACGTCATGCTCGTCAACGGGCGGCCGTGGCCGGTCATGAAGGTGCAGAAGCGGGTCTACCGTTTCCGGGTGCTCAACGCCTGCATCTCCCGGTCGCTGCGCCCCACGCTGAGCACGGGCGACCCGATCGCGGTCGTCGGCACGGACGGCGGCCTGATGCCGGGCACCCAGTTCGTGAACAACTACCGCCACGCCGGGGCGGAGCGCTACGAGGTGCTCATCGACTTCCGCAAGTACCGCACCGGGCAGCGGATCGAGCTGCGCAACCTGTCCAACGACAACAACGTGGACTACGACTACACCCACCAGATCATGGCGTTCGACGTCGTGGACGAACCCGTGGACACCTCGGACCCGACCTGGAACCGGATCCCCGCGCAGCCGGCACCCGGCAACGAGGTGATGGCCCTGACCGCGGCCCAGTCGACGCGGACCCGGCACTTCGAGCTCGACCGCACCAACGGGCTCTGGACCATCAACGGCGCCATCTGGCAGGACGTCGTCGCCAGCGGCTACCAGAAGGTCGCGGCACAGGTGGACGTGGACGCCGTGGAGATCTGGGAGTTCGAGAACGGATCCGGAGGGTGGTTCCACCCTCTGCACATCCACCTCGTCGACTTCCAGATCCTCAGCCGCAACGGGGGCTCGCCCTTCAACTACGAGCGCGGTCCCAAGGACGTGGTGTACGTGGGCGAGGGGGAGACCGTCCGGCTGCTCATGAAGTTCGGTCCGCACCGGGGCCGGTACATGATCCACTGCCACAACCTCTCCCACGAGGACCACGACATGATGGTCCAGTTCCGCGTGGGCCTCGCAGAGGGCGAGCCGGACCCGTGGGACCCGATGACGGCCGCTCCGCCCCAGTGGGAGGGGGACGGGTCCTCCGCCCCGTCCCCGAGTCCCACGGCCAGCCCGACGCCCTCGCCCTCCCCGAGCCCCACGGTCAGCCCCACGCCCTCGCCCTCCCCGAGCCCCACGGCGTCCCCGAGCAAGGGCAAGGGCTCCGGCGGGGGCCAGCAGAAGCCGCGATGACGGCCCCGGCCGGAACCGCCCGGAGGGCCCGCCCCGGGCGGGCGGGGACCGCCGCGGGGCTGCTGGTCGTCGCCGCGGTCGTCGCGCTCCGGCTGTGGGTGGTCGAGCCCCTCGTCGTCGGCTCCGACAGCATGGAGCCGACCCTGCCGGAGGGCGGCCTGGTCCTCCTCCTCAAGAGCGGCTCCCCGCAGGAGCGGGCCGTGCCCGGGGCCCTGGTCGTCCTCGCGGGCCCCGACGGCGGGCACAGCACCGTCAAACGGGTCGTGGCCTCCGGAGGGCAGACCGTGGCCATCCAGGACTCCGTCCTGGTCGTCGACGGCGCACCCGTCCCCGAGCCGTTCGTCGACCACGACCGGATCGACGGCACCTGGTTCGGCCCCGTCACCGTCCCACCGGAGCACGTCTTCGTCCTGGGCGACAACCGCTCCCCGTCCGTGGACTCCCGCGACTACGGCAGCGTCCCCCTCTCCGTCGTCGAGGCCACGGTCCTGCTGCCCCGAGGGCCGTGACGGCCCGGACCCGCCGGGGAGCAGGTCCAAGGCTTTTCCAACCACAGCTCCCTTCACTGGTGTTCACACCAGCGAATACCGGGTCCGTCGTGGCGGGCCGTGCCGGAAGGAACCAGCATGCATCCCCTCGACACCGCGTCCACCTCGGCCGCTGCGACGGACGGGCCCGGTCTCTCGCGCCGCGGCGTCCTCGCCGGGCTGGCCGCCGGGCTCGTGGCTCTGCCGGCCGCGGGTGCCACACCGGCCCACGCCGCGCCACGCGCACCGGTGACCACCCCCGCCGGCGGAGTTCTCTCGGGTGGCGGCGGCCACGGGGCGGCCCACCTGCGGGGCGCCGACATCGCGGTGACCGCGGGGCGGAAGGTCGAGGGGCGGTTCGGGGTGATGTTCCCGAAGCTGCCCGCCTTCGCGCCCGACGACGCCCTGCTGGAGGGCCTCGCGCACCGGATGATCGACCGGACCCCGCCGCTGAGCGACGTGTCCCTGAGCAACGACGGCTTCGACAACCCCGACATGCCTGCGGGCTTCGCCTACCTGGGCCAGTTCATCGACCACGACATGACCCTCGACCTGACCCCGCTGCCGGAGCAGCAGGTCGACCCGACGGGCCTGACCAACTTCGACACCCCCTTCTTCGACCTCGGCTCCGTCTACGGGCGGGGCCCGGCGGCGGATCCGCAGCTCTACGACCCAGCGGACCCGCGGAGGATGCGCCTGGGGCGCACGTCCGACGGGCTGCCGGACCTGCCGCGGCGTGCCGACGGAACCGCCGTCATCGGGGACCACCGCAACGACGAGAACCTCATCGTCTGTCAGCTGCACCTGGCCTTCCTGCTGCTGCACAACGGTTTCGTGGACTCCGGGGCGTCCTTCGAGGAGGCCCGGCGGCTGACCCGCTGGCACTTCCAGTGGCTGATCGTGCACGACTTCCTCCCCCACGTGGTCGGCCGGCCCGTGGTCGAGGCCATGCTGCGGGCGGACGCGCGGGGTGCTGTGACCGTCGACCGCCGGTTCTACCGGCCGGGCAATCCGCACCGGCCGATGATGCCGATCGAGTACTCCGTGGGCGCCTACCGGTTCGGGCACAGCATGGTGCGGGCGGAGTACGAGATGCACGACGAGGTGACCATCCCGTTCTTCGGCTCCCCGGGCCACGACCTCCGGGGCTCACGGCCGATCCCCTCGATCGCCCGGATCGACTGGAACTACTTCTTCGAGATCCCCGGCACGAGCGCCCCGGACGACCGCAACCTGACCCGGCTCATCGACACGAAGCTCGCGCTGCCGCTGGCGGAGCTTCCCCCGACCGTGGTGAAGCACGTCGACGGCGCCATCCTCAACCTGGCCCAGCGCAACCTGCTGCGCGGCAAGCGCCTGGGCCTGCCGGCCGGGCAGGACGTGGCCCGGGCCATGGGGGTGGCGCCCATCCCGAACGACCGGCTGGGGCTGACGGAGCGCGGCTGGAGCGGGAAGGCCCCGCTGTGGTTCTACGTGCTCAAGGAGGCCGAGCTGCTGGGCGGACGGACGCTGGGGCCGGTGGGGGGACGGATCGTCGCCGAGGTGATCCTGGGCGTCCTCGCCCTGGATCGCTCCTCGTTCCTCAACGCACCCACCGCGTGGGCGCCGGCGAGCACGCCCTTCGCGTGCGGGGACCTCCTCCGGATGGCCGGCGTCGTCCAGGAGGGCCCCGGCGCGGAGGAGAACGAGCTCCCCGAGGAGCAGGGCCCGGAGGGGGATCCGCCGGAGGAGGCAGCGCCCGGGACGTAGCACGGCCACGGGGGAACCGGCGGGGCCGAGGGCGTCGACGGGGCGTGGCTCCGCTGTCCGGCGGAGGCGGAACGCGCCCCGGACGGAGGATCCCTGGCGACCGCCTCGTTGAGTACACGTTCGCGTGTACTGTGGGTGCATGACCTCGGTGACCCTCACCCACGCCGCTGCCCTGACCCGGCTCGGCCACGCCCTCTCGGAGGGCGCGCGCACCCGGATCCTGCTGAGCCTGCGTGAGGGCCCGGCGCGTCCCACGGACCTGGCCGAGCGCCTGGGCGTGTCGAAGCAGGTGGTCTCCAACCAGCTCTCGTGCCTGCGCGGCTGTGGGCTCGTGGTCGCCGCCCGCGAGGGACGCAGCACCTGGTACCGGCTGGCCGACCCGCGGCTGAACGGTGCCCTGGGGGACCTGCTGGACCTGGTGGTCACCGTGGATCCCGACTGCTGCTCCCCGGAAGGCTGCACCTGCACATGAGCTCCGTCAGCCTGGGCCGCACGCCCCTGACCGCCGCCCGCCGCTCGCTCCTGCACCGGCGGGTGCGCTGGATCGTGGCCGGCACCATCACCTACAACATCCTGGAGGCGGTCGTCGCGATCACCGCCGGCACGGTGGCCTCCTCCTCGGCGCTGATCGGCTTCGGGCTGGACTCCGTCGTCGAGGTGCTCTCCGCGGCCGCGGTGGCCTGGCAGTTCGCCGCCCCCGACCCGCACCGCCGGGAACGGGCGGCCATGCGGGTGATCGCCTTCTCCTTCTTCGGCCTCGCCGCCTTCGTCGCCGTCGACGCAGCGCGCGCCCTGCTCGGGGCCGCCGAGCCGGAGCACTCCCCGGTGGGGATCGGCCTGGCGGCGGTGAGCCTGGTGGTCATGCCGCTGCTGTCCTGGTTCGAGCGCCGCACCGGCCGGGAGCTGGGCTCGGCCTCGGCGGTGGCCGACTCCAAGCAGACCCTGATCTGCAGCTACCTCTCAGCCGTGCTGCTGGCGGGCCTGGTGCTCAACAGCACACTGGGCTGGACCTGGGCCGACCCCGTGGCCGCGCTCGTGATCGCCGCCGTGGCCGTGCGGGAGGGGCTGGAGGCCTGGCGCGGGGATGCCTGCTGCACGCCCGCGGCCGTCCTCGTCGGCGCGGACGACACCGGCGTGGACGGCGACGACCCTGCCGAGGGGTGCGGAGCCGGCTGCTCCTGCTGCGGTCACTGATCTCGGGCCGACCGACCCGTTCCCGCCCGCTCGCAGGAGCCGGACCGCGGTTTCCGCACCCTGGTGCCGTTCTCGGAGCCGGGAACCGGGCCCGCTGCCTCCACGTGTCCGGAGGACTCTCCTCGGGGCGCAGGCCGGCCCGCGCCAGGGGGGACCTGGGCGCGGGCCGGCCGGCAGGGGGTCTTGCTCCAGGGGCTCATCCGGCGCCGACCACACCCCTCGCCTCTCCGCCGCGGGTCGACTGCACGAGCACGCTCGAGACGCGCTGGCCCGGACCCGGCTTGGCGCGGTACTCCCAGCTGCCCAGGGTGTCCACCGGTGCGGAGCCGATCTTGACAGGCGTGCCCGAAGTCGTGTCGTAGAGGTTGACCGACGTGGCGGGGTTCAGCAGGGACGGTGCGCCGGGGACCAGGGCCGTGCCCGTGATCCGGATCTCCTTGCCCACACGGTGCCGGGAGCCCGCGGCGACGCTCACCACGTCGTCGCTCTTCACGGTGGTCGTCACAGGAGCGCTCCTGTTGCCCGCGGTGTCCGTGACCACCAGCTGGAGCACCGGGTCCGCGTCCGGCGCCGCGGGCGCCGTGGCGCCGGTCGTCGTGAAGAACGGCACGGTCACCTTCGGCTTCGCCGCGTCCGTCCTGTCGAACGTCACCGCGGGGCCGCTCACCTGGGACCACTCGTAGGTGACGGCTCCGGCGTTGTCCGCCGAGCCGCTGCCGTCCAGCTCGGTGGCGATGCCGCGGGCCACCGAGGCCGTCAGCTCGGCGATTGCCGCGGTCGGTTCGACGGTGTCTCCGGCCGGGGTGCCGGGGCCGGTCCCCGTGCCGCCCTCGGTCTCGGTGACAGGACCGGGGTTCTCCCCTTCAGGGGGCGCCGGAACCCCGACGGGCGACGCCTCACCGCCGGTGACGACGACCGGGACGGTGGCCTCGCTCGTGCCGGTCGAGACGGTGACGCTGACCGGAGGGGCAACGGTGTCGAACGAACCCTGATGGGTGCTGTCAGCCCCGGCCACCATGTCCCCGAAGCCTTCGACCTTCGCGGACGCGGACGTCGTCCTCGCCACGACGGTCAGCTTCGTGCCGTCGTACGTGGCGGAGGTGGGGATGGAAACGTCGCTCACACTCACCGTGCTGGTGCTCTGCGGGTCGTCGGTGAGGTTCGTGACGGTCACCTCGCTCGGTGCCGCCCCGTCGACCTTGATGCGGGCATAGGCGAGCTCGGAGGTCCCGGGCGCCTTTTCCAGGGGAGTGGCCGGGATGTTCTGCCCCGCCACCTCGAGACTGTCACCGCGGCTGGTCGCGAAGACGTCGAGGTAGGTGCCGGTGGCGTCCGAGCTGACGACGGCCTGCTCGGCCTTCACCCCCGTGTTCGTGGCGATCTTGCCCTGGACCGTGAACAGGTCGGTCGTCGCGGAGACGGCCTCACCGGTCTGCGCGTTCGTGCCGGACACCGAGAAGGTGGTCCGGAGGCCTCCCACGACCGTGTGCGGCACATCCGGGTTGCCGAGGTAGCCCTCGGGGGCTCCGGTGTCCCACTTCAGGAACGGGCCGAGATTGCTCCCCAGCGGCGTCTCGAAGTTGCCGACGGCGGGAGCGATGTCCTCCACGAGCTTGGCGCTGCCCTCGGCGTCGGTGTCGACCTCGATGGTCCCGTAGGGGTGGGGGAAGGAGAGCGTGCTGTTGGCCGGCCCGTCTTTGACCACCAGGCGCTGCCGGGCGAACACCATCTGCTCCCCGGGCGCCACCTCGTTGGCGAAGGCGGCCTCCAGCCCGAGCGTGAGCACCGCGCTTCCGCCGCCGGGGAGGTCCAGCTCGGAGCCGGCCAGCATGTAGAAGATCTCGTGGGGGAAGTTGCCCGGCAGCGCCAGGGGCCGCTCCGGGTCGAAGCCCTCCTCCGGAGCGAGGCCGCACAGCGGATTCCCGCCGTCGTCGCACAACTCCAGGCGTGTTCCGGTCGCGTCCTCGTACCAGGCCGGGAAGCCGTACTTGCTGTTCACCGGGCCGACGGCCGTCAACTGCCCGGGATTCTTCTCGGTGACCATGGTGGCGGCCACCGCGGCACTGAGGCCCGTGGCGCCCAGCACCAGGGCGACGGACGCTGCGAGGCCCCGCCGGAAGCGGGGTCGTCGTGGTGGGTCCCGCAGCAGCTCCCGGGGACCGGTTGACGTGCTCATGGCGACTCCTCATAGAGCGAAGGTGATGACCTCGCCAATATGTGGACCGCTTCTTGGAAAAATCCTGTTGCACATGCGATCGGGTCGGAGTCGTAGCAGGTCGGAGTGCGTGCGGTGTCGCGACGCAGACCGTCACACCAGGCTGGTGGTCACGTTCTTGCGCTCAGCCCCGCAGCCGGGCCACCGAGTCGGGCTGGTGCAGGATGTCCTGGCGCATCTCGTCCTCCAGGAAGGCCAGGAGCGCCTGGGACAGGTCCGCGTTCTCGGAGGCGACCGCGTCCCGGGCCACGGCGACCCGGAAGTTGTGCGCGAACGCGTCGATCGCGGTCTGCGCCACGCAGCTGTGCGTGGAGATCCCGCACAGCACCAGGCGGTTCGCGTCCAGGTTGCGCAGCCGGGCCGCGAGGTCCGTGTCGAAGAACGCGCTGTCCCGGGTCTTGATCAGCCCCACCCCGCCCTCGGTGTCGAGGCCGGCCACGTACTGGGACTGCTCCGTGCCGGGGTAGGCGAAGCCCTGCCCGTCGTCGTGCATGTTGACGGTCCAGGTGGAGCGGTCCCGCTCGTGCTGGGTGCGGATCAGCAGCACCGGGCACCCGCCCTCGCGGGCCGCCGCGATCAGCTCGTTCACCTTCGCCGTCACGGACTCCCGCTGCTCCTCGAGCTCGGGGAAGTCGAAGTAGGAGTTCTGCATGTCGATGACGAGCAGGGCCGTGCGGCCCTCCGTGCGCTGCGGGGTCATGGCGTCCTCTCCGGTGGGGGGCGTCGCCGGGGGCGGCGACGCGCGACGATCTGATCAGCGAACTTACTACCAATGCCGCGGACGCTCCAGCCGCCGTCCCGCTCGGGTAGCCTGAAGCCCATGGCTTATCACGCGGACGCCCTGGAGCTCGAGGGCAAGGAGATCCTGACCTGGGAGCGCTTCGGCGAGGCGACCCAGGAACTCGCCCGGAGCGTCGCGGACAGCGGCTTCCTCCCGGACATCATCATCGCGGTGGCCCGTGGCGGCCTCCTCCCGGCGGGCGCCCTGTCCTACGCGATGGGGGTGAAGCTCTCCGACGCGATCAACGTGGAGTTCTACACCGACGTGCACCAGACGCTGCCGGACCCGGTCCTGCTCGCCCCCATGCTGGACACCGAGTCCATCGCGGGGCGCAAGCTGCTGGTGGTCGACGACGTGGCCGACTCCGGGCGCACCCTCGCCCTGGTGCTCGAGCTGCTGCGCGGTTTCGGCGCGGAGGCGCGCTCCGCGGTCATCTACGCCAAGCCCCGCTCGGTCGTCGAGCCGGACTTCGTGTGGCGGGCCACCGACGAGTGGATCGTCTTCCCCTGGTCGGCCGCCCCGCCGGTCACGGCCGCCGGTTGACGCCGAGCGGGGTCCGGCTCACCGGGAGGCGCGGGAGCTCCCGCCGGCCCGGTCGATCTCGACCAGCTCGAGAGCCTCGGTGCGGGAGGTGTGCAGGTTGTCGATCTGCTCCAGGGTCCGGTCCTTGGTCTCCGTGGCCGTCAGGGCCGCCGCGGCGGAGACCGCGCAGGCGAGGCTGACGAACAGGGCCACGCCCATCCAGTTGGTGCCCTCGGCGCCGGCCAGGGAGCTGGCGATGACCGGGGTGAGGCCGCCCGAGACGGCGAAGCCGATCTGGGTGCCCATGGCCAGGCCGGTGACCCGCACCCGGGTGGGGAACATCTCGGCGTAGAAGGACGGCCAGATGCCGTTGGCCATCGAGTAGAAGAACCCGGACAGGATCGCGCCGAGGGCGAAGATCAGCACCCAGTTGCCGGCCGAGACCGCGGCCAGGTAGGGGTACATCATCACGGCCGGGCCGATGACGCCGGCGAGGAAGACCGGCTTGCGCCCCACCCGGTCGGCCACCGTCGCGGCCACGGGGATCATCAGCAGGGCCAGGGCGTTGGCGGCGACGGACACCCACAGCATGGTCGAGCGCTCCAGGCCCACCACCGAGGTGGCGAAGGACAGGGACCACACCAGGAACACGACGTTGACGGTGTTGATCATCGCCGCGGCGGCGATCCGCAGGACGGCGGCCTTGTGGTACTTGAGCATCAAGGACAGCGGGGTGGCGGGCTTCTCTCCGGGCAGCGCGGCCTTGGCCTGCTCGAACGCCGGAGGCTCCTCCAGCCGGCGACGGATCACCCAGGCGACGACCACCACCACGGCGGAGAGCCAGAAGGGCACGCGCCAACCCCAGCTGAACAGCTGCTCCTCGGTGAGGAGGAGGGTGAAGGGGATGAACACCGCGGTGGCCAGCAGGGTGCCGAACTGGGTGCCCTGCAGGGTCCAGGACGTGGTGAAGGCCCGGCGGTGCTCCTCGGAGTGCTCCAGGGAGACCGAGATCGCGCTGGCCTGCTCGCCGGAGGCCGACAGGCCCTGGATCACCCGGCACAGCACGAGCAGCGCCGGGGCGAGCAGCCCCGCCTGGTCGTAGGTGGGCAGGCACCCGACGGCGAAGGTCGCCCCGCCCATCATGAACAGCGTCAGCATGAGGACGAACTTCCGGCCCAGGCGGTCCCCGAGGGGACCCATGACCAGGGCCCCCAGCGGGCGCACGACGTAGGCCACGCCCACGGTGCCCATCGACAGCAGGATCGCCACTCCGGGGGAGGCGTCCTGGGGGAAGAACAGGTGGTTGAGCACCAGGGCGGCGGCGGTGCCGTAGACGGCGAAGTCGTAGTACTCCAGGGCCGAGCCGATCCAGCTGGCAAGCGCTGCCTTCTTCGGCGTCTTGACGTGGGCGGCCGGGGGCGAGGCGTGGGTCATGGTCAGGGTCTTTCACTCGAGGGACGCATGGGAAGGGCCGGGTGCGGTCGGTGGTCCGTCGGCGGCCGGCCGCCGGATAAGGGTGTCGACCCCGGGATCCCCCGCGGGAGACCATCAGGTCGACATCCCCTCAGTTTCCACATATCGGCAATAGTTTCTGTATGCTGGACTCACAGCATGTTCCAGATCACACTGGGCGTCAAGGGAGGTGCCTATGGCAACCGAGAAGTCCGGCACGGTCGGCAAAGCACTGGGGCTGCTCACGCTGCTCGGGGACTACCCCGAGGGCGCGACGGCCGGGCAGATCGCCGACGCGGTCGGGTATCCGTTCAGCACGGCCTACCGTCTGCTCAACACCCTGGTCGAGACGGGGTTCGCCGGCTACGACCGGCGGGAGAAGCGGTACCGGCTCGGCCTGCGGATCTACCAGCTGGGCCAGAAGGTCGCCCACCACCGCGGCTTCGAAGGGGCGGCGGTGCCGATCCTCCAGCGCCTGACCGACCTCACTGGAGAGAGCTCGATCCTGGCCGTGCTCGACGACGACCGGTTCCTGACGGTGCACAAGGTGGACGGGCCCCAGTTCCGCACCACCACCGACCCCGGCGACCGCGGGCCCCTGCACACCTCCGCGCTGGGCAAGGTCCTGCTCGCCTGCACCGACCCGGCCACGCGCGAGCACCTGCTCGAGACCATCGAGCTGACGCCGCGCACCGAGCACTCGATCACCGACCGCGCAGAGCTCCGCCGGCAGATCGACCAGGTCCGCCGCCGGGGCTGGGCCGGGCAGCAGGAGGAGAACGACATCGGGATGGCGGCCGTGGCCGTCCCCGTCCTGTCGGCCTCGGACCGGCTGGTCGCCGCCGTGGCCCTGGCCGCCCCGATCTTCCGGGCGGACCAGGAGGCCCTGCAGGCCCACCTGCCGGACCTGCGCCGGGCCGCCGCCACCCTCGCGCTGGAGCTGCCGCTGCGGGCCTGAGCCCACCACGGCCCGTCCGTCCCGGCCCGCCTCCCCGCGGGCCGCGTCCTGTCCACCTTCCGCAAGGAGCCCCATGAGCACCGTCTCCGAGTCCCACCTGGTCGGCCTGATCGGGGCGGGCATCACCGCCAGCCTCACCCCGCCGATGCACGAGACCGAGGCCGCCCACCACGGCCTGCACTACCTCTACCGGCCGGTGGACCTGGAGGTCATCGGCCGCCCGGGCACCGACGTCGGCGAGCTGCTGCGGGCCGGGCGCGACCTCGGCTTCAACGCCTTCAACATCACCCACCCCTGCAAGCAGCTGGTGCTGGCCCACCTGGACGAGGTCAGCCCCGCGGCCGCCGCGCTGGGCGCGGTCAACACCGTGCTCGTGCGGGACGGGCGGTTCATCGGCCACAACACCGACCAGTCCGGCTTCGCCGCCGGGCTCACCACCGAGCTGCCGGGCGCGGCGCGGGACACGGTGGTGCAGATCGGCACCGGGGGGGCCGGCTCGGCGGTGGCCGCCGCGCTGCTGTCCGCGGGGGTGCGCACGCTGCATCTGGTCGACGTGGACCGCACCCGGGCGGCCGAGCGCGCCGCGGCGCTCGCGGCGACCTTCCCCGGCCGCGAGGTGGTGGCCGCCCCGGCCGGGGCCCTGCCCGAGCTGGTCCCGGCCGCCGACGGGGTCGTCAACGCCACCCCGGTGGGCATGCAGCACCACCCCGGCACCCCCGTCGATCCCGCGCTGCTGGACGGGCGCCAGTGGGTGGCGGACGTGGTCTACCTCCCGGTGGACACCGAGCTCGTCGTCGCGGCCCGGGCCAAGGGCTGCCGGGTGCTCGACGGCGGGCACATGGCCGTGGGGCAGGCGGTGGACGCCTTCCGGCTGATCACCGGCGTGGTCCCGGACCGAGCCCGGATGCGCGAGCACTTCCTGCAGCTGCTCGCGGCCCGGCAGAAGGCCCCGCAGACGGCCCCGCTGGGCCCCTGAACCGACCCCGATCCGCCCACGTTCCGCCCACCGACCACAAGGGGCCCCCCCACCATGAGAACCTCCATCGCCACGGTCTGCCTCTCGGGGACGCTCGAGGAGAAGATGCACGCCGCCGCGGCGGCCGGCTTCGACGGGATCGAGGTCTTCGAGCAGGACCTCGTGGTCTCGCCGTCGGCGCCCGAGCAGATCCGGGACCTCGCCGCGGGCCTGGGCCTGGGCCTGGACCTCTACCAGCCCTTCCGCGACGCCGAGGCCGTGCGCCCCGAGCGGTTCGTCGCCAACCTGAAGCGCGCCGAGGCGAAGTTCCGGCTGATGAACCGGCTGGGCACCACGACCATGCTCGTGTGCTCCAACGTCGCGACCGCCGAGATCGACGAGGACGAGGTCATGGCCGGGCAGCTGCGGGCGCTGGGGGACCTCGCCGCGGACCACGGTGTCCGGCTCGCCTACGAGGCCCTGGCCTGGGGGACGTTCGTCGACGACTTCGAGCACGCCCAGCGGATCGTGGACCTCGCCGACCACCCGCACGTGGGCACCTGCCTGGACAGCTTCCACATCCTCTCCCGCGGCTGGGACCCCGCGCCCATCGAGGCCATCGCGGCCGAGAAGATCTTCTTCGTGCAGCTGGCCGACGCCCCGCTGCTGCACATGGACGTCCTCTCCTGGTCCCGCCACCACCGGGTGTTCCCCGGCGAGGGCGACTTCGACATGGTCGGGTTCCTCTCCCACCTGGTCCGCGCCGGCTACGACGGGCCGGTCTCCCTGGAGATCTTCAACGACGCCTTCCGCCAGGCCGACGTGCACCGCACGGCCGTGGACGGGCTGCGCTCCCTGCGCTGGCTGGAGGACCGGACCCGGCGGGCCCTGGCCGGCGAGCCGGCGCGGGACCGGCTGCAGCTGCAGCCGCTGCCGCCGGTGGAGGAACCGGAGGGCTACGACTTCGTGGAGATCCGCACCGGCCGCCTCGGGGAGACCACCCGGCTGCTGCACCAGCTGGGCTTCGCCCTCGGCGGGCACCACCAGTCCAAGGAGCACGTGCAGGTGTGGGTCCAGGGACCCGTGCGGATCGTCGTGAACAACGACGTCGCCCTGGACGACCCCACCGAGGTCGCCGCTCTCGGGTTCGAGGTCGCGGACCCCGACACCGCCCTCGAGCGCGCCATCCGGCTCGCGGCCCGGCCGGTGCCCCGCACCCAGGAGCCGGGCGAGCAGGTGCTGCGCGGGGTCTTCGCCCCGGACGGCACGGAGATCTTCTTCTGCCGGCGTCCCGGCAACGCCGTCCCGGCGTGGCTCGGCGAGTTCGGCGCGGACGAGGAGCTCGACCCCACCTCCCTGATCACCGGCGTGGACCACATCAACATGGCCCAGCCGTGGCAGCACTACGACGAGGCCGTGCTCTTCTACACGTCGGTGCTCGCCCTCGCCGCCCAGCCGGCCCAGGACGTCCCGGGCCCGTCGGGTCTGGTGCGCAGCCAGGTGATGCGCTCGTCCGACGCCGCGGTGCGGCTGCCGCTGAACGTGGCCCCGGCCGCCGCCGAACAGGGCTCCTTCGTGGGCGCGGCCTATCCCGAGCACGTGGCGCTGGCCTGCACGGACGTGGTCGCGGCCGCCCGCCGGGCCCGCCGGCGGGGGCTGGAGCTGCTGCCGGTCCCGCAGAACTACTACGAGGACCTCGCTACCCGGTTCGACCTGGACGAGGCGTTCGTGGGCTCCCTGCAGGAGCTGGACCTGCTCTACGACCGGGACGCCCAGGGCGAGTTCCTGCACTTCTACACGGGCACCCTGGGCACGGTGTTCTTCGAGGTGGTCGAGCGCCGCGGCGGCTACGCCGGGTTCGGGGCGCCCAACGCCCCGGTCCGCCTCGCCGCGCAGTACCGGCGCACGCACGCGCAGGGGTGACCCGCCCGCCGACCGTCCCCGGCGGCCGCGGCCGGGGCCGCGCCGCTCAGCGCAGCGCCGCCCGCACCCCGGGCCGGCCGGCCACCACCAGCCAGAGCACGTTGACGGCCACGAGGGCCACGGTGCTCAGCGCCGGCAGCACGTGACCGCCCAGCAGGAACACCGCCAGGTCGAAGACGTCGCCGAGCACGGCCAGGGAGCAGAAGACCAGGCCGAGCACCCACCCCCACTGCAGCTGCTCCCGCAGCGGGAACCAGACCAGCGCGTAGAGCACCGTCGTCATCACCACGCCGAAGAGCGCCAGCGCGGCCGCCGGCCCGCCCCCGGGCAGCCCGGGGACGCTGATGGCGTCCTCCAGGCCCGGCAGCAGGGTGCTGAGCCCCACCATCGCCTGCACGGCGGAGTCCGCCACGTTGACCGCGAACGAGAGCAGGGTGAGCCGCAGCAGCAGGTGCAGCTCGGCCGTCCGGGGCGGCCGGGCCGACCCCGGCACCGGGCCGGGCGAGCCGTACGGGTCTCGGGTCATGGCGGTGCCTCCTGGCGCGCGCGAGGTGCTCACCGCCGAACCTACCGCTCCGGGGCCGGACGGGCACGGGAGCACCCGGGCCGTGACGCCGGATACACCCGCCCGGGCCCGCGGGGTAGGGTGGACGGGTAGGCACCGACGGCGCGACCGGTCGTCGGTCGTGCGCGATTCCGCCCCGACCGACGAGCCAGGAGCAGCCGAGACATGACGACGCAGCACGACCGGCCCCCGCACACCGCCCCCAGCCCCGCCGGGGTGATCGACGCCCCGCTGCGGGCCGACGTCCGGCGGATCACCACCCTGCTGGGAGAGACCCTGACCCGCCAGCGCGGCGAGGAGCTGCTGGACCTCGTCGAGCAGGTCCGCCGGCTCACCAAGGACGCCAAGGCCTCCGAGGACGACGGCGCCGCGGCCCAGGTCCGCGAGCTCCTCGGCTCCCTGCCCCTGGACCGGGCGACCGACCTGGTGCGGGCCTTCGCCCAGTACTTCCACCTGGCCAACGCGGCCGAGCAGGTGCACCGGGTGCGCGTGCTCGGCGGGCGGCCCGAGGAGGAGGGATGGATCGCCGCGGCGGTCGGCGACGTCGCCGCGGAGGCCGGCCCGGAGGCCCTGCGCCGGGCGGTCGACTCCCTCGACGTCCGCCCGGTCTTCACGGCCCACCCCACCGAGGCCTCCCGCCGCTCCGTGCTGACGAAGATCCGGCACCTCTCCGACATCCTGGCCCACGAGACCCCGGAGGGCTCCGCCGCCCGCCGGAGCCAGGACCGGCGGCTCGCGGAGCTGATCGAGCTGCTCTGGCAGACCGACGAGCTGCGCCAGAACCGGCCCACCCCGCTGGACGAGGCCCGCAACGCCCTCTACTACCTGCGGGAGGTGCTCACCGAGACCATGCCCGTGCTGCTCGCGGACCTCGAGGAGCAGCTCGCGGAGCACGGCGTGCACCTCCCGGCGGGCGCCCCGCCGCTGCGCTTCGGCTCCTGGATCGGCGGGGACCGGGACGGCAACCCCAACGTCACCCCCGAGATGACCCGGAAGGTCCTGCAGCTGCAGGGACAGGCCGCCGTCGACATCGCACTGAGCTTCCTGGACGTCCTGGTCTCCCGGATCTCCTCCTCGACCGCCATCGTCGAGGTCGACCCCGAGCTGCTGGAGTCCGTGCGGCGGGACGTGGCGCACCTGCCCGGGCTGGACCCGCGGGTGCTGGAGCTCAACGCGCAGGAGCCCTACCGGCTCAAGCTCACCTGCATCAAGGCCAAGCTGATCAACACCCGCCGCCGCTTCGCCGAGGAGACGGCCCACGAGCCGGGCCGGGACTACCGGACCACCGCCGAGCTCGTGGCCGACCTCGACGTGGTGGCCCGGTCCCTGCGCCACCACGCGGGGGCGCTCGCCGCCGACGGCACTCTCGCGGCCGCCACCCGCACGATCGCCGGGTTCGGGCTGGGCCTGGCGACCCTCGACGTGCGCGAGCACGCCGACGCCCACCACGAGGCCGTGGGGCAGCTGCTCGACCGGCTCGGGGAGCTCGACCGGCCGTACGCGGAGATGTCCCGGGCCGAGCGCGCGCAGGTGCTGGCCGGCGAGCTCGCCGGCCGCCGCCCCCTCGCCCCTCCGGGGCTGTCCACCGGCGCCGTGCACCTGGACGGGGACGCGGACCGCACCTTCGCGGTGTTCCGGGAGATCGTCCGGGCGCAGGAGACCTACGGCGAGGAGGTCGTCGAGACCTACATCGTGTCCATGACCCGCGCGGCCGACGACATCCTGGCCCCCGTCATCCTGGCCCGCGAGGCCGGGCTGGTGGACCTCACGGGCGAGCAGGACCGCGCCGGCATCGGCTTCGCGCCCCTGCTGGAGACCGTCCAGGAGCTGCGCCGCTCGGCGGAGGTCATCGACGAGCTGCTCTCCGACCCCGCCTACCGGCGCGTGGTCGCGGCGCGCGGGAACGTCCAGGAGGTCATGCTCGGCTACTCCGACTCCAACAAGGAGTCCGGGGTGATGACCAGCCGCTGGGAGATCCACCGGACCGAGCGCCGGCTGCGCGACGTCGCCGCCCGGCACGGGGTCCGGCTGCGGCTCTTCCACGGCCGCGGCGGTTCCGTGGGCCGCGGCGGCGGCCCCACCCACGACGCCATCCTGGCCCAGCCCAGCGGCGTCCTGGCCGGGGAGATCAAGTTCACCGAGCAGGGCGAGGTGATCAGCGACAAGTTCTCCCTGCCCGCCCTCGCCCGGGAGAACCTGGAGCTGTCCCTGGCCGCCGTGCTGCGCGCCACCGCCCTGCACCAGGACCCGCGCTCCACGGAGGAGGAGCTGGACCGCTGGGGCGAGGTCATGGACGTCGTCAGCGACGCCGCCTTCGCCGCGTACCAGGGCCTGGTCGAGGACCCCGACCTGCCGGAGTACTTCCTGACCGCCACCCCGGTGGAGCAGCTCGGCGCCCTGAACATCGGCTCCCGCCCGGCCAAGCGCCCGTCGTCGGACAAGGGCCTGTCCGGGCTGCGGGCCATCCCGTGGGTGTTCGGCTGGACGCAGTCCCGCCAGATCGTCCCCGGCTGGTTCGGCGTGGGCTCGGGCCTGCGCGCCGCCCGCGAGGCGGGGATGGAGACCGACCTGCGCACCATGCTCGAGCGCTGGCACTTCTTCCGCTCCGTGGTCTCCAACGTGGAGATGACCGTGGCGAAGACCGACCTGGAGGTCGCCGCCCACTACGTCCGGGCGCTGGTGCCCGAACGGCTCCAGCACCTGTTCGAGGTGATCCGCCGCGAGTACGAGCTCACCCTGGACGAGCTCTCCCGGCTCACCGGGCAGGAGGAGCTGCTGGACGGCAACCCCACCCTGAAGCAGACGCTCCAGGTCCGGGACCAGTACCTCGACCCCATCTCCTACCTGCAGGTGGAGCTGCTGAGCCGGATCCGGGAGCAGGCCGCCGCGGGCCAGGAGGTCGACGAGGGCCTGCAGCGGGCCCTGCTCATCACCATCAACGGGGTGGCCGCCGGGCTGCGCAACACCGGCTGAGCCGGTGAGCCCGCACGGTGGCCGCCGTCGGCCACCGTGCGGCCCGGCGCTCCGCGCGGGGCAGGACCCCGGCGTGCCGGCGGCGTGGCAGCGGCGGCCCGGTCGGCCTAGAGTGGGGGCATGGGCGAACGGAGCGGCACGGCAGAGCTGCCGGTGCCCCCTGCCCGTCCGTCCTCGGCCGGCCCTGCGACGTTCCCAGGAGGTTCCGGCGGCTGCTCCGCCGGTCAGAGATAGTGCCGCCCCGTCGGATCCCGGGCCGGCGCCGCCTCCACCGCTCGGTGCGGTGACCGGGGCGGCCTCTCCCTGCCCGGGCCCGGTCCCCGGCGTGTGCCGGCCACCGGGCGTCCGACGGTCGACGACCACCTGACCCTCTTCCGCGCCGCCCCCTCGGACCGGCCGGGACCGGTGCCCCTCGCGGCGCACCCGGCTCCGGCCGGTGCCCTGGCGTGGGCGGGCGGGAGACCCTCACCCCACCCGAAGGACCTTCCGCATGCACCCGCTGACCGAAGCAGAGATCCGCTCCAGCCTCATCAACTGTTCCCGCAAGGACGCCGCCCGCCTGCCCGTGCCCCCGGACCTCGGGGCCCTGGACTGGGACCGGCTGGACTACCTGGGATGGCGCGACCCGCAGTCCCCGCGCCGGGGATTCGCCGTCGTCCCCACCGAGCAGGGCCCGAAGGGCATCGTGGTGCAGACCTCCGGGGCCGCGGGGGCGGGGAAGCAGGCGATGTGCGCCTGGTGCCAGGACGTGCGGCTGCCCCACCCCGTGGTGATGTACGTGGCCCGCCGCGCCGGGGCGGCCGGACGCGAGGGCTCGACCGTGGGCACCCTGGTCTGTGCGGGCTTCCAGTGCTCGGCCAACGTCCGCAAGCGCCCGCCCTCCCCGTACAAGGGCTTCGACATGGACGCCTACGTCGCCGACCGCATCGCCGGTCTGCGCGAGAGGTCCCGGGGCTTCGTGGCCGCCGTGGACCGCTGACGGCGCCGCGCTCAGGGCCCCTGCGCCGGCCCCGGGCCGGCGCAGGGGCCCTCGTGGCTGCGGCTCACTGCTGCGCCAGCGTGAGGATCTCGGGTCCGTCGTCGGTGATGGCGATCGTGTGCTCGCTGTGCGCCGCCCGGCAGCCCGTCGCGCTGCGCAGCGTCCACCCGTCGGCGTCGGTGACGAGCTCGGCGGTGTCCTCCATGGCCCACGGCTCCAGGGCCAGCAGCAGGCCGGAGCGCAGCCTGTAGCCGCGGCCGGGTCGTCCGGTGTTCGCCACGTGCGGGTCCTGGTGCATCGTCGACCCGATGCCGTGGCCCCCGAACTCCGTGTTCACCGGATATCCCGCCGCACCGAGGACGGCACCGATGGCGTGGGAGATGTCGCCGACGCGGGCCCCGGGGACGGCGGCGGCGACCCCCGCGGCCAGCGCGCGCTCGGTCGCGTCGATCAGCGCGACGCTCTCCGGGGGCTCGGCGCCGCCCACGAGGAAGCTGATGGCCGAGTCCGCGGCGAGCCCGTCCCGGGAGACGGCGAGGTCCAGGGTCAGCAGATCCCCGTCGGCCAGCTCGTAGTCGTGGGGACGCCCGTGGAGCACGGCGTCGTTGACGGCGGTGCAGATGTAGTGGCCGAACGGCCCGCGTCCGAAGGACGGCGCGTAGTCGACGTAGCAGGACAGCGCTCCGGCCTCCAGGATCATGGTCCGCGTCCACCGGTCGATGTCGAGGAGGTTCGTCCCCACCGTGATGCGGTTCCTGAGGGTCTGCAGGATGCCGGCGACCAGGGCGCCGGTGTCCTTCGCCCGGGCCGTCTCGCCGGGGTGCAGGATCTCGATCATGGGGGTTCTCCTCCGCCGTCCGATAACTATCCCGGTCCTATGATCCCGGCCATGTTATCCCGGTACTAGAATCGGAGCCATGGTCAGACTGCCGCTCACTCCCGCCGAGGTCGAACGCGGGCAGCGCCTCGGTGCCCTGCTGCGCCGGGGCAGGGGGGAGCGCTCGATGCTCGAGACCGCGCTCGACGCGGGGGTCTCACCGGAGACCCTGCGGAAGATCGAGTCCGGCCGCGTCGCCACTCCTGCCTTTCCGACCATCGCGGCGATCGCCGGCGTGCTCGGCCTGTCCCTCGACCAGGTGTGGGCCGAGATCAACCGGCCCCACGCCGAGGCCGGTCCCACGGGACCAGGCCCCACCGCCCGCGAACAGCTGGCCTCGTAGGCCACGGTCCCGCAGCCCCGTGCCGCCCGGTGCGGGAAGCCGGACGGCCGTGGGAGAGTGGGAGGCATGCGCGCAGTGGTGATCGATGCCGTCCGGGCCCAGCCCGAGGTCCGTGACGTCGCCGAGCCCTCGGCCCCGCCGCACGGGGTGGTCGTCCAGGTGCGGGCCACAGGCCTGTGCCGCAGCGACTGGCACGCCTGGGCCGGGCACGACGAGATCGCATGGCCCCACGTGCCCGGGCACGAGCTGGCCGGAGTGGTCGCCGCGGTCGGCGAGGGCGTGCGCCGGTGGAGGACCGGGGACCGGGTCACCGTCCCGTTCGTCTGCGGCTGCGGTCGCTGCGACTGGTGCCGGGCCGGCGACGCGCAGGTCTGCCCCGCGCAGGAGCAGCCGGGGTTCACCCACTGGGGGTCCTTCGCCGAGTACGTCGCCCTGCACGCCGCCGACACGAATCTCGTGGCCGTCCCCGAGCACGTCGACTTCGCCACCGCGGCCGGGCTGGGATGCCGGTTCGCCACGGCGTACCGGGCCCTGGCCGCGCGGGCGCGCGTGGCCGAGGGGGAGTGGGTGACCGTGCTCGGCGCCGGCGGCGTGGGGCTCAGCGCGGTGATGATCGCCCGCGCGCTGGGCGGCCGGGTGATCGCGGTCGACCGCAACCCCGAGGCGCTCGCCCGCGCCCGCGAGCTGGGCGCGGAGCACGCGCTGCGCGCGGACGGGACCGACGTCCCGGAGGCCGTCGCCGACCTCACCGGCGGCGGCAGCCACGTGGCCGTCGACGCCGTGGGCAGCGAGCAGACCTGCGCCGACGCCGTCCTGAGCCTGCGCCGGCGGGGACGGCACGTCCAGATCGGCCTGCTGCCGCCGGTCGAGGGCCACCCGCGGGTCCCGATGGCGCGCGTCATCGGCTGGGAGCTCGACCTGCTCGGCAGCCACGGGATGGCGGCGGCCGACTATCCGGCCATGATCTCGCTGATCGAGCAGGGCGCCCTGCAGCCCCAGAGGCTCATCGAGCGCACCATCGGCCTCGACGCCGCCGCGGCGCTGCTGCCCGTGTTCGACCGGGCGACGCCCGCCGGCATCACCATGATCGACCCGGCGCTGTAGCCGCCGTCGAGGAGTCGCGCGGCGGGAGGGCACCGGACCGCCGACGCCCGGGCCCCGGCGCGACGTGCGCCGGGGCCCGGGCCGTCGTGTGCCGGCGGGCTGCCGGGGTCAGCCCTCGCAGTCGCTGCAGTAGCTGGTGCCGGCGCTGGTGCGGGCGAGCTGGGAGCGGTGGCGGACGAGGAAGCAGGCCCCGCAGGTGAACTCGTCGCTCTGCTCGGGGATGACGGCCACGGTGAGTTCTTCGTGGGAGAGATCCGCCCCGGGCAGGTCGATGCCCTCGGCGGTGTCGAAGTCCTCGGCGTCGATCACCGCGGTCTGGGTGGCGGCGCTGCGCTGGACCTGGATCGCTTCCAGGGACTCGTTGGCCGGCTCGTCCTCGGGGCGAGTGCGCGGAGCGTCGTAGTCGGTGGCCATGATGTGGTGCGTCCTCCTGGGAAAGGCGTTGCTGTGCAGGGCTGCCCTGCACGGAAGGACCAAAGTGTAACCGCACCCGGTGGGGATCTGCTGGGCCCGGGGGCGTCGGCCCGGTCCGCCGCGCGGCGGTACTGGCGCGGCGCCCGCCGGGACGGCGAGACTGGGGCCCATGGGCACCGAGGAGACCGACCGGCCCGCGCAGCTGTGGTTCGGCGCCCGGGGGGACGGGCCGCCCTTCGTGCTGCTGCATCCCGGCGGCACGGACTCCCGGGCCCTGGAGCCGCTGGCCGGGGAACTGACGGGCAGCTACCGGGTGCTCACCCCGGAGCAGCGCGCCCACGGCCACACCCCTGACCCGGGCGGTCCGCTGTCCTACGCCACGATGGCGGGGGACACGATCGCCTTCCTGGAGCGGGAGGTGGGGGCCCCGGTGCACCTGCTGGGCTACAGCGACGGGGCCGTCGTCGCCCTGGCCGTGGCGCTGCGGCGCCCCGACCTGGTCCGCGACCTGGTCGTCGCCGCCGGGGTCCACCACCACAGCGGGTGGGCGCCGGGAGTCCTCGAGGACCGGGCGCAGGTGCCGGAGTTCATGGTCGACGCCTACGCCGAGGTCTCGCCCGACGGGCGCGAGCACTACGGGCAGGTGGTGGAGAAGCTGCAGCGGATGCACGCGGCGGAACCGGCCTTCACGGACGCGGACCTGGCGGGTCTCGACGTTCCCGTGCTGGTGCTCCTCGGCGACGACGACGAGGTCCGGCTCGAGCACGCCGTGGCCATGTACCGCGCCCTGCCGCAGGCGGAGCTGGCCGTGGTCCCGCACGCCTCCCACGGGGTGCTGGTGGAGAAGCCGGGGCTGTGCGCGCGGCTGATCACCGACTTCCACGCCACCGACAAGCCGGAGACCTTCGCCCCGATACGGCGCCGCACGGACGCCTGAGCGGGGCGCGCCGGGTCCGGCCGGGGCTCCCTCGGCGGCGGTTCCTAGTGCTCGGGAGACCCGGGGTCGTCGCGGTCCAGCACGTCGCCGTCCTGGACCGGGACGTTGGGCTCCGTCCCGGCGGGGTCCCCGCGGGGCGGGGCCCGGTCGCCCCGCAGGTCGTCGACGTAGGGGGCCGGCGGCGGGGCCTGAGCGGCGACGAGCTCGTTGGCGGCCTGGGCGAGCAGGTCCCGCTGCAGCGGCGGCAGGCTCAGGGAGTGGTGCAGATAGGCGTCGACCTCCAGCTCGCTGACCTCCCCGCCGATGCTGAAGTAGGACAGCCACAGCCGATCACGGTCGATCCCGGCGGCCACCATCGTGGCCCGCAGCCGGCGGGCCTGCTCGTGGCCGATCGCCTCGTCGTCGGCGCCCATGGTCCTCACCGTCCTCGCTCCTGCTCGCGGTCCCCAGCACCTCGGTGGTGACCCGCACCACGGTCGCGGACGAGCTCCCGTGCGCGAGCCGGCCGCACCGTCTCGTGCACAGTAGGCGCCGGGGACGGACGGGCGCACCTCGGTTGCGCTGTGCGGACGGCCCCGGACCGGAGGGTCCGGCCGGCTGCCGGGCGCCGGGGTCAGGCGCCGTCCCGGACAGCCAGGACCAGCTCGGCGAGCGCGCTGAGCAGCGGTCCCTCGGCGCCCAGGGCCGGGGCCTGGCCCAGCGCCGCCACGGGATCCTGCCGGACGGCGGTGTAGAGGCGCTGCTTGACGTCGTAGCCGATCTGGGCGTCGTTGAGCATGTCGAAGACCCGGGGCGCCGGATCCGGGACCGCCACCCCGCGCAGGCCCGGGGAGCGGAGCACGACCCGCGCCCCGGCCGGGACGTCCGGGACCGTG
The DNA here is from genome assembly GCF_001580365.1 of Kocuria turfanensis. Taxonomy (NCBI): domain Bacteria; kingdom Bacillati; phylum Actinomycetota; class Actinomycetes; order Micrococcales; family Micrococcaceae; genus Kocuria; species Kocuria turfanensis. Next base: position 1,868,364 of record NZ_CP014480.1, on the reverse strand, counting down.
ACGGAGGTGCGCCGGTCCCGCCGGACGACGGACACCGGGACGTCGTCGCCGTCCACGGTGACGGCGAGGCCGGTCAGCTCCGCGGCGCCGAGGACGGTGACGGTCCAGCTCCGCGCCGGCGGCAGGCAGCCGAGGTGGCCCCGCGCCGGGCCGAGCGAGAACTCCCCGGCCGCGACGTCGAGGGACAGCTCGGTGCGGGCCCAGCGGGCCGGGTCCCGGCCGTCGCCGGCGCCGTCGTCCTCGTCCAGGACGGAGCCGTGGGAGGCGCCGGCCACGACCAGCACCTCGAGCTCGGCGGGGTTTCCCGGGCCCGGCGCAGCGTCGGGGTCCGCGCCGGCCAGCGGGACGATGGCACCGGCGCGCGCCAGGACGGGCAGCTCGCCGAGGCCGCGGTGCAGCATGAGCTCGCGCCCCCCGTCGTAGACCGTGCCGGTGCACAGGTCCGTCCACGACCCCTCCGGCAGCCACACGGGCACCGCGGCGCGGGTGAGCACGGGGTCCACGGGCGCTGTCACGGGGGCGACCATCAGCTCGGGGCCGAACAGGTACTGGTGGTCGTAGCGGTAGGCCTGCTCCGCCTCCGGGTGCTCGAAGTACAGGGGCCGGACCAGGGGCACGCCGTCGACGGCCGCGGCGCGGTTGGCGGTGTGCAGGTAGGGGATCAGGCGGTGCCGCAGGCGCAGGCCGCGCTCCATGATCTCGGCGTAGGGGGAGCGGTAGCGCCACGGCTCCTTGGCGATGAAGTCGTTGTTGCCCGAGTGCAGGCGCAGCATCGGGGAGAACACCCCGAACTGCAGCCAGCGCGTGGCCAGCTCGTCGTCGCGGGAGCCGTAGATGTGCCCGCCGATGTCGTGGCTCCACCAGCCGAAGCCGATGTTCGCCGCCGTCGCGGTGAACCGCGGCTGGAAGGCCAGCGAGGCCCAGGAGATGACGGTGTCGCCGGAGAACCCCACGGGGTAGCGGTGGCTGCCGGGTCCCGCGTACCGGGAGAGGATCAGCGGCCGCTCGCCGCCCGAGGCGGAGTCCAGGAAGTGGTAGTGGTTGAGCACCCACAGCGGGTCGACCCCGGGCAGGCGGGAGTGCTCGCCGGACTGCCAGTCGATCCACCAGAAGTCCACGCCGTCCGCCTCCAGGCCCCGGTGCAGGACCTCGAAGTAGGCGGAGACGAACTCCCGGTCGGTGACGTCGAAGGCCACCGGCTCCTCCGTCCCCGGGTCCCGGCCCAAGGCCTGGAGCATCGCGGGATAGGGCTCCTCGAAGGAGCGCACGCCGTCGGCCGGGTGCAGGTTGAGGGTGACCCGGTAGCCGCGCTCGTGCGCCCATCCCAGGAAGCGCCGCGGGTCCGGGAAGAGCTCCCGGTTCCAGGTGTAGCCGGTCCAGCCCGAGCCGTGGTGGCGTTCCACGTGCTCGTCGGTGAGGTGCCAGTCCATGTCCACCACGAGCACGGAGAAGGGCAGGCGGCGGTCCGCGAAGTCCTGGACCAGCTGCCGGTACTCGGTCTCGTCGTAGGCGTGGTAGCGGCTCCACCAGTTGCCCAGCGCGTAGCGGGGCAGCACCGGCTGCGGCCCGGACAGCGCGTAGAAGGCGCGCAGGGCCTCCTGGTGGTCGTGGCCGTAGCCGAAGAAGTAGAGGTCCACCGCGCCCTCCTCGCGGGGACGCGGGGCGTACCAGCCGTCCTCCGTGAGCAGCACCGAGGCCGAGTCGTCGACCACCCCGAAGCCCTCCCGGGAGTTGATGCCCGGCTCGAGCGGGATGGGGCCGTCGGCCTCGTCGAGGGTGCGGGCGGTCCCGCCGAGCGTGGGCACCGGCGTGCCGTAGCGCCACACGCTGTGGTAGTTGGTCACCCCGCCGCGCACCTGCACGGACAGACCCGAGGGGCTGAACTCCCGCTCGTCGTAGCTCAGGTGGATCCGGTCGGTGAACAGCTCGAGGCCGGCCTCCGAGCGCCGGACGCGGAACGGCGGCACCGGGAACCGCCGGTGCACCGCGAAGGCCGAGGGCCGGTCCTCGAACCGTCCGCCGGGGCTGTACTCCAGGCGGAGCAGCCCGTCGGTCAGCACGGTGATGCGGTAGTGCGCGCCGGCGACGACGGCGGCGGGCTCCGGGGAGCCGTGGCCGGTGGGACGGAAGCGGGGGAGGGGCATTCCCCCAGCGTAGGGCCCCGGGTCCGGCGGGGGCTGGGGCACGTCTCCGGTGCAGTCCTCCGGTGTGGTCCTCCGGGTCGGAGGAAGGCGGCCCGGACCCTGTCCCCGGGTCCGTCGGCGCTGCAGCGGCCGCGCCGCGTCCGCCCGGCCTGCCAGGGCCCGAACTGTTCGGGGACGTCACGCCAGGCGGTCCCGCACCGGCAGGGGCAGCGGGTGCCCTCCACCACGGGACGGTCGTCGCGCAGCGGCCGGCCTCTCTTGCCGTCGGAGAACGGCCAGGGAGGCCGGATCCGTGCCCATCGGTCATCGCTCAGCACAGCCGCACGGGACATGCCTCCGGCGTCGAAGAACCCCTCCCACGATGGAGAGGACAGGCCCTATGCCGGTGCTCCGCGGGCGGGGCGGGGGAGCCCCAGGTGCCCGCGGAGTGAATGGGCGGTGTAGTCGGTGCGGAAGAGGCCGCGGCGCTGCAGTTCCGGCACGACGTGGTCGACGAAGTCGTCGAGGGCGTCCGGCAGGGTCGGGGGCATGAGGTTGAACCCGTCGGCCGCTCCGGAGCGGAACCAGTGCTCGATCCGGTCCGCGATGCTCTCGGGGGTGCCGACCATGGTGCAGTGCCCGCCACCGGCGGCCAGGCGGCCCAGCAGCTGTCGGACGGTGGGCCGTTCCACGTCGATGATCCGCAGGATCGTGGCGTAGCGGCCCTGAGGGCCGCCGAACCGCTCGAGCGGAGGCAGCGGTGGGACCGGGGCGTCGAGTTCCCATCCGCTGCAGTCCTGCTGGATGAACGTGCTCAGCTGGGCCAGCGACTGGGCGGTGGGCAGCAGCGCGTCGACCGCGGCCCGCTGGGCCCGGGCCTCCTGCTCGGTGGAGCCGACGTAGGTCACGAGCCCGGGCATCACCGCCACCGCCTCCGGGTTCCGCCCGGCCGCGGTGATACGGGCCTTGACGTCGGCGTAGTAGTCGCGGCCGGCGGTCAGGTCGTAGGCCACCGCGTAGATCGCCTCCGCGTACCGGGCGGCCAGATCCCGTCCGGGGCCGGAGGCCCCGGCTTGGAAGAGCACGGGTCTGCCCTGCGGCGGGCGCGGCACGGTCAGTGGTCCGTCCACCTGGAAGTGCTCGCCGTGGTGGTGCACCGGACGGACCCGGGCGGGGTCGGCGTAGAGCCCTGCCCGGTCGACGAGTACGGCGTCGTCGGCCCAGGAGTCCCACAGCTGCTGGGTGACCTGCACGAATTCCTCGGCCCGGGCGTAGCGCTGCTGTCGGGCCGGCATGGCCTCCAGCCCGTGGTTGCGGGCCTCGGCGTCGAACATGGAGGTCACCACGTTCCACCCCGCCCGCCCGCCGCTGATGTGGTCGAGGGAGGCGAGCATCCGGGCGGCGTGGAACGGGGTGAAGAAGGTGGTCGAGATGGTGCAGACCAATCCGATCCGCTCCGTGGCCCGGGCCATGGCGGACAGGGCGGTCAGCGGCTCGAGGAACCACCGGGGCCCGGAGGCGACGTCGCCGGTGCTGTGGCCGTCGGCGAAGAACACGGCATCGAAGAAACCGCGCTCGGCCGTGCGGGCCAGCCGCTCCCAGTAGGAGATGTCCCCCAGCTGCTCGGCGGGGGAGTCGGGGCGCCGCCAGGCCGCGCTGTGGTGGCCGGCGCCGAGGAGGAAGGCGTTGAGGTGCAGCTGCCGGTGCGTGCTCATGAGTGCCCGATTCACCCCATGACCAGTCCGCCGTCGACCACCAGGTTCTGCCCGGTGACCGACCGCGCCCAGGGCGAGGCGAAGAACAGGACGGTGTCGGCGAACTCCTCCGGGGTGGTCACACGGCCCAGCGGGGTGGAGGAGGCGATGAGGTCGAAGACCTCCTCAGGGGTGGCCGCGCTGGCGTCGGTGGTGCGCAGCAGCCCGCCGGAGACCATGTTCACCGTGACGTTGTGTTGACCCAGGTCCTTGGCCAGGGTCCGGGTCAAGGAGAGCAGGGCCGCCTTGGCCGCGGTGTAGTCGTGATACGGGACGACGGGATTCTGGAACAGGTTGGTGCCGATGTTCACGATCCGCCCGAACCCCTGCTCCTGCATTCCCGGCAGGCACGCCTGCATCGTGTTCAGCGCCCCCCGGACGCTGCCGGAGAACTGGCTGGTGAACTCGTCCCAGCCGATCTCCGCCGCACCCGAGCGGGCGTCCCCGTTGAAGGAGAAGTCCGCCAGCGCGTTGTTCACCACAGTGGTGACCGGGGCGCCGAAGTGCTCCCGGGTGCGCTCGAGCATGGCCGACACCTGCCCGGGATCGGTGACGTCAGCAGGCAAGGCCACAGCCCGTTGCGGACCGAAGCGGCTCACGAGCTCTTGGGCGGCGGTGGAGCTGGATCGGTAGTTGATGACCACCCGCGCGCCCTCGGCGGCGAAGGCCTCCACGATGCGGCGGCCCAGGCCGCGGGCCCCGCCGGTCACGAGGACGATCTGCTCTGCGATCTGCATGAGGTTCCCTGAGGATCAGGGCGAAAAGATGCAGGCCCGGCAACGGCCCGGCCTGAGAGGACATCCCTTCGCCAGTACGAACTGGATCAGGTTCGACGGGTGTCATCTCAGCCGGATGGAACCGGCACCCCGTGTCACTGCTCCGACCGTACACGCTCTGCCGAGAACGAACAGCCCCCCATTCCCATCGGCACAGCGCAGTCGATCGCGGCAACGCCGATGACCTGCCTACCGGAGCAGTCCGAGGTCCCGCGAGGCGCTCCACGGTCCGGGAACGGTGGCCGCCACCGGAGACGACAGGGCGAAGTTCGCCTTCCGACCCCGTACGGCCCAGGCGCCCCGCCCGCAGCGGCGACATCGCCGAGCCGCAGTGGAGATCGGGCACACCCCTCCGCGGGACCACGCCGGAAATGGTTGCGGTCATGCACCTGGTGCTGGCGGGGTTTCGCACCGACCACCTGGTGGTTGCGGCTCAGCAGGGGCCATCAGGCGTCGACGACTCCCGGGTCACCACGACGGTGACCGGTAGTGGCTGGGCGGGGAGACGGTTTTTCGACCGGGCACGCGGCAGGACGCAAGGTGACCCACCGGAGGTGCCTTTACATCTGTTACGACTCCTCTCCATAGTGGGGGAGAACTCTTCTCGGGAACGGTCCACCGATCGTTTCCGGGGAGGCCTGGCTGGGGCAGCAGTCGGAGATTCATGCGGTGCTCCGATCCGCTTGACGCCGGGTGAAAGGGCTTGATCGTGCGCGAGGACCTCATCGCTGCCTGCCGGCACTGGGGCGTGATCCAGCGGGTCTCGATGCGTGAGCACCTGCGACGGGCCGAGGCGTTGCTGGATCCGGCCGAGACCGTGCACGTGGTGGCGCCGGGATGGTGGCGAGGCCAGCGGACCCTTGTCCTCGTCACGACCTCACGGCTGCTGTTGGTCCGTCGGGAGCTGAAGTGCTCCACACGCGATCACGGGACCTACCCGTTGCGCAGCATCGGGGCCCTGCGTGTCCATGCCTGTCCGCCGGAAGGCGTGCGGTTCCGGGTGGGTGCGGGCCTGGACCTGGAGGAGTTCTCCGTGACCCGGCACGGCGACCTGGTGGAACATGCACTCCGGAAGGCGCGGTCATGATCACCGCCACCCGCCCCTCGTGTGAGTGCTCCCGGGGCTCGTCACAGTGTCACACAGCACATATCACGGGGGTCGTGCAGTTACGCTGAGGCGGATCTTTCCTGGACACGTGGGGGCGTAGACATGATGAGGAACTTCGGTGGACTTCTCGGTGGGGCGGCAGCACTGAGCCTGGCGACGGGGCTGATGGCGCCATCGGCGGCGGTCGCGACAGGGACGACCTACGACATCGACTCGGCCTCCAGCCTGACGGTGGTGGTGAACAAGCACCGCCCGCTGGACCCGCAGACCTACGTACCGAAGCCGCTCAGTCGTATTCAGGCCGAACGGATGCGGTCCGATGCGGCGGAGGCGTACAAGAAGATGGTCCGCGCCGCCAAGGCCGACGGGGTGAACATCGTGGCCGTGAGCGGGTATCGCTCCTACGACACGCAGGCCAGTCTCTACGACAGCTACGTGCAGCAGTACGGCCAGGAAACCGCTGACACCATCGCGGCTCGCCCGGGGCACAGCGAGCACCAGACCGGGCTGGCCATGGACGTGGGCAACGCCTCCGGGGTGTGCGCGCTGCAGGACTGCTTCGAGGACACCCCGGTCGGGGCGTGGGTCGCCGAGCACGCCGGGGAGTACGGGTTCATCATCCGCTACCCGGACGGTGAGGACAATCAAGCCGTCACCGGCTACGCCTACGAGCCCTGGCACATTCGCTACGTCGGTCATGACCTGGTCCGGGACATGCAGGAAGCGGCTCTCGCGGACCCGGAGGTCGACACCATGGAGGAGTTCTTCGGCCTGGAGCCTGCCCCCGACTACCTGCCGTAAGCGGAGTCGACCCCGATTCCACCGCTGCGCGACCCAGGACCTCACAGGCGTCACGGGCCATCTGCTGCGGTGAGGTACTCGTGCACGCGTCAATAGTTGACCCGGCTGTGCAGCACCTGCACCACCTGTCGGTCGGGCTGGTGCGCTCCGTCAGGACGAGCTGATGACGGCCGCCGGCCGGGTGGGAGCGGCGCGGCCGCTGCAACGCCGACGGAACTCGGGACCGGGTCCGGGCCGCGCTGCTCACCGATGCGCCGAAGATGGAACTGATCGACGGGGCGGTGTCGGTGGACTCCACCGTCGACCGGGCCCGTCAGCACGCCGCGAACCTCACCGGCGACGCCCCGATGGTGCCCCATCTCCTGGCCGGCCTGCGGGTGGCCCGTCACGGGCCGGGCCGTCCCCGGACCCGGCCCGCAGCACCTGCGCGGTGACCAGGCCTGCTCCTTCCGCGCCGTCCGCCCTCACCTGCGGGCCGGGGGCGTCACCGCCGTGATTTCCGGGCCCGCCGGCCGGCAGGGCCACCGGAAGCGCCGTGATCCCAGGGCGGTCGGCCGCCCTCCTCCGACCCGGAGGACGACCAGGGCCGCAACGTCGTGGCACGATCCTGCACCGCCTTCAGGCCATGGCGCGGGCTCGCGACACGCTGCGACAGAGTCGCGCCGACCTACCGCGGCGGGGCCGTGCTGCGCACCATCGCTGTCCGGCTCACGGCACTACCGGGAGACATGCCCTAGCGCAGGGCGGCGCGCACCCCCGGGCGCACGGCCACGACGAGCCACGCCGCGTCCACCGCGAGCTTGAGCGCGGCGGGCAGCAGCTGCAGCGGGTGCGTCCCGGTCGGCACGACGGGCACGGCGAAGGACAGCACGAGACTGGCCACGGTGCTGAGCACGGCCATGGCCGCGAAGACGATGCCGAGGATCCAGGCCCACTGCCGCTGCTCGCGCAGCGGGAAGAAGACCAGGGCGTACAGGCCCGCGTTGACGGCGAGGCCCACCACGGCGCTCGCGAGCACGAAGCCCGTGCCCAGGAACATGCCTCCCGAGGCGGCGGCCACCTGCTCCGAGGACGTCAGGTAGCCGATGACGCTGCCCAGCACGCCGATCGCGAAGGACGCCACCGTGAGCTGCAGCAGCAACCGGAGATCCGGGGTCCTCGGCGGGACGGGGCCGGCCGCCCACGGGCCGCCGGGGCCGGGGGCGCTGTGCGGGCCGTACGGGTACTGGGTCATGGCGGTCGACTCCTCGCGGCGGGACGGGGCCCCGTCGGGGCTCAGCACCGAACCTAGCCGCTGATCCCGCCCGCCGGAGGGTTCGCGGGTGCAAAGACGTCGGCGAGTCGTCGTACGACGGCCCCCTCGTGGCCGGGGGTCTGGCGGTGCAGGACGACCGGCCCGGTGCCGGGCGACCCGGACGGTCCGGGGCGGTCTCGGGGGCTCAGCCGCGCGGGCGCAGCGGGACGGTGGGCAGGGCGGGGGCCGGCAGCGGAGCGGGCTGTCCCTCCGGATAGGGGCCGAAGCGCGGGTCGGCCTCCCCGTCCGGCGCCGGTTCGGCTCCGATCTCCGCCTGCCATGCCGCCCGGTAGGCGGCGACCTCCGCGTGGCTGCGGCCCACGAAGTTCCACCACATCACGATGCGCTCGCCCAGGGGCTCCCCGCCGATCAGCAGCGCCCGCACCGGGCGCGGCCCGGCCTGCAGGACCAGGCGCGCCCGGCCCGGGGGCAGATAGGCCAGGTGGCCCGCCGGCACCGGGTCCCCCTCGAGGACGAGGTCCCCGGCGTCGAGCAGCACCCCGTGCTCGAAGGCCGGGTCCACCGCCAGTTCCAGCCGGGCGCCGGCGTCCAGGGCGATCTCGGCGGCCAGCAGGGGCGGGGTGTGGGTCCGCACCGGGGAGACGGACCCGGCCAGGGCGCCCAGGTACACCCGCAGCAGGCTGCCCGGGCCGGGCACGGGCTCCGGTGCGTAGTGCTCGAAGGTCGGGGCCGTGTGCCGGGTCCGGTCCGGCAGGGCGTACCACAGCTGCACCCCGTGCAGGAGGCCGGTGTCCGGGGTCGAGAACTCCTGATGGGAGATCCCGCGTCCGGCGACCATGAGGTTGACCTCGCCGGGGCGCACGATCGCGCGGTACCCGGCGGAGTCCTGGTGGGCGATCGCCCCGGTGAAGAGCAGGCTCACCGTGGCCAGGCCGGTGTGCGGGTGCCGGGCCACCCGCATCCCCCCGGACGCGGAGACCGGGTCCGGGCCGTAGTGGTCCAGGAAGCACCAGGAGCCGATCAGGCTCCGCCGGCGCTGGGGCAGGGTCCGGCGCACGGTCATCGCCCGGGGCCCGCCCAGCGGCACGTCGCGCGGCGGGAGCAGCTGCGGGCCGCCGCCGCCCTCGGCGCAGACGACCTCCTCGGGGCGCGCATCCAGATTGGTCATGCCCCGCTCCCGGGCACGCGCGCCGGGGCAGGGGTGGCCGGGGCCGGGGCCGTCCCCGCGGCCGCCTTCGCGGCGCCCCTCGACCGGACGGGGTGGCGGGAGAGGATCGAGATCCGGTTGAACGCGTTCATCGTCACCGCCGCCCACTGCAGCGCCGAGAACTGCTCGTCGGTGAGCGCCTCCCGGGCCGCGGCGAGCTCCGCGGCGCGCGCCGACTCCTCGGGCAGGACGGTGGCCGCCTCCCCGACGGCCAGTGCCGCGCGCTCGAGTTCCGAGTACAGGGCCTCGGCCTCCCGCCAGGCGGTCAGCACGGCGAGCTGCTGGGAGCTCACCCCGGCCTTCACGGCGTAGCGGACGTGCAGGTCCAGGCAGTAGGCGCACCCGTTGAGCTGGGAGATCCGCACGTTGACGAGTTCGAGCACCGCCCGGGAGATCCCCGCCTCCTCGGCGGCGCCGGCGACCGTGCCGGCCAGCCCGTTGAGGGCGTGCCAGGAGTCGGGATCGGACTTGTCGAGGAAGAAGCGGTCACGGGCGGTCATGGATCCTCCTCGCCGTCGGTGCGGCCCGGCGCGTCGGTCAGCGGAGCCCTGTCCTCAGCAGACACCTCCGCCGCCGCCCCGTCAAGGGCGGGCGGCACCGTGCCGTCATCGGTGCGCGGAGCACCGTCGTGGCGCACGATGGGGCGCGGCGGTGCGGCGCGCCCTGGTGCGGCGGTCCGGTGTCTTGGCCCGGTGTCCCGGCCCGGTGCTCCGCTCCGGTGCTCCGCTCCGGTGCCCCGGTCCGCTCAGCCGGCGACCAGCGCCGCGGTGGCCGCGGCGATCGCCTGCTCCTCGTCGGTGGGCACCACCAGCACCTCGAGCGCCGAGCCGGGGGCCGAGATCCGCCGGGTCCCGCGCGCGCGGGCGGCGTTGGCGTCGTCGTCGAGCCGGACCCCCAGGGCGCCGAGCCGGTCGCACACCCGCTTCCGGAACGGTGCGGCGTTCTCCCCGATCCCGGCGGTGAAGACCAGCGCCTGCGCCCCCTCCACGGCCACGTGGTAGCCGCCCACGTACTTCGCCAGGCGGTAGGCCGCCATCTCCAGGGCCAGCTCGGCACGCTCGTCGCCGCGCTCGGCGGCCTCCTGGACCGCGCGCATGTCGTGGTCCCCGGCCACGGCCCGCAGCCCGGACTCCTTGTTGAGCACGGCGTCGAGCCGCTCGGGGGTCATCTCCGGGTCCCGGCGCAGCACGGCGGTGACCACGGACGGGTCCAGGTCCCCCGTGCGGGTGCCCATCACGAGTCCGGCCAGGGGCGTGTAGCCCATCGAGGTGTCGTAGGACCGGCCGTCCCGGATCGCCGTGACGGAGGCGCCGTTGCCCAGGTGGGCGACCACGGCGCGGAACCGCTCGCGCGGGATCCCCAGGAACTCGGCCGCCTGCCCGGTCACCCAGTCGTGGGAGGTGCCGTGGAAGCCGTAGCGGCGGATCCCCCAGTGCTCGTAGAACCGCTCCGGGACCGCGTAGCGCCACACGTGCTCGGGCATGGTGCGATGGAAGGCGGTGTCGAACACGCACACCTGCGGCAGGTGCGGCCAGGTCTTCTGGACGGCGCGCAGGCCCAGGACCGCGGCGGGGTTGTGCAGCGGCGCCAGCGGGACGAGCCGCTCGATGTCGCGGATGATCTCCGGGGTCGCCAGCACCGGTGCGGAGAACCGCTCGCCGCCGTGCACCACGCGGTGGCCGGCGGCGTCGACGGTCCGCCCGTCCAGCTCGGTCTCGAGGCGACCGGCGAGCAGCTCGAGAGCCTGTGTGTGGTCCTGGATCCGGGAGCTGCCGATGTTCTCGATCAGCCCGGACGTGAGCACGGTGCCGCCGTCGGCGCCCGGCTCCAGCTCCCGGACCTGGTACTTCAGCGAGGACGAGCCGCAGTTGACGACGAGCACGAGCATGGTGGGACCCCCTGGGGCGGTCGGGAACGGGACGGTCGGGAACGGGTGGACGCGGACCGGGCGGCGGGGCGCCGGCTCACATGTGCTGGGCCTGGATCGCGGTGATCGCCACCGTGTTGACGATGTCGTCCACGGTGCATCCCCGCGAGAGGTCGTTGACGGGCTTGCGCAGCCCCTGCAGCACCGGGCCCACGGCCACGGCGCCGGCGGACTGCTGGACGGCCTTGTAGGTGTTGTTGCCGGTGTTGAGGTCCGGGAAGACGAACACCGTCGCCCGTCCCGCCACGGTCGAGCCGGGCAGCTTGGAGGCCGCGATCGAGGCGTCCACGGCGGCGTCGTACTGGATGGGGCCCTCGACCTCCAGCTCGGGGTCCGCCGCGCGCACGATCTCGGTGGCCGCCCGGACCTTGTCCACGTCCTGACCGGAGCCGGAGCCGCCGGTGGAGTAGGAGAGCATCGCCACCCTGGGCTCCACGCCGAACTGGCGGGCGGTGCGGGCGGAGGCGAGCGCGATGTCCGCGAGCTGCTGGGCGTCCGGGTTCGGGTTGACCGCGCAGTCGCCGTAGACCAGCACGCGGTCCTCGAGGAGCATGAAGAACACGGAGGAGACGATCCGCACGCCCTCGGAGGTCTTCACGAACTCCAGGGCCGGGCGGATCGTGTTGGCCGTGGTGTGCGCGGCGCCGGAGACCATGCCGTCCACGTCCCCCATCTGCACCATCATGGTGCCGAAGTAGGAGCCGTCGAGCATCCGCTCCAGGGCCGCCTCCGGCTGCACGCCCTTGTGGGCGCGCAGCCGCACGTACTCGCCGGCGTACTTCTCGCGCAGCGCCTCGTCGTGCTCGAAGTCGATGAGCGTGAGCCCCTCGTCGTCGAAGTCGAGGTTGATGCCCTCCGTCTGGCACAGGCCCGCGATCTTCGCCGGGTCGCCGAGGATCGTGAGGTCGCAGAAGTTGCGGCGGTGGATCATCTCGGCCGCGCGCAGGATGCGGGGGTCCTCGCCCTCGGGCAGCACGATGTTCTTCCGCTGCGTGCGCGCCGCCTCGACGAGTTCGTGCAGGAAGCGCAGCGGCGTGCGCCGCAGCGGGCGCGGCAGGTCAAGGCGGCTGACCAGCTCCTCGTCGTCCACGCGCCGGGCCCACTCGCCCAGCGCGGCCGCGACCTTGCGCGGATGCGCCCCCGAGAGGGTGCCCCGGGAGCGGGAGACCGCGCGGGCGGCGCTGTAGGTGTCGAGCCCCGTGGTGAGCACGGGGAACGGCGCCGCGGCGGTGAGCTCCTGGATCCGCCCCTCGGTGCCGAAGCCGCCGGTCAGCAGCATCCCCGAGGGGACCGGCAGGGCCGGGGACAGGGCGGAGGCCAGGGACGCGACGACGATGTCGGAGCGGTCCCCCGGCGTGATGACGAAGTCGCCGTCGGCGAGCTGCTCGAGGTAGTGGGCCACCGTCATCGCGGCGATCTTCACGCCCTTGACGTCGCGGTCCAGGGAGACGGCGGAGGGCCCGTCCCCGAAGCCGTGCCGGTCCCGCAGCTCGGCCACGGTGGGCGCGGCCACCGCGGCGTTCTCGGCGATCACGTAGACGGGCAGCCCGCGCACGCCCCGGGAGGCGTTGGTGCTGAGCTGGTCGACCCACTCGGGCCGGGCCCGGTTGACGATGACGGCGAAGATGTCGCACCGGGCCTGGTGGAGCTCCGCGCGGGTGACCTCGATCGCGTTGAGGACGTCCTCGGGGGACTCGGACTCGTCCGCGCCGATCACGGCCAGCACCGAGGTGCCCAGGTTGTTGGCCATCCGGGCGTTCATGTCGAACTCGGCGGTGGCCGCGTTGTGCGCCAGCAGGTCCGTGCCGTCCACCACGATCACGTCGCAGTGCCGGGCCATCTCGCCGTAGACGCTCACGGCCATCGAGTCGAGCTCGTCGTGGTCCCCGGCCGCGAGCAGCTCCCGGGTGCGGGCCAGCGAGAGGCCGCCGCGGCACCGCTCGTCGGGGAGGTCGAAGTTGCGCTTCATGAGCTGGACCATGGGGTCCTCCGCCGGGCTGCTCCCGAGGTGGACGGGGCGGAAGTAGCCCAGGCGGTCGGTCCTGCGGAACAGCGAGTCGGCCAGCCCGAGGGTCACGAGCGACTTGCCCGACTGCGGCGTCATGGCACTGACGTAGATGCCTTGGGTCATGGTCTGGGCGTCCTCCGGTGGGCGGGCTCGGGGCTGACGTGCTCGCCCCAGTCTAGGGTCCGCCCCTTCCGGGGACCGGGCCGCGGCGCCCGACGCCCGGCCCCGCGGCCGCTCAGGCCAGGGAGAGGAACATCTTCTCCAGCTCGGCCTTGTCCAGGCTCGGGTCCTCCTGGCGCAGGCACTGCTCCAGGCCGGTCGCGATGATGCTGAAGCCGGCCTTGTCCAGGGCGCGGGAGACCGCGGAGAGCTGGGTCACCACGTCCTTGCAGTCGCGGCTCTCCTCGAGCATGCGGATGACGGCGGTGAGCTGGCCCTGCGCCCGCTTGAGGCGGTTGATGGTCGGGGTGAGGTCCTGGGGATCGAGTTGCACGGGGCGCTCCTGGGAGACGGGGGAGGGTCACGCCCAGTCTATACCCCCTGGGGGATCCCGTATACCCTTGGGGGTATCGTTCGGGCAGGGGGTCCGCTCCCGCCGCTCGACGACCTGCCGCACGACCTCGGCGGTCGCTCCGGCCGGGCTCGCGGGGCGGAGGACCGCGGGTCGGGCGGGACCGTCGTCGTCGTGGCGCGGGGTTCTCCCCGGGCGTCCCGGATGGGAGACTGGGGGCATGCTGGTTGCCTTCTCCGTCTCCCCGTCCGGTGGCTCCGACGCCACCGGCTCCGTGCACGACGCCGTCGCCGCCGCCGTCCGGGTGGTCCGCGACTCCGGACTGCCGCACGAGACCGACGCCATGTTCACCACGATCGAGGGCGAGTGGGACGAGGTCATGGACGTCGTCAAGCGCGCCACCGAGGCCGTCGGCGCCTACGGGCCCCGGGTGTCCCTCGTGCTCAAGGCCGACATCCGCCCCGGTCGCACCGGTGAGCTGACCGGCAAGGTGGAGCGGCTCGAGGCCGCGATCCGGCGGCAGGCGATCGAGTCCTGACCCGCGCCACCACGGCCGCGCGGGTGCGCCCCGCGGGCGTCGCCGACGCACCCGCGTGGTCCGCCCTGCACCTGCGCTGCCTCGACGAGACCTATCGCCCGATCTTCGGCGACGCCTTCGCCGACCGGCAGCAGGACGCGGCCGACCGCACGGCCGGCTACGACCGCGACCTCCTCGCCGACCCGCGCGTGCGCACCCTCTGGGCGCTCGACGACGACGGGACCGCCCTCGGGCTGGTCTCCGCCGGACCGGCCCCCGCCGCGTGGGAGTCCCGCGCCGGGGTGCCCGCCCCGGTGGTCCCCCGGCAGCTGTTCCAGCTCTACACCCTCGCCGCGACGCACGGCACCGGACTGGGCGCCGCGCTGCTGGAGGCCGCCATCGGCCCCGCGGACGCCTACCTGTGGATCATGGACGGCAACGACCGCGCCGAGCACTTCTACGCCAAGCACGGCTTCCGCGCCCTGGACGAGTCCTTCCCCGCCGGCGGGCCGTGGACCGGCCAGCGCATGCACCGGATGGTGCGGACGACGGGCCCGGTGTGAGCCGCGCGGCCCGCCGCGGGCGCCGGGCGCCGGAGCCCGCCGCCCCGGGCGGCCCCGCGGCCGGCAGCTACGAGATCTCCACCGGCACCGCCGAACTGGTGCCGGACGAGTACGCTCCCGGCTCCTGGGTGCTGCACGTCAACGGGGTGCCCTCCTCCCACGTGGACCCGCAGCACCCCGAACGCCTGGACTTCGAGTACATGCGCTGGATCGCCGCGCTGGTCCACGCCCACGTCGGCGCGCACCTGGACCCCTCCGCGCTGCGCGTCCTGCACCTGGGCGGGGGCGCCTGCTCGATGGCCCGGTACCTCGCCCACGCCTATCCGGCGGCGCGGCAGGTCGTCGTGGAGCTCGACGGCCGGCTCGCCGAGCTGGTCCGGCAGTGGTTCGACCTCCCGCGCGCCCCGCGGCTGCGGATCCGGGTGGGGGAGGCCCGCGCCGTCACGGAGTCGCTGACCCCGGCCACCCGGGACGTGGTGGTCCGGGACGTGTTCGCCGGGGCCACGACCCCGCGACCGCTGACCACGGTCGAGTTCGCCCGGCACGTGGCCCGCGTGCTGGCCCCGGGCGGGCTGTACGTGCTCAACTGCGGGGACACCCGGGACCTCGCCGGGGCGCGGGCCGAGCTGGCCGCGCTGTCCGAGGTCTTCGAGCACGTGGGCGCCGTGGCCGACCCGGCGATGCTCAAGGGCCGCCGCTACGGCAACATCGTGCTGGCCGCCTCCGCCGCGCCGCTGCCGGCGGCCGGCTCGCCGGAGGCGGCGGCGCTCGGCCGGGAGCTGCTCGGCGGGGCGGTGCCCGCCCAGTACAAGGACGGGGCCTGGGCCCGCTCGTTCGTCGCCGGGACGCCCCCGCGCCGCGACGCCGCCCCGCCCGGGGCGTTGCACGCTCCGTGACGCGCCCCGCGGCGGGCTTCCGGGGAACGTGCAGGCACCCGTGCCGCGCCGCGTCCAGCAGTGCGCCGCCGAAGCCGCTAAGGTTGCTTGGTAACCGACGAGGGTGTCCGAGGAGGTGGTGTCAGATGCGCAACGAGCTGAAGGCGCTGCGGGCCGCCCGGACCCTGTCGCAGGGGCAGCTGGCCATCGCCGTGGGGGTCTCCCGGCAGACGATCTACGCGGTGGAGAACGGGCGGTCCGAGCCGTCCCTGTCCGTGGCCCTCGCCCTGGCGCGGTTCTTCGGCCGGTCGGTCGAGGACGTCTTCCACGACGACGCCGGCCGCACCCCGCCCCGGAGCTGACGGGCCGCGGCCGGCGCGGGGCTCACCCGATGCGCAGGAGCCCCCGGGCCGCGAGCTCGGCCGCCACGTCGTAGTGCCGGTCCCGGGTGAGCGGGTGCGGTCCTTCGACGGACAGGTGCTCGCGCTCGACCTGGCGGGTGACACGGCTGTGGAGCACCTGCAGCTCGACCAGGGAGAGGTCCTCCAGGATCTCCGGGAACTCCTCGGCAGGAGCGAGAACGGTCGCGTCGGTGGGCGGGGCGTCCGCGGCGGGGAGCCCGGCCCGGCCGTGCCCCGGCGCGGGATCGGCGTCACCGCCCAGGACGGCCACGGTCGGGGAGGCGGCGGGGGAGTCGGGAAGAGAGTGCACGGGAGCTTCTTTCGCTGGCTACGACAAAGTCGCGGCCGACTACTCGACGCACTCCCCGATCGTAGCCGCGCCGCCCCCGGGGCGCCACCGCCGGCGCCGGCCGGGACCCGCCGCGCCGCCCGGGCTCAGGCCACGCTCCCGTCCGCCGGGGACGGCACGGGCCGGGGCCGCGACGCGGGCGGCTCGGAGGGGTTGAAGTGCGTGCTCGTCGGCCCGTCGTTGGCCGCCGCCACCAGCTGGGCCGCGACGTCGCGCAGCTTGACGTTGCGGTGGTTCGACGCCGCGGTCAGCAGGGCCACGGCGTCGTCCTGGGTGCAGCCCTGGCGGGCCATCACCAGCCCGATGGCCATGTCGATCGTGGTGCGCGAGGCCATCGCCGCGGCCAGGTCGGTCTGCGTCTCGCGGTGCCGGGCCAGGCGCAGGGCCAGGCGCAGGGCCCGGGAGGCCAGCTCGACCTCCCGCTCGATCGCGGCGGTGGTCCGGGCGTCGAACTGGCGCAGCGTCCCCGAGTAGACGTTCAGCGCGGCCCGGGCCCGGTCCTCCAGCTCGAAGGGCACGGCCAGGACGGAGCGGATCCCGTGCTCCGCGGCCGCCCGGCTGTAGGCCGGCCACTGCCGGTCGGTGCGGGTGTCGGCCAGCAGCACGACCCGGTGCCGGTCCGCCGCGCTCAGGCACGGACCGCCGTCGAAGGTGTACTGGACCTCGTCCAGGGCGGCGGCCCGCCGGTGGCTGGCGACCACCGTGGCCGCGGCGGCACCGCGCACCAGGGTGATCGAGCACCACAGGTCGTCGGCGTCCTCCGCGAGGTGCCGTGCCGTGCTGAGCACGAACTGCTGCAGGAAGTCCGTCAGGTCCTCGGAGGCCAGCAGCAGGTCCTCCAGCTGCACGGAGCGCGCGTCGGCCGTCGTCGAATCCACCATGGGTCAGGCCCACCCGTTCCGTCCTGTGTGCGGGCCCCCTCGCCGCAGTCGAGTCCGGCGCGTGCGCGTGCCGGCGGCAGAACTGTACCAGCAGCGCTGACGGGTGCCGCCGCCACGGGCGCCGGCACCCGGGCAGGTGGCGCCGGGAGGCCTGCCGGGCGGTGGTCCGCCGGGGGCGCGCGCCGCCCGGCGGGCCACCCGCCCGTGGCGGCGTCAGCCCGGCAGGTCCAGCAGGGCGGTGCAGTCGACCGCCGTGCCGGCCAGCTGCGGGGCCCAGCCGTCCTCGCCCGCGAGATAGTCGCGGACGGTGAAGCGCTCCGCCTCGCCGGCCGGCAGCTGGGGGCGGTCCGAGGTGAGCTGCGCGCCCGGGCCGCGGTTGGCGTGCTCGGCGAAGCGGGCCTCCCGCCACGAGAAGCCGCTCATGTCCGTCCACGGGCTCGCCGCGATGTGGGCGCCGAGCCAGGAGTCGCGCACGAGCACCTGCGCCACGGCCCGCGGGTCGCCGCTGGGGTGCCAGGGGCGGCCCAGGTGCACGGTGCCGGCGGCGGCCCCGGACGTGAAGCGGCAGCCGGTGAACAGGTACCCGCGCTCGATGCTCAGATCCTGGCTGCCGGCCGTGACGTACCCGTTGTTGCTGTCGGAGCCGCGGTCGAGGGACCGCAGCTCGCAGCCGTCGAACACCGCGGTGCCGCGTCCGAACACGAAGTCGACGTCGCCCTCGACGTAGCACCGGTCGAACCAGGACCGCGCGGCCACGCCGCTCGCCGGGGAGTTGACCAGCAGGGTGTCCTGGTTGCCGAGGAGGCGCACCCCGGAGAGGACCGCCCGGTCACCGGTCAGGTGCAGGGCCACCGCCTGGCGGTTCTTCATCTCCGGGTGCGCGGCCTCGTCGAAGTCGTTGCCGAACGTCAGGTTCCGCGCCACGAAGTCCGCGCCGTCCACCCGGGCGGAGGCGCTGCCGAACGTGCCGAACGGGCCGCTCCCGTCGGGCTTCAGGGTCCCGGAGGCGTTGTCGTGCACCAGCACCACGTCCTCGGGTCCCGCGCCCGTCCCGACCAGGGAGATCCGCGGTCTGCTCGACGGCACGTGCAGGACCTCCCGGTACTCCCCGGGCTGGATCCGGATCACCGTCCGGCGGGCGCCGCCCGGCTCCGCCGCGTCCACGGCGGACTGCACGGTGCGGAACCGTTCGCCGGGCCCGACGTCGAGCACCACGGGGGTGTCCACGGGCCGCTCGCCGGGCCAGTACATCCGGCCCAGCGGGTCGGCCGCCGCGGCGGTGTCCGCGAACCAGCCCGGCGGCACGATCCGCCGGGACCGCAGCTCGCCGGCGACCAGCCGGGCCACCGCCAGGGCGCCGAGGGCCTGGAAGTGGGTGTTGTCCGCCGAGCCCTGCGGGTACTGCGGATGCTCGCCCGGCGCCAGGTGCAGGAAGTGGGACGTCGTCCCCTCGGGGCCGAGGCGCTGCCACAGGTCCTTGGAGGAGGCGGTCAGGTCCACCAGGGGCGTGCCGGTGGCCGCCGCGAGGTCGCGCACGGCCTGCGGATAGGCGCCGTGGGTGTCCCGGGCCGCCCCGAAGGCGTCGAAGCGCCGCCGCTCCACCGGGGTGACCAGTACCGGCTGCGCGCCGTGCGCGAGGGCGCCGTCGACGTAGCGGCGCAGGTACGCCTCGAAGGTGGAGCCCGGCAGCGTGCCGCGGGCCGGGTCCTGGACCTTCTCGTCGTTGTGGCCGAACGCGATGAGCAGGTGGTCCCCGGGCTGGAGCATGCCCAGCACCCGGTCGAGCAGCCCGGCGTCCGCGTAGCTCTTGGACGAGGCCCCGGACCAGGCGTAGTCCAGCACGCCGGCCCGGGGGCCCAGCAGCAGGGGCATCGCCTGGCCCCAGCCCGCGCGGGGGCGCTCGGAGTGCTGGTAGGCGGACGACGTCGAGTCGCCGACGACGAACAGCGCCGGGCGGGTGCGCCGGATCCCGCCGGTGTTGCCGGCGGCTCCCGGCGCGGCCAGGGCCGGGGTGCCCGCCGCGCCGGTCAGGGCGGTGGCGCCGGCCGCCAGCGCGAACGCGGTCAGGAGGGTGCGCCGGGTGGGCGCGGCGGGGCTCACCGGTTCCCGCCGGTGCTGAGCACGGGGCCGGCGGTGCGGGCCAGCAGCGCCGGCACCGCCTGTGCGGAGTGCACCTGGGGGCGCAGCGTGGGCGTCCAGGAGGTGTCGTGGGCCAGCTGCGCGGTCGCGGGGGCGGCGGCGTTGTAGGCGGCCCGGAGGTCGACCTTCCTGCCGTTCACGGTGTTGTCCACGGTGGCGATGACCGAGCCCTTGTAGCGGCCGATGATCCGCGCGGGGTCCGTGCCGGCGGGCAGGGTGAAGGCGTTGGCCTCCGCGTACAGGTGCGACTCGATCCCCGCGCCCAGGGAGTACACGTAGGGCACGGACCCGTCCTCGGGCACCACGTAGTGGTTGTTGTAGACGTCCACCTGGCCGTAGCGGACCCGGGGGGCCCGCTGGCCGACGTCCTCGAACACGTTGTGGTGGACGGTCACCCGCAGCCGGCCGGGGTCCCCCCGGGTGGGGGAGTCGGTGGAGCCGATGAGCATCAGCTTGTCGTGGTCGGTGAACCGGTTGTAGGAGATCGTGACCAGGTCCGAGCCGTTGGTCACGTCGAGGGCGCCGTCGTGCACCTGGTAGGGGGAGCCGAAGTAGCTGGGCTGCCCGCTGTCGGGGTTCGGGGCGTCGGTGAACTCCGAGTGGTCGACCCACACGTGGCTGGCGCCGTTGATGACCTGCAGCAGGTCGTACTCGCTGTTCCAGGCCCCGGTGCTGCCGTCGCCCGGGTCCCAGGCCGGGAAGCAGTCGGCGGCGTCGGAGAACGTCAGGTTGCGCAGGATGACGTTGTCGGCCCCGTTGACCCGCAGCGCGGCGCCGCGGATCTCGCTGTCCGGGCCCGCACCGACGATCGTGGTGTTGCTGGGGACGTCCCAGCGGATCGTGCGCGCCTGGTTCGCGGCCGCGGCGCGGCGGGCGTCCTCCTGCGCCCCGGCGGGGTCGCGGTCCCGGCCCCAGGTGGCGGGGTCGTAGTCCTGCAGGTACTGCTCCAGGTCGTAGCCGGTGCCGGCCGCGTAGTCCGCGCAGTCCAGCGCGGAGCCGTCGGGGGCCGTGTTGGCGTCGATCCGCCCGTGCACGCGGATGATCTTCGGCCGCTCGCCCGAGGCGGCGAGCGCCTTGAGGAGCCCGGCCCGGTCGTCGACGTCGTGGACGTCGGCGGGGGCGGCCGCCGCCCCGCCGGTGGTCCCGCCGTCGGCGGAGGCCCAGCCGTCACCGGCGGGCAGCACCTGCCGCTCGACCGGGGTGCGGGCCGACTGCGCCGTCGGGTCGGCGAGCGGACCGGGGGCGGCGGCCGCGGGGGCCGCCGTGAGCAGCGCCAGTGCGGCGGCGGTGGAGATGGACAAGGACATGGACAAGTACGAGGCGCGTGGGCGCATGATCCCTCTTCCGTCGTTGCGGTGGGCACGCCCCGGTGAGGGGGAGAACTGTGATGGGGGTCACTGGGGGTGCTGGGCAGGACGGTAGCCGAAAGCGCTTTCCCACCGGAAGGGGTCGGGGTGTGGATGCCGGAAAGGACCTGTTCGGGCGGCAGTCATGCCCGGCGGCGCCGCTCGCGGTGCGCCGCTCGGCACCGGGTCGACCGGGGCGGGATGCCGCGGGCGGGGTCACCGGGGAGGAGGGCAGGGGCAGGCGCCCCGGGGCGGAGCGGCTCCGGGATCCACGCCGCGGGCGGCCGGGGCCGCGGTGGGGGCTCAGGAGGCCGCGCGGCGCTCCTCGGCGGAGGCCACGAACTCCCGGGCCAGCTCCACCAGCTCCGCGGTCCGCTCGATCTGCGGCATGTGCCCGGTGTCCGGGAACACGTGCAGCCGGGCCTCGGGCAGGGCGGCGGCCGCGGCCTCGGCGTGGTGGGCGGGCAGCACGGCGTCGGCGTCGCCCCACAGCACGAGCACGGGCAGCCCGGAGTCGCGGATCCTCTCCAGCAGGGCCCGGCGCCAGCCGGGCAGCACACCCACCACCGGCAGCCCGATGCTGCGGTAGGTGCCCACGAAGGTGGCCCGGAAGTCCGGCTGGGAGCCCACCTGCGCCGCGTGCCGGAGGAGCTCGGGCGTGGCCAGCGCCGGGTCGAAGAAGCAGTTCTGGTTCGAGCGCACCGCGGCGGCCCTGGCCAGCGGGCGGAACCGGTGGCCCACCACGGGCAGGCGGGACAGCGCGGCCCACACCATCGGCAGCGGGGAGACGTTGGCCTCCCGGCCGAACCCGGCGCTGTTGGCCAGCAGCAGGCTCGCCACCCGCTCCGGGTGCTCCGCGGCCACGGTCATCGCCACGGCTCCGCCCAGGGAGTTGCCCATCAGGTGCACCGGGCGGTCCTCGCCCACCGCGTCGAGCACCCCGACCACGGAACGGGCGAACGCCGCGAGCCCCGGCTTCTCCGGGCCCGCGGGGCTCAGCCCGAAGCCGGGCAGATCGGTGCTCAGCACCCGGTGGTCCTGGGCGAGCAGCTCGTGGGCGGCCGACCAGTCCTCGAGGCTGCGCCCGATCCCGTGCAGCAGCACCACGGGCGGAGCCTGCTCCGGCCCGGAGAGGCGGATGCGCACGGGCCGGCCGGCGACCTGCACCGTCGTCGTGGCCCCCGGTGCGCCGGCGGCGGGCTGCGAGGTGTGCTGCTCGGTCATGCGTGGGTCTCCTGGGGTGCGGCCGCGGGGCGGGCGGCGGGGCGGGGGATCAGGTCGAGGGTCCGGGACAGCGGCGTGCGCAGGGTGGTCGCCGAGTCCAGCAGGTAGTTCTGCCGCACCCGCCACGGGTGGCGGTCGCCCTGGCGGGGGAACGCGTCGATCGAGCGCCGGACGTAGCCGGAGCTGAGGTCCAGCAGCGGGTGCTCGGTCATGCCCGGGGCGGCCTTGGGCACCGCGGCGGCGGCGTCGTGGCGCTCCAGGTGCTGGAGCACCTTGCAGACCAGACGGTGCGTCAGGTCGGCCCGCAGCGTCCATGAGGCGTTGGTGTAGCCGATGCACAGGGCGAAGTTGGGCACGCCCGTGAGCATGGCGCCGTTCCAGACGAACTGCTCCGACAGCTCCACCGGGGCGCCGTCCACGGTCGGGGCGATCCCGCCGAAGGGCAGCAGCCTCAGCCCCGTGGCGGTGACCACCACGTCGGCCTCCAGGACCCGGCCGCTGCTCAACCGGATCCCCTCGGGCACGAACGTGTCGATCGTGTCGGTGACCACGTCCGCCCGGCCCCGCCGCAGGGCCTTGAACAGGTCCGCGTTCGGCACGGCGCACAGCCGCTGGTCCCAGGGGTCGTAGGACGGGGTGAAGTGCTCGGCCACGAGCTCCTCCGAGCCGAGGATGCGCGCGGCCCGGGACGTGAAGTACTCCCGCGCCGCGGCCGGGCGGCGCCGGCAGAACTGGTAGACGGCCGTGCTGAACAGGATGTTCTTCGTCCGGATCAGCCGGTGGGCCGGTCCCGGGGGCAGGGCCCGGCGCAGGGCGTCGGCGCGCCGGTCCCGGCCGGGCACGGCGCTGATCCAGGTGGGGGAGCGCTGCAGCATCGTCACGCTCGCCGCGTCCGCGGCCATGGCCGGCACGAGGGTCACCGCCGTGGCACCGCTGCCGATCACCACCACCCGCTGCCCGCTCCAGTCCAGCTCCTCGGGCCAGAACTGCGGGTGCACCACCCGGCCCCCGAACTCCTCGATCCCGGGCAGGACGGGGTCGTGCCCCCGCTCGTAGTCGTAGTACCCGGCGCAGGAGTACAGGAAGGAGCACGTCATCGTGCGCCGCCGGAGCCCACCCTCGTCGTCGCGCTCCTCGAGGCCCAGCGTCCACCGGGCGTCCGCGGAGGACCAGTCGGCCGAGACCACCTTGGTGCGGTAGCGGATGTGCCGGTCGATGCCGAACTCCTCGGCCGTCTCGCGGATGTAGGCGAGGATCGACGGGCCGTCGGCGATGGACTGCGGGTCCCGCCAGGGCTTGAAGGAGTAGCCCAGGGTGAACATGTCGGAATCGGAGCGGACGCCGGGATAGCGGAACAGGTCCCAGGTCCCGCCCATCCCGTCGCGCGCCTCCAGGACGGCGTAGGACAGGCCGGGGCACTCGGTCTGCAGGCGGTAGGCCGCGCCGATGCCGGACAGGCCCGCGCCGACGACCACGACGTCGCGGTGCTCCGCCCCGGCGGGGTTCTCGGGGGTGGGGAAAGAGGCTGACATGGGTACAGGATCCCCCGCCGCGCCCGGCAGCACTTGACGCTGCACGACGATTGCTTGACTCTGGGCGACATGTCCGTCATCCGTTCCGCGGGACTGCGCGGCTTCCGCGCCGCCGTGGCCGAGCTCGGGGGCGACGCCGAGGCGCTCGCCGACGCCGCCGGCCTGCCCCGGGCCGCCCTGGACACCGACGACCTCCTGGTCCCGGAGCGGGCCGTCGGGCGGGTGCTGGAGACCGCCGCCCTGGAGCTTGCCTGCCCCGACCTGGGGCTGCGGGTCGCCGCCCGGCAGGACCCGGGCGTGCTCGGGCCGCTGGCGCTGGCCGCCCGCCACTCCGAGACGGTGCGCGACGCCCTGGAGTGCGTGTCCCGCTACCTCTTCGTGCACGCCCCCTCGCTCGAGCTCGCGCTGGTCGAGGACCCCTACGGCGCCCGCGGGGTGACGGCCGTGCGCTACGGCGGGCACGTCCCGGCGGCCCGGGGCGGGCGCGGCAGCCCGCAGGGCACCGACCTCGGGCTGGGACTGCTGCACCGGGCCCTCACCTCGCTGGTCGGCGGCCGCTACGGGCTGCGCACGGTCGACCTGGACCACCGCCCCGCCGCGCCGCTGCGGGTCTACGAGGAGTTCTTCGGCGTGCCGGTGCGCCCGGGCCGGCCCGAGGTCCTGCTGCGGATCCCCACGAGCACGCTCGCCCGGCCGCTGCACGGGGACGCCGGCGTGCGGCAGGTGGCGCTGGCCTTCCTCGACGCCCAGATCCCGGGGGCGGGCTCGGCGTGGGCGCCGCGGGTCCGCGGGGTGCTGGTGCAGCTGCTGGGCACCGCGGCCCCGGAGCTGGAGGCGGTGGCCCGCGTCCTGGACCTGCACCCCCGCACCCTCCAGCGCCGGCTGGCCGAGGAGGGCACCACCTTCGGCGCGGTCCTGGACGAGGCCCGGCGCAGCGCGGCCCTGCGCTGGCTCACCACCACCGAGGTCCCGCTGAGCCAGATCGCCGGGCTCGTGGGGCTGTCCGAGTCCTCGGCGCTGACCCGGTGCGCCCGCCGCTGGTGGGGCGCCCCGCCGCGGGAGGTGCGCCGCGGGACGGCCCGCGCCGGCTGAGCGTGTCGCACCGGGTCAACTTCCTGTCGTGAGCGGTCAAGCCCGGCTCGGCGACAGCGGCCCACACTGGAGCCTGAGCCCGTCCCCCGGTCCCGTCCCTCGTCCCAGGAGCAGTCCGTGTCCCCCTCCGCCCCCTTCCGCTTTCCCGGCGCCACCGCGGTGCTCACCGGCGCCGCCGGCGGCATCGGCGAGCAGCTGGCCCACGGCCTCGCCGCCCGCGGCGCCCACCTGGTGCTCCTCGACCGGGACGAGCCCGGGCTCGAGGGCGTCGCCGGCACGATCCGCCGGCGGCACCCGGAGGTGCGGGTGCGCACCGTCGTGGCGGACCTGGCCGAGCTCTCCGCGCTGCCCGCCGTCGCCGACCGGATCCTCGCCGAGCACCCGCGCATCGACCTGCTGGTGAACAACGCCGGCGTGGCCCTCGGCGGCACCTTCGAGCAGGTCTCCGCCGAGGAGTTCGACTGGCTCATGGACATCAACTTCCGGGCCCCGGTGATCCTCACCCGCCGGCTGCTGCCCGCCCTGCTCGCCACCCCCGGCAGCCACCTGGTCAACCTCTCGAGCCTGTTCGGGCTCATCGCCCCGCCCGGGCAGGTGGCCTACTCCGCCAGCAAGTACGCCGTGCGCGGGTTCACGGAGGGCCTGCGCCACGAGCTGGCCGGCCGGGTGGGCGTCACCGTGGTCCACCCCGGCGGGGTCCGGACCCGGATCGCCGAGTCGGCCCGCACCCCGGCCGGCGTGCCGGCCGAGCAGGCCGCGGCCGGCCGCGAGAGCTTCGCCGCGCTGCTGAGCTACCCGGCCGAGCGGGCGGCCGCGGACATCCTGGAGGCGGTGGAGCGGCGCCGGGGCCGGCTGCTGGTGGCCCCCAGTGCGGTGCTGCCGGACCTGGCGGCGCGGCTGTTCCCGGGCACGTACTGGCCCGTCCTCCAGCGCGCCCGCCCGCTCCTGCAGCGCCTTTCCCGGCGGCGGCGCCGGGCCTAGGCTGGCCCCATGACCAGCACCCTGTCCTCCGTCGTCGTCGACTGCCGCGACCCCGCGGCCCTGGCCCGCTTCTGGTGCGCCGCCCTGGGCTACGTGGTCCACGGCGAGGCCGAGGGCTACGTGGGGATCGCCCCCGCCGAGGGCCCGGGCCCGCACCTGGACTTCCTGCTCGTCCCGGAGCCGAGGACCGCCAAGAACCGGCTGCACCTCGACCTCCGGGCGGCGGACACCGACCAGGACGGGGAGGTGGCCCGCCTGGAGTCCCTCGGCGCGCGCCGGGTGGACGTGGGGCAGGGCCCCGAGGTGACGTGGGTGGTGCTGGCCGACCCGGAGGGCAACGAGTTCTGCGTGCTGGCCGACCTCGAGGACGACTGAGCCGCCCGGCGTCAGGCGGGGGTGCCGTCCACGTAGAACCAGCGGCCGCCCTCGCGCACGAACCGGGAGCTCTCCCGCTGCCGGCCGCGCGCCCCGGAGCCGTCGCGCCAGTGGGCGCTGAACTCCACCCGGCCCTCGCTCCCGAAGGGCCCGCCGCCGTCGGCGGCGTGCACGTCGAGCCGGTACCAGCGCACGTCCGGGTCCAGCGTCACGGAGGCGGGACGGGTGCCGGGGTGCCAGGTGGCCAGCAGGTAGGCCTCGTCCCCGGCGGCGAAGGCGCTGAACCGGGAGCGCATCAGCAGCTCGGCGGTCGGTGCGGCGCGGCCGCGGTGGAAGCGCCCGCAGCACGCGCCGTAGCTCTCACCGGTGCCGCAGGGGCAGCGGGCGTCGTCGTCGATCATCCCCCCATCCTCCCCCCACCCCCGTGAGCTGCGACCTCCCGGCAAGGGGAGAGGGGAGGGGAGCAGGGCGTCAGGCGAGCCAGCCCTCCACCACGCCCTTGCCGAAGAACACCACGAAGGCCGCGGCCACCACGTACATCAGCGGGTGGACCTCCCGGGCCCGGCCCTGCACGAGGCGGATGAAGACGTAGGAGACGAAGCCGGCCCCGATGCCGTCGGCGATCGAGTAGGTGAAGGGCATCACCGCGAAGGTCAGGAAGGACGGCACGGCCAGGCCCCAGTCCTCCCACTCGATGCGCACCACCTGCTTGGCCATGAGGAAGCCGACCACGACCATGGCCGGGGCGACGGCCTCGAACGGCACCACGTTGACCAGGGGCGTGATGAACGTCGCGAGCAGGAACAGCGCGCCGGTGACCACGTTGGCCAGGCCGGTGCGGGCGCCGTCGGCGATGCCGGTGGAGGACTCCACGAAGATCTGGTTGGAGGACACGGAACCCGCGCCGCCCGCGATCGCGCCCGCGGCGTCCACGAGCAGCACCCGGTCCACGTTCTCGATCTGCCCGTTGCGGCCCACCAGGCCGGCCTGCTGGGAGAGCCCCACCATGGTGCCCATCGCGTCGAAGAAGATCGAGAGCAGGATCGTGAAGACCAGCAGCAGCGCCGCGAGGGCCCCGAGGCTCCGGAACGCCTCCAGCGGGGCGACCGCGCCCACGAGCGAGAGGTCCGGGAGGGCCACGAAGGAGGTGGGGGCCGAGGGGACCACGAGCGACCACCCGGTGGGGTTCTCCGCCGAGGAGCCGGACGGGAAGACCGCCTCCAGCACGTGGGCGAGGACCGTGGTGAGGACCACGGCGATCAGGATCGCGCCGCGGACGTTGCGCACCATGAGGGCCAGGGTCAGCAGCAGGCCGACGACGAAGGTGAGCATGGGCCAGCCCAGCAGCGTCCCGCCGTCGCCGAGCTGCACGGGCACGGTGGTGCCGGCGGCGTCCGGGATGCGGCGCACGAAGCCGGCGTTCACGAAGCCGATCAGGGCGATGAACAGCCCGATGCCCACGACGATCGCGGTCTTCAGCGACGGCGGCACGGCGTTGAACACCGCCGTGCGGAAGCCGGTGAGCACCAGGACGAACATGATCACGCCGGCCCACACGACCAGGCCCATCACCTGCGGCCAGGTGAGCTCGGGGGTGGTCACGATCGTCACCGCCAGGAACGCATTCACCCCCAGGCCGGTGGCGATCGCGAACGGCGAGCGGGCCACGAGGCCCATCAGGATGGTCATCACGCCGGCCACGAGGGCGGTGACGGCCGCGACCCGCTCGGCGCCGAGGGTGTTCCCCGCGCCGTCCGGGCCGTAGCCGAGGATCAGCGGATTGAGGACCACGATGTAGCTCATCGCGATGAACGTGGCCACGCCGCCGCGGACCTCGCTCGTCACGGAGGAGCCGCGCTCGCTGATCCTGAAGAAGCGGTCCAGGCCGTTGCGCGGTGGACGGGAAGGGGTCTCCGTGGGAACGGAGGCGGAGGATGCCATGGCGGTCCTAAGGGCACTCGACGGGACAGGGCGGGCTCGACGGCGGCGGCCCCGGAGCGGCCCCGGATCCGCGTGCCACCGGGGGAACATTACCGGTCCCGCCCGGTGGTGTCGCGGTGAGCACCCGGACATGGACGAGGCCGGCCGGCGCCGGGCGGAACAGGGGCCCGGCAGATCCCGTTGCACCGGACGGCGGTCGCACCACGGGTGCGGCACCGGACCCCGCCCCAGCACGACGGACCACACGACGGAACAGGAGCGCAGCAGCCATGACCCAGCCCTCACGGATTCCTCCCACCTCCTCCGGCAACTACCGGGTGCTGCGGACCGTGCCCACCTACGCCGAGGCGCAGCAGATCGTCGACTCCCTCTCCGACGCGGGGTTCCCCGTCGAGCACGTGCGCGTGGTCGGCACCGGGCTGCGCTCGGTCGAGCAGGTCACGGGCCGGATGACCAACGGGAAGGCCGCCCTCTACGGCATGGCCTCCGGCGCGTGGCTCGGCCTGTTCGTGGGGCTGCTCCTCGGCCTGTTCACCGTGGGCGGCTGGCTGTCCGTGGTGCTGTGGGGCGTGGCGCTGGGCGCGGTCTGGGGCCTGATCTTCGGCCTCGTGGGCCACGCGGCCACCGGCGGACGCCGTGACTTCCGCAGCGTCCAGGGCCTCGAGGCGGACGCCTACGACGTCCTGGTGGACGCCGAGCACATCGACGACGCCGCGGCGCGGCTGACCGGGGGCGGGCCCGCCGCCTGAGGGTGCCCGCGCCGTTGCACATTCGGGTGCCGGTGTCCAGCCCTGTGTCACGTCAGGTCGATTCATGGCGGTTTGTGACGACCGGCGTGACTGTCCGGGGGAAGCCACGAAGAATCGACGCCATGACACAGACGACGCGCGCGCCCCGTGCCGCCCGGAAGCCGAAGCCCGAGGGGCAGTGGAAGGTCGACGGCCGGGATCCCCTGAACCCGAACGAGGTCTTCAAGCAGGCCGACGACGGGCTCAACGTGCGCACCCGGATCGAGGAGGTCTACTCCCGGGAGGGCTTCGACTCGATCGACCCCCAGGACCTGCACGGGCGGTTCCGCTGGTGGGGGCTCTACACCCAGCGCCGGCCGGGCATCGACGGCGGCCGGACGGGGTCCCTGTCCGACGCCGAGATCGAGGACAAGTACTTCATGATGCGCGTCCGGCTCGACGGCGGGGCGCTGACCCGTGAGCAGCTGCGCGTGCTCGGGCAGATCTCGGCGGACTTCGCCCGGGACTCGGCCGACATCACGGACCGGCAGAACATCCAGTACCACTGGATCCGCGTGGAGGACGTCCCGGAGATCTGGCGGCGGCTCGAGGACGCCGGCCTGGACACGATCGAGGCCTGCGGCGACGTCCCGCGCGTGATCCTGGGCTCCCCGCTGGCCGGGATCGCCGCGGACGAGATCATCGACCCCACCCCGGTGATCGAGCGGATCAAGTCCACCTGGATCGGTTCCCCGGAGTTCTCCAACCTGCCGCGCAAGTACAAGACCGCGATCACCGGCCACCCGTCCCTGGACGTGGTGCACGAGATCAACGACTGCGCCCTCGTGGGCGTGGTCCACCCCGAGCTCGGTCCCGGCTACGACCTGTGGGTCGGCGGCGCGCTGTCCGTGGTGCCGTTCCTCGGCAAGCGCCTGGGCGCCTTCGTGACCGAGGAACAGGCCCCGGAGGTCTGGAAGGGCGTCACCAGCATCTTCCGCGACTACGGCTACCGGCGGCTGCGCAACCGTGCCCGGCTGAAGTTCCTGGTCCAGGACTGGGGGCCCGAGAAGTTCCGCCAGGTGCTCCAGGACGAGTACCTCGGCTACGAGCTCGCGGACGGCCCGGCGCCGGAGAAGGCCGCCACCCCGGGCGACCACATCGGCGTGCACCGGCAGAAGGACGGCCGGTTCTACATCGGCGTGGCCCCGCGCGTGGGCCGCGTCTCCGGGGCGAAGCTGCTGGCCCTGGCCGACGTGATGGCCAGGTACGGCTCCGACCGGCTGCGCACCACCCCGCACCAGAAGCTCGTGGTCCTCGACATCGAGGAGGCCGACGTGGAGAGCGTGGTCGCCGACCTCGACGCCCTGGACCTGCAGGCGCGGCCCTCCGCGTTCCGCCGCTCCACGGTGGCGTGCACCGGCATCGAGTACTGCAAGCTGGCGATCGTCGAGACCAAGCAGACCGCCTCGGACACCATCGACGAGCTCGAGCGGCGGCTCGACGGCGTGGAGCTGCCGCACCCCATCTCGATGCACGTCAACGGCTGCCCCAACTCGTGCGCCCGGATCCAGACCGCGGACATCGGGCTCAAGGGCCAGCTTCTGCCCACCGAGGACGGCGGGCAGAAGCCCGGCTACCAGGTGCACCTGGGCGGCGGACTCGCCGCCGACGACCGGGCCGAGGCCGGGCTGGGGCGGACCGTGCGCGGCCTGAAGGTGTTCCAGGACGACCTGGCCGACTACGTCGAGAAGCTGGTCCGGCGCTTCCTGGCCCAGCGCACCGAGAACGAGACCTTCGCCGAGTGGACCCACCGGGTCGAGGAGAGTGAACTCGCATGACCAGCACCGACACGGGCACCCGCCCCGCGCTGCGCGACGAGCAGCAGCTGCGCGAGCTCGCGGCGGCCGGCGCCGCCGCGCTGCACGCCGAGCTGGACGCCGAGGGCCGGGTGCCCGCCGCCGGCGAGGCGTCCACGGAGGAGGCGATCCGCTGGGTCGCGGAGAACTTCGACCTGCGCAACGTCACCGTGGCCTGCTCGATGGCCGACGCCGTGCTGCCCGCCCTCGTCGCCGAGCAGCTGCCCGGGGTGGACGTGCTCTTCCTGGAGACCGGCTACCACTTCCCGGAGACCATCGGCACCCGCGACGCCGTGGCGCACATGCTCGACATCACCGTGGTCGACGCCCTGCCGGAGCTCACCGTGGCCGAGCAGGACGAGAAGCACGGCAAGGACCTCTTCGCCCGCGACCCC
The DNA here is from genome assembly GCF_001580365.1 of Kocuria turfanensis. NCBI lineage: Bacteria > Bacillati > Actinomycetota > Actinomycetes > Micrococcales > Micrococcaceae > Kocuria > Kocuria turfanensis. Next base: position 1,837,699 of record NZ_CP014480.1, on the reverse strand, counting down.
GGCCTGTGCTGCGCGATCCGCAAGGTGGCGCCGCTCAAGAAGTCCCTCGAGGGCTACGAGGTCTGGTTCACCGGCGTGCGCCGCGACGAGTCCTGGACCCGCACCAACGCGCCCATGGTGACCTTCGACGAGACGCACAAGCTCGTCAAGGTCAACCCGATGGTCCGCTGGACCCTCGACGAGCTGGTCCAGTGGTCCCAGGACCACGGGATCCCGACGAACCCGCTGATGGGGGAGGGCTACCTCTCCATCGGCTGCGCCCCCTGCACCCGGCCCACCGCCCCGGGCGAGGACCCGCGCGCGGGCCGCTGGGCCGGCCGGGACAAGATCGAGTGCGGGATCCACCTGTGAGCGCACCCACGACGACGGAGGCGAACGTGACCACCCCCAGCACCGCCCCGGCCCCCGCGGAGGCCGGCGTGCACAGCAGCCTCGACGCGCTCGAGGCCGAGTCCATCCACATCCTGCGCGAGGTCGTGGCCGAGTTCGACCGCCCCGCCATGCTGTTCTCCGGCGGGAAGGACTCGGTGGTCATGCTCCACCTGGCCGCCAAGGCCTTCTGGCCGGGCCGGATCCCCTTCCCCGTGCTGCACGTGGACACCGGGCACAACTTCCCCGAGGTCCTCGACTTCCGGGACCGCACCGTGGAGCGGCTGGGCATCCGCCTGGTCGTGGCGTCCGTGCAGGACTACATCGACGACGGCCGGCTGCTCGAGCGCGCCGACGGGACCCGCAACCCGCTGCAGACCGTCCCGCTGCTGGACGCCATCGCGGACAACCGGTTCGACGCCGTGTTCGGCGGCGGCCGCCGCGACGAGGACAAGGCCCGGGCCAAGGAGCGGATCCTGTCCCTGCGCGACGAGTTCGGCCAGTGGGACCCGCGCAACCAGCGGCCCGAGCTGTGGAACCTCTACAACGGCCGGCACACCGCCGGCCAGCACGTCCGGGCGTTCCCCATCAGCAACTGGACCGAGCTGGACATCTGGCGCTACATCGAGCGGGAGAACATCGAGCTGCCGCCGATCTACTACGCCCACGAGCGCGAGGTGTTCCGCCGCGACGGGATGTGGATGGCCGTGGGCGAGTTCTCCGCCCCCTCCGCCGCGGAGCCGGTCGAGCGGCGCAGCGTGCGCTACCGCACCGTGGGGGACATGTCCTGCACCGGGGCGGTGCTCTCCGACGCCGGCACCGTGGCCGACGTGGTGGCCGAGGTCGCCGTGTCCACGCTGACCGAGCGCGGGGCCACCCGCGCGGACGACAGGATCTCCGAGGCCGCCATGGAGGACCGCAAGAAGGACGGGTACTTCTAGACATGACTTCCCCCAGCACCGTGACCCCGCAGGCCTCCGCCGCCGATCAGGTCCCGACCATCGACCCCGGCTCGCTGTTCCGCTTCGCGACCGCCGGGTCCGTCGACGACGGCAAGTCCACCCTGGTGGGCCGGCTGCTGCACGACGCGAAGGCGATCCTCGCCGACCAGCTCGAGGCCGTGGGCCGCACCTCGGCCGAGCGCGGCTTCGGCGGCGGCACGGGCCGTCTCGACCTCGCCCTGCTGACCGACGGCCTGCGCGCCGAGCGGGAGCAGGGCATCACGATCGACGTGGCCTACCGCTACTTCGCCACCGACCGCCGCTCCTTCATCCTCGCCGACTGCCCCGGCCACGTGCAGTACACGAAGAACACGGTCACGGGCGCCTCGACGGCCGACGCCGTCGTGCTGCTCGTGGACGCCCGGCACGGGGTGGTCGAGCAGACCCGCCGGCACCTGGCCGTGGTCTCGCTGCTGCGCGTCCCGCACGTGGTGATCGCGGTGAACAAGATCGACCTCGTCGACTACGACCGGGAGGTCTTCGACCGGGTCGCCGCCGACGCCACCGGCATCGCCGCCCGGCTGGGCATCGAGGACGTGCACGTGGTGCCCGTCTCCGCCCTCGAGGGCGACAACGTGGTGGAGCCCTCCGAGCGGACCCCCTGGTACACCGGGCGCCCGCTGCTGCGCGTGCTCGAGGAGCTGCCCACGGTCGACGAGTCCGGGCGCGGCACCGCCCGCCCCTTCCGCCTCCCCGTCCAGTACGTCATCCGCCCGCAGGGCGGCACGGCGCCCGGCGCGGACGCCGAGGCCCTGCGCGACTACCGCGGCTACGCCGGGCAGATCGCCTCCGGCACGGTCGCGGTCGGCGACGAGGTCGTGGTCCTGCCCGCCGGCCGGCGCACCACGGTCACCGGCATCGACGTGGCCGGCACCGCCCCGGCCCCGGGCGCGCCCCTGCCCGGCGAGCAGCTCCCGGAGGCCGCCGCCCCGCTGTCCGTGACGCTGCGGCTGGCCGACGACATCGACATCGCCCGCGGCGACCTCCTCGCGAGCGCCGACGCCGAGCTGCCCGAGCCCACCCGGGACCTGACCGCCTCGGTGGCCTGGCTCGGCGAGCGGCCCCTGCAGCCGCGCGCCCGCGTGCTCGTCAAGCACGGCGCCGCCACGGTCCAGGCCATGGTCCAGGACCTCGAGGGGCGCCTGGACCTCGAGGAGCTGGTGCTGCGGGACGCGGCCACCCTGGAGCTCAACGACATCGGACGGGTCCGGCTCCGGCTGGCCTCCCCGCTGCCCGTCGACCCGTACGACCGGCTGCGGCGCACCGGCGCCTTCCTGCTCGTCGACCCCGCCACCGGCAACACGCTCGCCGCCGGGCTCGTCCGGGACGCCTAGGTGGACCGGCAGCAGCCGCCGGCCCTCACCACGGTGACGGCCGGCGACGGCGGGCGCCCCGCCGCGGGCCGCCGCCGCCCGGGCTGGCCGCTGGTGCTGACCGCGCTCGCGCTCCTGACCGCCCTGACGGTCGCCGCGACCGTACTGCGCGGCAACGGGACGCTGGCGGCATGGGAGCAGACCGCGGTGGAGACCTCCGACGCGGCCGAGCTGCGGCTGGGCTACTTCGGCAACCTCACGCACGGACCGGCCCTCGTCGGGCTCGAGAGCGGCGACTTCGCGGAGGAGCTGGGGGACACGACGCTGTCCGCCCAGGTCTTCAACAGCGGTCCCACCGCGGTGGAGGCCATGAACGCCGGATCGATCGACGCCGCCTTCGTGGGCCCCAACCCGGCGATCAACTCCTTCGTCCGCTCCCAGGGCCGCTCGCTCGCCGTGGTCGCGGGCGCGGCGTCCGGCGGGGCGCAGTTCGTGGTGGGCCCCGGCGTCACGGACGCCGGGGACCTGGCCGGGCGCACCGTCGCGAGCCCTGAGTTCGGGGGCACCCAGGACGTGGCCCTGCGGACCTGGCTCACCGAGCAGGGCTACGCGGTGGACGGCGACGGCGAGCGCGCGGTCGCCATCACCCCCATGGCCAACGGCCAGACCATCTCCATGCTGCGGCAGGGACGCGTGGACGGGGCCTGGCTGCCCCAGCCGTGGGCCACCCGCGCGGTGCAGGACGGCGCCCGGGTCCTCGTGGACGAGCGCGACCTCTGGGCGGACGGGCGCTATCCCACGACCGTGCTGGTGGTGCGCAAGGACTACCTCGAGCGCCATCCGGAGACGGTCGAGGAGCTCGTGCGGGGCCTGCAGCGGTCCGTGGACTGGCTGGACGAGCACGAGGACGACCCCGCGCTGCTGGCCTCGACCCTGAACCGGGGCCTGGAGCGCGCCCAGACCGAGACCCTGCCCGAGGAGACGGTCGTGGGCGCCCTCGAGGCGATCGAGTGGACCACGGACCCCCTCGCGGACACCTACCCGCAGCTGCTGGCCGACGGCGTGGCGGCGGGGACCACGGACGAGGCCTCGCTGGACGGACTCGTGGACACCACGGTCCTCGACCGCGTCCGCTCCGGCTCGCAGGAGGGCGCATGAGCACCGCGACCACCACCGCGATCCGGCTGCAGGGCCTCGGCAAGACCTTCTCCCCCGAGGACGGGCCGGTCCTGCAGGACGTGGACCTCGAGGTGGAGCGCGGGCAGTTCGTCGCGCTGCTCGGGGCCTCCGGCTGCGGCAAGTCGACGCTGCTGAACATCGTGGCCGGGCTCGAGGAGCCGACCGCGGGCTCGGTGACCGTCCCCGCGGAAGGAGCGGCCCTGATGTTCCAGGACGCCGCGCTGTTCCCCTGGCTCACCGCGCGGCGCAACGTGGAGCTCGCCCTGGAGCTGCGCGGTGTCCCCGCCCCGCAGCGGCGGGAGCGGGCCGAGGAGCTGCTCAAGCTGGTCCGGCTGCCGCACGCGGCGGACAAGCGCCCGCACGAGCTCTCCGGCGGGATGCGCCAGCGCGTGGCCCTGGCCCGGGCCCTGGCCCAGGAACGGGAGGTCCTGCTCATGGACGAGCCGTTCTCCGCGCTGGACGCCATCACCCGGGACCTGCTGCACGAGGAGCTGCTGCGCGTCTGGCGCGCCACGGGACGGACGATCGTGTTCATCACCCACAACGTCGGCGAGGCCGTGCGGCTGGGCCAGCGGGTGCTGCTCATGTCCTCCCGCCCCGGCCAGGTGGTCCAGGAGTGGGACACCCGGCCGTGGAAGGACCCCGAGTCCTACGGGTTCGAGGGCAGCGCCCAGTCGCTCGACGACACCCTCGCCGAGCTGACCCGCACCATCACCGCACGACTGCGTGAGGAGATCAGCCGCCATGCGAAATGACACGGCCCTGCCCCAGGTCCCGGCCGCGCCGCCGGCCGCGCCCCGCGCGCCCCGGGCGGAGGAGCGCACGGCCTCCGGGCCGCTCCCGGTGCCGCCCGCCGAGCAGGACGCCGCCGGCGAGGAGCTCGCCGGCCTGGACGCCCTGCAGACCGAGCGCGCCCGCAGGACCTCGGCCGGGGAGGTGTTCCGCACCAAGGTCGCCCCGCCGCTGGTCGCCCTGGTGGCCGGCCTGCTGCTGTGGCAGCTGCTCGTCGCCCTCCTCGGCCCCCGGCCCGACGTCATGCCGGGGCCGCTGGACGTCGGGCGGCAGTTCGTGGCGCTCCTCACCGACGGCACCGTCCTGGGCGCCCTCGGCACGAGCCTGTGGCGGGGGATCAGCGGCTTCCTGGTGGCCGCGGCGGTGGCCACGCCGCTGGGGCTGCTGATCGCCCAGCGGCGCGCCCTGCGCGACGCCGTGGGCCCCATCATCTCGGGCCTGCAGGTGCTGCCCTCCATCGCCTGGGTGCCCGCCGCGATCATCTGGTTCGGCCTCTCCGACGCCACCGTGTACTTCGTGGTGCTCATGGGGGCCATCCCGTCGATCGTCAACGGCATGCTCGCGGGGGTGGACCAGATCCCGCCCCAGCTGCGCCGGGCCGGCCACGTGCTCGGGGCCCGCGGCTGGACCATGGCCAGCAAGGTGGTGCTCCCCGCGGCCCTGCCCGGCTACGTCGCCGGGCTCAAGCAGGGCTGGGCCTTCTCCTGGCGCTCGCTCATGGGCGCCGAGCTCATCGCCATCGGCGGCTCCATCGGCTTCGGCCTGGGCTCCCTGCTGGAGCAGGGCCGGACGGTCTCCAACATGGCGGTGGTGATGGTCGCGGTCCTGTCGATCCTCGCCGTCGGCATCCTCGTGGAGCTGCTGTTCTTCAACCCCGTGGAACGCCGGCTGCTGCGCGGGCGGGGCCTGCTCGGCCACCGGTCGTGAGCATCCTCACCCAGGAGATCCTGGGACGACTTCACTAAACTTGGACCCGGTCTACGACGCGCGCGGTGCACGCCGTGCGCGCAATCGAAAGGAACCCTGTGGCTGACACCACCACCCGCCCTCTGCGCGTCGCCGTCGTCGGCGCCGGCCCGGCCGGCATCTACGCCGCGGACATGCTCACCAAGTCCGAGCCCGTGAAGAACGGGGAGCTCGAGGTCAGCATCGACCTGTTCGACCGCTACCCGACCCCGTTCGGGCTGATCCGCTACGGGGTGGCCCCCGACCACCCCCGCATCAAGGGCATCATCACCGCGCTGCGCGCCATCCTGGGCCGCGGCGACATCCGCTTCTTCGGCAACGTGGAGTTCGGCCGGGACCTGACCCTCGCCGACTTCGGCGCCCACTACGACGCGGTGATCTTCGCGACCGGCGCCGTCTACGACGCCCCGCTGAACATCCCCGGCAACGACCTCGAGGGCGTCCACGGCGCCGCCGAGTTCGTCGCCTGGTACGACGGGCACCCGGACTTCCCGCGCACCTGGCCGCTCGAGGCCGAGGAGGTCGCGGTCATCGGCAACGGCAACGTGGCCCTCGACGTCGCCCGGGTGCTCTCCAAGCACGCCGACGACATGCTCGTCACCGAAATCCCCGGCAACGTCTACCAGGGCCTGAAGGCCTCCCCGGTCACGGACGTGCACATCTTCGGCCGCCGCGGCCCCGCCCAGGTGAAGTTCACCCCGCTGGAGCTGCGCGAGCTCGCCAAGTCGCGCGACGTCGACATCGTCGTCTACGACGAGGACTTCGACTACGACGAGGGCTCCGAGCAGGCCATCGCCGAGAACAACCAGGTCAAGGTGATGGTCAAGACCCTCGAGAAGTGGCGGGCCGACGACTCCCCGAAGACCGCCTCCCGGCGCCTGCACCTGCACTTCCTGCAGAGCCCCCGGGAGGTCCTCGGCGAGGACGGCCGGGTCACCGGCCTGCGCATGGAGCGGACCCGGCTCAACGGGGACGGCTCCGTGTCCGGGACCGGCGAGTACGTCGACTACCCGGTGCAGGCCGTCTACCACGCCGTCGGCTACCTGGGCTCCCGGCTGCCCGAGCTGCCCTTCGACGACGGCCGCGGCGTGATCCCCAACGCGGAGGGCCGCGTCCTGGCCGAGGACGGCACGGTGCTGCACGGCCTCTACGCCACCGGGTGGATCAAGCGCGGCCCGGTCGGGCTGATCGGCGCCACCAAGTCCGACGCCCTCGAGACGGTCACCCACCTGCTGGAGGACCGCCCCGTGCTGCCCGGCGCCACCCGTCCCGACCCCGCGTCCGTGAACGAGGTGCTCGAGGCCCGCGGCGTCGAGTACACCACGTGGGAGGGCTGGCTGGCCCTGGACGAGTACGAGCAGGGCCTGGGCCAGTCCTCGCACGACGCCGAGGGCAACCCGCGCGAGCGGGTCAAGGTGGTCGAGCGCGAGGAGATGGTCAGCGTCTCCCGGGAGGGCGTGCCCGAGCCGGTCTCCTCGCCCGCCTGAGCCGGCGCCCAGCACCCGAGGGGCCGCGTCCTGCCCGACAGGACGCGGCCCCTCGCGCTCCCGGGACGGGAGGAGGCGCTCCGGGCCGCAGCGCCGGCTGGGCGGCGCCCCGCCGGGTCAGAGGCCCAGCAGCTCCCGGACGTGGTCGTTGAGGAAGACCCCGTCCGGGTCGGCCGCGGCACGGGCGTCGAGGAAGTCCTGGAAGCGCGGGTAGACCGCGTGCAGGTACCCGGCGTCCCGGGTGTGCACGGTGCCCCAGTGCGGGCGTCCGCCGTGGTCCACGAAGATCTCCTCCGCCGCGGCGAAGACCTTCGGGTCGTAGCGCCGCCAGTACTGCCGCAGCGCGATCCAGGCGGTGTCGCGGCCGTGGGCGGGCGCGAGCCAGGCCTCCTCGGCGGCGGAGCAGCGCACGTCCACGGGCAGCGAGAAGGCGTAGCCGCGGCGCTCGACGAGGGTCTGCAGCTCCCGGAAGGCGACCCCCAGCTCCTCCACGGGCAGCGCGTACTCGGTGGAGACGAAGCGGACCCGGCGCGGGACGGTGAACACCCGGAAGGAGAGGTCGCTGTACTGCCGCGGGCTGTTCGTGAGGGCGTCGACCCGGTTCAGCCCGGGCGTGGAGCGCGGCAGCGCCGTGGCCAGCTGGTTCAGCCCGGCCGTGAGGGTGTTGCGCAGCAGGACGTCGTCGAGCCGGCGCACGGTGCGCGCCACGGGGGAGCCGGGCCGGGTGAAGGAGTCCGGGAGCTTGTGCAGCCGGGTGAGGATGCGGGTCTGGGCGGTGGCGGTCCCCGGCATCCAGTAGAACTCGAAGTGGTCCGACCCGGCCATCCGGGCCGCCACGCTGTCCACGAGCTGGCCGAGCGGCTCGCGGATCTCGGCGGCGTGCAGCCGGAAGGCCGGTTCGCAGGCCAGGGTCACGCTCGCGAGGATCCCCAGGGCGCCCAGCCCGGCCCGTGCCGCCTGGAACAGCTCGGGGCGCTGCTCGGCGGAGCACTCCACGAGCTCGCCCCGGGCGGTGACCAGGGTCAGGGACACCACCTGGGCCGAGAGGGAGCCGAAGGCCAGGCCGGTGCCGTGGGTGCCGGTCGAGACCGCGCCGGCGATCGTCTGCCAGTCGCTGTCCGGCAGGTTGGTCATCGCCAGCCCGTGGGCGTCCAGCTCCTTGTTGAGGGCCCGGATCGTGGTGCCCGCCAGGACCGTGACCCGGTGCTCGTCCGCGTCCACCGCCGTGAGCCCGCTCAGCCCGGTGAGCTCGACCATCACCTCGGGCGCCAGGGGCAGCGCCGAGAAGCTGCAGCCGGAGCCCACGGCGCGCACGCCCAGGCCCCGCTGCGCGGCGGCGGCCACGCCCTGGGCGAGCTCCGCCACCGAGGACGGACGCAGGACGTGCCGGGGGGTGACGGCGTGCGTCCTGCCCCACGTGGCCCACTCCGTGGCCCCGGTCTCCCCGGGCAGAGCGTCGGGCAACGAGACCTCGCTCATCGGCGGGACCGTCCTTCCTGACAGGCGGGTGCACAGTGCGCCCTCATCTTCTCACCCCGGGCGCCGATCGTCCGTCGGCGGGGCGCCGTCCGCGGCGCGTCCGCGCGTACCATCGGAGGCGAAGCCCCGGACCGCGACGGAGCCGTCCGGGCGGAGGCCGCGCACAGGAGGCAGCACCATGACCGACCACCCGTCCCCGGAGCGCGAGGAGCGCCGCGACACCAGTCTGGGGGAGGAGGCCGTGCGCCGGCGCTCCCCGGCCGGCGGGGGGCAGCGCCGCGCCCTGGACGCCACCGGCGAGGTCGTCGTGGGCGTCGACGGCTCCGAGCAGAGCCTCGGCGCCCTGCGCTGGGCGGCCCGGGAGGCCCGCCGCCGCGGCCTGCCCGTGCGGCTGGTCACCGCCTACAGCGTGCCCGTGTTCTCGGGCTCCGGGTTCGATACCGGCTACGCCACCGTGGACGAGGCCGCGCTGACCCAGGGCGTCGAGGAGCTGCTGAACCACGCCGCGGACCAGGTCCGCCCCGTGGGGGTGGAGCTGCGCGCCACGGTCGAGACGGGGGACCCCTCCGGCGCCCTGCTCGAGCTCAGCCGCACGGCCGAGCTGATGGTCCTCGGCTCCCGCGGCCGGGGCGGGCTGCTGGGCCGGCTGCTGGGCACCGTCTCCACGGCGGTGCCGGCGCACGCCAAGTGCCCCACCGGGGTGATCCCCCTGCCCTGGTCCCAGGAGCACCTGGGCGCGGAGGAGCTCACCACCGGCCGGGCCCTCGTGGACCGCGTGGTCGTCGGCTCGGACGGCTCCACGCAGGCCCGGGCGGCGATGCTCTACGCCGCGGAGGAGGCCCGCCTGCTCGGGGTCCCCCTGACCGTGGTCTGCGCGCTCCCGCCGGTGAGCGGGGCGCTGGCCTGGATGCCCACGGCCGTGGACTTCGAGGTGATGTACGACGACGTCGCCCGGGCCCTGGGCGGCGGGGTGGCCTGGCTCAGGAGCTGGTTCCCGGACCTCGAGATCGGCTCCGAGCTGGCCGACGGCCCGCCGGTGCAGGTCCTGGTGGAGCAGACCCGGAAGAACTCCCTCGTGGTGCTGGGCACCCGGGGCCGGGGCGGCTTCGCGGGCATGCTGCTGGGCTCCACCTCCCAGGGGGTGCTGCACAACGCGGCCGGCCCGGTGCTGATCGTCCCGGACCGCTACGACCAGCGGATCGAGACCCGCAAGGACTTCGACTTCGACGACGTCCGCCCCTGGGACGCCTGAGCGGGCCGGCTCAGCCCCAGCCCAGCTCGTGCAGCCGCTCGTCGTCGATGCCGAAGTGGTGGGCGACCTCGTGGATGACGGTCACCGTGATCTCCTCCACGAGCTCCTCCCGCTCGGTGCACATGCGCTGCAGCGGGCCGCGGTAGACGAAGATCCGGTCCGGCAGGGACCCGGCCCCCCAGCCGCCGTCCCGGGCGGTGAGGGGCACGCCCTCGTAGAGGCCGAGCAGGTCCGGCGCGTGCGCGGGCGGTTCCTCCTCGACGAGGATCACCACGTTGTCCATGGCCCGGAAGAGCTCGTCCGGGATGAGGCCGATGGCGTCGTCGACGGCGCCGTCGAACTCCTGGCGGGTCATCTCGATCACGCCCCCCTTCCTACCCCACGCGCGGCCCGGACGCACGGGGGTGCCGGCCGCACGGGTGCCGCCGGGGGACCGGCCCGCACCGCAATTGTGCGAATTCCGGGCGAAGCCCTAAGCTGTACTCGGTTTCTCCCGTGTCAGGGTCCTCGGTCGTCGAGTCCGTGGCCGCCGGCGCGGGCGTTCTGGCCCCCATCGTCTAGCGGCCTAGGACACCGCCCTTTCACGGCGGCGGCACGGGTTCGAATCCCGTTGGGGGTACGCGAAGCAGGTGGGCCTCCCACCGATTTGCACAACCGGCGAGGAATGCTGGTAAGATCAGTCCTCGTTGGAAACAGCAAGGCCCTGTAGCGCAGTTGGTTAGCGTGCCGCCCTGTCACGGCGGAGGTCGCGGGTTCAAGTCCCGTCAGGGTCGCTCAGGCGGCGTTCACAGCGGAAGAGGTCTTTCCGTGGTGCGACGCCGTCGCGGCATATCCGCCTCGGATGTGCCGGGGCTCTGTAGCTCAGTTGGTAGAGCGTACGACTGAAAATCGTAAGGTCACCGGATCGACGCCGGTCGGAGCCACCGCGGAAGAACCGCCGGTCCCCACGGGGGCCGGCGGTTCTTCTCATGTCCGGCCCCCTCACCCGCTGCCAGCCCGCGCCGAGGTTCGCTCCGTATTCTGGAGCCGTGACCCGCCCGTCCCGACGCCCGAGCGCACCCGGCGCAGTGCTCGTTCCCGCCGTGCTGTGCCTGCTCGCCCTGACCGGATGCGGCACCGGTCAGCAGCAGGGGTTCGTCCTGGAGCCGGTGCCGGGACCGACCACCCCCGCCCCGGCCCCTCCCGGGGACTCCCCGGGCCCGGAGACCTGTTTCGACGTCGCCGGCGCCTACACCGCCCTGATGCTCGTGCCGCTGTCCACCGACGGGCCGCACCCCGGCTTCGACCCCGGCCGGGCGGCGGACTCCGTGCAGCAGCTCGCCCCCGGGATGCCCGCCGATCTCCGGCCGGCCTTCGACACCGCCGTGGCCGATCTGCGCGCCGCGGGCGACTCGCTGCAGCCGGTCGAGCTCGCCGGTCTGCAGCGCACGCTCGCCCCGGTCGACGACTGGCTGCAGCGGCGCTGCGGCGGGACCGCCCCGCCCACGGACCGACCCAACTGATCAGCTTCCTGTCTATACTGGCCGCGGGCCGCCCGGGCCGGGTGCCCGAACGGAAGGAGCGACCATGAGCGAGCAGCAGCGGGAGCAAGGACCGGCGCAGGAACCGGGGCGCGGGCCGGTCGGGGACCAGCGCGAGGACGGCGTGGTCGTCGAGCCGGGCGCCGAGCTGGACCGCGACCTGGCGCGACAGGGGCTCGAGGACGAGGGGGACCGGGCATGACCGCCGCCTCCCGTCCGGACCTGCTGCTGCGCGCCGCCGGGATCGGCGCCGCAGCCGGGGTGATCGGCGCCGCCGGGATGGTGGTGGGGGAGAAGGCCGAGCAGGCCCTCACCCGGCGCCCGAACTCCTACGTCCCCGGCCGTGCCCTGCTGACCCTGCTGGGGCAGCACCCGGGCGACGACGAGCGGCCCCGGGGCTGGAACTCCGTGATGCACTACGGCACCGGGGCCGCCCTGGGCTCCCTGCGCGGCGTGTGGGCGGTCACGGGCATCCGCGGCGGGTCCGCCAACGCGTGGCACACCGTGGTCCGGCTCGCGTTCGACCAGACGGTGGAGAACGCGACCGGTGTGGGCGCCCCGCCGGCGTCCTGGCCGGTCCAGGAGCTGACCGTCGACGTCCTGCACAAGGCGGTCTACTCGGTGCTGACCGGGGCGCTGGCCGACCGGCTGCTCGCCCCCGTGCTCGCCTCGGGCCGGGGCCGCACCAGCCACTGACCCGCCGCGGGTCAGTCCGCCAGGCGCACCCACACCGCCCGCTCGGGCCGCAGCGCGCCGTCGGCCACGGCGTCCTCCCGGCTGGCCACCAGCAGCTCTCCGGCGGGCAGAGGCACCGGGGCGGTGCCCAGGTTCGCCGCCACCAGCACCCGCTGCCCGGTCTCGGTGGTGCGCACGAAGGCGAGCAGGCCCGTCGCGGCGTCGTGCGCCTCGTGCCAGGCGAACGCGCCCCGGCCCAGGCCGAGCTCCCGGCGCAGGGCGATGGCGGTGCGGTACAGCGAGTGCGTGGACCCGGGGACGCCCACCTGCAGGTCCGCCGCCAGCTCCCCGAAGGCCTCGGGCTGCGGCAGCCACGGCTCGGGGCCGAAGCCGTGGCCGGGCTCACCGGCGGCCCAGGGCAGCGGCACGCGGCAGCCGTCGCGGCCGATCTCCTCGCCCCCGGTGCGGGCGAACGCCGGGTCCTGCCGCAGCTCGGCAGGCAGCCCCGTGTGGTCGGGCAGGCCCAGCTCGTCCCCCTGGTACAGGTAGGCGGAGCCCGGCAGGGCGAGCTCCACCAGGGCGGCGGCACGGCCCCGGGTCAGGCCCTGGTCGTGGTCCGGCTGCTCGCTGTCCGCGTCGATCCCCTTGGGATAGGCGATCGGGTCCGAGAGCCCGAAGCGGGAGACGTGCCGGACCGTGTCGTGGTTGGAGAGCACCCAGGTGGTGGGCGCCCCGACCTTCGCGGACTCGGCCAGCGAGTCCCCGATCGCCCGGGACAGCCGCGCCCAGTCCCACCCGGCGACCAGGAAGTCGAAGTTGAAGGCCTGGTGCATCTCGTCGGAGCGCACGTACATGGCCAGCCGGTGGGCCGGCTCGACCCACGCCTCGGCCACCATCATCCGGTCGCCGTCGTACTCGGCGAGCACCCGGTGCCAGTCGCGGTAGACCTCGTGCACCCCGTCCTGGTCGAAGTAGGGGCTGCCGGTGCTCATGGGGGTGTCCGGCTCGTCGTGCTCCCGGGCGTCGTGCTCGCCCTCCACCATGTGCACCTGGTGGTCCCAGTCCGGCAGGCCCTCGGCCTTGACCAGACCGTGGGCCACGTCCACGCGGAAGCCGTCCGCGCCGCGGTCCAGCCAGAAGCGCAGGACGGAGCGGAACTCCTCCCACACCTCCGGGTTCTCCCAGTTGAGGTCCGGCTGGGTGCTGTCGAACAGGTGCAGGTACCACTGACCGTCCGGCAGCCGCGTCCACGCCTCACCGCCGAACACGGAGCGCCAGTTGTTCGGGGGCAGCTCGCCGTGCTCGCCCCGGCCCTCCCGGAACATGTAGCGCTCCCGCTCGGGGCTGCCGGGCCCGGCCGCCACGGCCGCCCGGAACCACTCGTGCTCGCTGGAAGTGTGGTTGGGCACGAGGTCCACGATCAGCCGCATGCCCAGCTCCGCCATGCGGGCGCGCATCCGGTCGAAGTCCTCGAGCGTGCCGAAGCGGGGGTCGATGTCCCGGTAGTCGGAGACGTCGTAGCCGGCGTCGTGCTGGGGGGAGACGTAGAACGGGGACAGCCACAGGGCGTCCACGCCCAGGTCCGCCAGGTAGTCCAGCCGGTCGATGATGCCGGGGATGTCACCCATGCCGTCACCGTTGCCGTCGTTGAAGGAGCGCGGATAGATCTGGTAGATCACCGCGGAGCGCCACCACTCTCCGGCGGCGGTCGTGCGGGGCGTCTCGGCCTGCTGCGTCATGGAACTCCTCGGGATCGTCCAGGCGGGGGTGTCCGTCCCCTACTGTGCCAGGCCGCCGGTGCGGTGTCAGCCCGGACGCGCCCGGGTGCATATGACATGCGTGACGGGCGGCGAAACCCGTGCCGCTTCATGACGGGGCCCGGCGCCCGAGTGGACCCGGGGGTTAGGTTCCCCTAACCTTTCCCCCGGGGTTTTACCGAACTCTTCCGTGTCCTTATTCCCTGCCGTCCTCGGGCGGCGACCTGAGGTGGTCCCGTGCGCTCTCCGCTCCGGTCCGCGACGCCCGTCGGGCTCGTGGCTCTTCTCGCCCTGTCGGGCTGTGGCTTCAGCGGCGAGGAAGGAGGTGCCGCCCGGGCGGCCGACCGCGAGCAGCGGATCGTGGTGGACAACTTCCGCGCCCCGGTCGCCGACTGGGCGCTGGAGAGCGACGCCGCCTACATCCTGTCCCTGTCCGGGTGCCTCGAGACCCTGACCCGCTACGACGAGGCGGCGGGCGAGATCGTGCCGGCGCTGGCCACGGAGTGGGAGCAGGTCTCGCCCCTGGAGTGGGAGTTCACCCTGCGGGAGGGCGTGCGGTTCCAGGACGGCACGGCGCTGACCGCCGACGCGGTGGTGACCTCGCTGCGGACCGTCCTCGACGCGGAGGTCCCGGCCCGCGCCTTCAGCCCCGCCGTGGTCAGCGGCGTGGAGGCCGTCGACGAGCGCACGGTGCGGATCACGACCCCGTCCGAGAGCCCGCTGGTGCCGTACCGCCTGGCCAGCGTCAACACCGGGGTGCTGGCGCCGGCGGCCTTCGAGGGCGGGTCGGTGGACCCCTTCGGGCACTGCACCGGGCCGTTCACCCCGGTGTCGGAGCAGCCCAAGCAGTCCCTGACCGTGGACCGCAACGAGGACTACTGGGGCGGAGAGGTCCAGCTGGCCGGCGCCGAGGTCCGGTTCATCACCGACGGGGCGACCCGCGCCACGCAGGTCCAGACCGGGGAGGCGGACGTCTCCCTCTCCATCCCGGCGGCCAACGTCGCCGCGCTGGAGGCCGACTCCGCCGTCGAGGTCCTCAAGGCCGAGTCCCCGCGCACCGCGACCCTGTACATGAACAACGGCCGGGCACCGTTCGACGACGTCGACTTCCGCAAGGCCGTCCGCTCGGCCCTGGATCTGGACGCCCTGGCGGCCAGCGTCTACGAGGGGGCGGCCCTCCCGGCGACCGGGCCCTTCGCGCCCTCCGAGCCCTGGGCGACCGAGGGCGCCGAGGCCCCGCAGCAGGACGCCGACGCCGCGAAGGAGCTGCTGGCCGCCGCCGGCTACACCGCGGAGCGGCCGCTGGAGATCATCGCCATCGTGGAGCGGGCCGAGTTCGCCGACGTGGCCACCGTCATCCAGGAGAACCTCAAGAGCGTCGGGGTCCCCGTGACCATCACGACCAAGGAGTACGCCGCCGTGGAGCCGGACCTGCTGGCCGGGGACTACGACATGGTGCTGAGCCAGCGCAACCGCCTGATCGACATCGCCGACCCCATCGGCTTCCTCACCGCCGACTACACCTGCGAGGGCACGTACAACCTCAGCCACTTCTGCGACGAGGACTACGACCGGCTCGTGGCGCAGGCCGCCGGGACCGCCGACACCGAGCAGCGCTACGAGCTGTACGCCCGGGCCGGGGAGATCCTCGAGGAGCAGGCCGTGAACGTCTGGCTGGTCAACGAGCAGGCCGTCGACGCGGTCCGTGCCGATCTGCAGAACCACCGGCAGGACCCGCTGTCCCGGTACGTGCTGCGCGCGGAGACCACCAAGCCCGCCTCGTGAGCACCACCGGCAGCACCAGGACCCCGGGACGACCGGAAGGACGGGACCGCGCGTGACGGCCTTCCTCGCCCGGCGGACGGCGACCCTGGGGATCACCGTCCTGCTCGCGTCCTTCGTGGTCTTCCTCATCCCCTACGTGACACCGGGGGACCCGGTGCGCAAGATCATCCGGTCCCGGGTGGCCGGAGAGGTGATCGACGACTCCGTCGCCCAGGCCCTGGCCGCCGACCTGGGACTCCAGGACCCCCTGATGATGCAGTACCTGCGGTGGCTGGGCCGGCTGCTCGGGGGCGACATGGGGCTGTCCTACGCCAGCCGCACCCCGGTGGCCGAGCAGGTGCTGCCCGCCCTGGCGGTCACGCTGAGCCTCGTGGTGATGACCCTCGGGGCGGCCGCGGCGGTCTCGGTGGTCCTGGGCGTCGTCGCCGCGCTGCAGGAGGGCCGGGCCGCCGACCGGGTGATCACCACGGTCACCCAGGCGTTCATCGCCGTGCCGGAGTACTGGCTCGCCCCGGTGCTCGTGCTGGTGTTCGCCCTCAACCTGTCGCTGCTGCCCTCCGCCGGGTGGTCGGGGCCGTCCTCCGCGGTCCTGCCGGTGGCCGTCCTCGCGCTGCGGCCGACGAGCTACTTCACCTCCGCCGTGCGCGAAGGAGTCCTCGACGCGCTGGGCGCCGAGCACGTCGTCGCCGCCCGGGCCCGCGGCCTCGGACGGGTCCGGACGCTCCGGCGGCACGTGCTCCCCAACGGCCTGCTGCCCCTGACCACGCTGGTGGCCGTCTGGTTCGCCGGGCTGCTGGGCGGATCCGTCATCGTGGAGGTCGTCTTCGCCATTCCCGGCATGGGGCGGCTGCTCTACGACGCGGTGCGCAACAGCGACATCCCCCTGGCACAGGGCGGCGTGGTCGTCGTCGTGGGCCTGGCCGTCCTGCTGACCACCGCCGCCGACCTGGTCCACGGCCTGCTCAACCCGCGGCTCAGGGGGCGCCGTGCGTGAGCGCCGCGCCCTCGTGTGGGCCGCGTCGGCGGTCCTGGCCCTCGTCGTGCTCGCCGTGGCCCTCGCACCCTGGCTCGCGCCCCACCCGCCGGCCGCGCAGGACCTCACGGCCCGGCTCGCCCCGCCCAGCGCCGCCCACTGGCTGGGCACCGACCACCTGGGACGGGACACGCTGAGCCGGCTCCTCGACGGCGGGCGGTTCTCCCTGACCGTCGCCGCGCTGGCCACGGTGCTCACCGCGGTGACGGGCACCGCCATCGGGGTGCTCAGCGCCCGCCGCCGGGGCTGGCTGGACGAGCTGTTCACCCGGACCAGCGACGTCCTGCTGGCCCTGCCGGAGATGGTCGTGGCCCTGTTCCTGGTGGCCGTGCTCGGTCCCGGCCACCTGTCCCTGCTGCTGGCCCTGACCGTGACCGGCTGGACGCCGTTCGCCCGGCTGGCCCGGGCGCTGACCTACGACGTCTCGGCACGCGGCTTCGTGGAGGCCGCCCGGGTCCTCGGCTGCTCGCCCTCCTTCATCGTGCTGCGCCACGTCCTGCCGCACCTGGCGGGGCCGCTGCTCGGGCAGGCCACGCTGCGCTTCGGGCAGTTCCTGATCACCGTGGGAGCCCTGTCCTACCTGGGCCTGGGGGTGCAGCCCCCGCAGTCGGACTGGGGGGCGATGCTGGCCGCCGCCCAGCCGTACGCGGCCCGGTCCCCGCTGACGATCCTCGCCCCCGGGCTGGTGGTCTTCGTCGTCGCCCTGTGCGTCACCCTCGTCGGCCAGCGCCTGGCCCGGGCGACGAGCACCCGCATGGTGCTCTCCTCCGCGCCCTCCCGGACGGTGCCGGATGCCTGAGGGGCTGAGCGTCGAGCAGCTGCACGTCAGCCGGCGAGGGCCCTCCGGAGCCCCCCGGCCGGTGCTGTGCGGGGTCGACCTCGCCGTGGCGCCGGGGGAGTTCGTGGCCCTGGTCGGCGCCTCCGGCAGCGGCAAGACGATGACGGCCATGTCCGTCCTGGGCCTGCTGCCCCCGCAGGTGCAGCTCGACTCCGGATCGATCCGGCTGGGCGGGAGCGACCTCGCCCGGGCGGGCGAGGCCGAGCTGAACAGGGTCCGCGGCGGGCGGATCGGCATGCTGTACCAGCAGCCCAAGCGGATGTTCAATCCCCGCCGGACCGTCCTCGAGCACCTGCGGGAACCCCTGCGGCTCCACGGCGGGCTCCGGGGCGGGGCGGCCCGGGAGCGGGCGCTCGAGCTGCTGTCCGAGGTGGGCTTTCGGGACCCGGAGTCCTGCGCACGCGCGCACCCCCACCAGCTCTCCGGAGGCATGGCCCAGCGGGCCATGGTGGCCCTCGCCCTCGCCGGCCGGCCGGAGGTGCTGCTCGCGGACGAGCCGACCTCCGCCCTCGACACGGTCCTCGAGCGGCAGATCCTCGAGCTGCTCGACCGGGAGCGGCGCGACCGCGGGCTGGGGGTGCTCTACATCAGCCACAACCTGGCCACCGTCTCCGCCTACGCGGACCGCGTGGTGGTGCTCGACGCCGGGCGCGTCGTCGAGGCGGGCCCGGCCGGAACCGTGCTCAACCGTCCCCGGAGCGCGTGCACCCGGGCCCTGCTGGAGGCGGCGGCCCTGACCCCCGCCGGCACGCCGCCGCCCGCCGCGGGAACGGGTGCCGCGCTGGCGCTGGAACGCGTCACCAAGACCTTCGGCACGGGCCGGCGCCGTGGGCGCCCTGCCCTGGAACAGGTCACGCTCGAGCTGCGCGACCGGGAGATCCTCGGGGTCCTGGGCCAGTCCGGCTCCGGGAAGAGCACCCTGGCCCGTCTGGCCGTCGGGCTGGAGACCCCCGACGCCGGACGCGTCGCCCGGGCGCCGGGGGCGGCCGAGGGCGCCGGTCCGGTGAGCACGGCCGTGCAGCTGGTCTTCCAGGAACCGCACGACTCCTTCGACCCCCGCATGCGGCTGCGCACCAGCCTGGAGGCCCCCCTGCGGCAGCACAGGGACCTCACCGCGGAGGAGCGGGAGGCCCGTCTCCTGGACGCGGTGCGCGAGGTGGAGCTCGACCCCGAGCTGCTGGAACGGCATCCCGGCCAGTGCTCGGGCGGGCAGCTGCAGCGGCTCACCATCGCCCGGGCCCTGCTGCTGGAACCGTCGGTGCTCATCTGCGACGAGGCCACCTCGGCCCTGGACGCGGCGACCCAGCGCACCGTCCTGGACCTGCTGCTGCGGCTGCACCGGGACCGGCCGCTGTCGCTGATCATGATCTCCCACGACCTGGGCGTCATCCGCTACATGAGCCACCGGGTCGCGGTGCTCCACCACGGAGCCCTCGTCGAGCTCGCGCCGACCCGCGAGTTCTTCGCCGCGCCCCGCCACGAGCACAGCCGGCAGCTGGTCGCGGCGGCCCTGCCCCGGGTGTGCGCGATCCTGGACCACCACGCCCTGGCGTCGGAGCACCGTGATGTCCCCGCCTGATCCCCGGGCCGAGACCCGCACCCTGCTCGGGGCCCAGCTGGTGTTCAACATCGGCTTCTACGCCGTCATCCCCTTCCTCGCAGGCGCCATGGGCACCGAGTACGGCCTGGACGCCGCCGCGATCGGGCTGGTGCTCGGGGCCCGCACCTTCAGCCAGCAGGGCATGTTCCTGTTCGGCGGGCTGCTGGCCGACCGCTGGGGCCCCCGCCGGGCCATCCTCACCGGCTGCCTGGTGCGCATCCTGGGCTACGCCACCCTGGCGGCGGCCTCGGACTTCCCCCTCTTCCTGCTCGGCGCGGTCCTCACCGGCGCCGGGGGCGCCCTGTTCTCGCCCGCGCTGGAGTCCCAGCTCTCCCACGCCGACCAGCCGCCGGCCGGAGGTCCCGGGCCCGGGGGCGCGGGCCGGCGGTCGGTGTTCGTGTGGCTGGCGATCACCGGCGAGCTGGGCGCGGTGCTGGGCCCCGTGCTGGGCACCGCCCTGCTGGGCTGGGGCTTCGACGCGGCGCTGGCGGCCGGAATCGCGGTGTTCGCCCTCGTGACCGTCCTGCTGTGGTTCCGCCTTCCCGCCGACCCCGGCCGGCCGCCGCGGGGCCGGGACGCGGTGGACGCGGGCACGGGCCGACCCGGACCCGCCCTGGAGTGCCTGCGCAACCGGCGCTTCGTCGTGTTCTGCCTGCTCGCGGGCACGAACATGCTCGCCTACAACCAGCTCTACTTCACCGTTCCCGTCGACCTGGGCCGGCGCGGCCTGGACGCGGCCTGGCTGGGCGCGCTGTTCCTGCTCGCCTCGGCGCTGACCCTGCTCCTGCAGCTGCCGGTCTCCGCCCTGGGCCGGCGGATGGGGCCGGGGCGCGCCCTGTCGGCCGGGTTCCTCCTGGTCGCCGCCGCGTTCGCCACCGCCGCCGTCACCTCGGTGCCGGCGGGAGCGTCCGAGAGCTCCGTGCTGCCGGTCATGGCCACCGTCGCGGTCCTGATCCTGGGGCACATGCTGCTCACCCCCACGATCCTGTCCCTGATTCCCGGCTTCCTCCCCTCCCCGGGGGCCGGCGCCGGCCGGGGCGCCTACTACGGGCTGGCCGCCACCTGCGGCGGTGTCGCCGTGCTCGTGGGCAACGCCGGGCTCGGGATGCTGCTCGAGCTCACCGCCCGCCACCACTGGTGGCCCGGCACGCCGTGGATCCCCCTGGCCCTGCTCGCGCTCCTGGCCGCCGCGGCGCTGCCGGTCGTGCTGCGCGGCCACGGCCGCGACCGTTCTTCCGTCGAGGCGCCGTCCCGCACCGCTCCCTGAGCCCCGCCGGTCACGAGCCCGGGGTTCCTCCGGCCGGTGCGGACGGGTGCGGACGGGGCCTGTCCGGACGGGGCGGCGGCCGATCCTGCGTCCTGGACTCCCCGACGAGAGCGCGGGCACCAGCACGAACGGGTCACGATTCCCGCAGAGGATGCGCGGCAGGACCTCGGAAGGTCCGGGGCAGAGGCCCCGTCGTCCGCTGTCGTGGTGTGCCATGGGAGGAGGGCGGGGCTGTCCGGTCCTTCGCGACCGGCGGCTCCCACGCCCCGACCGGGTCCGGCAACCAGCGCGGCCGGACCGCGATCCAGGACCGACCACCGTGCGCACTCCGTCACCGCAGCACCGAGGAGGACCATGATGACCCACCGCACCCCGACCCGCCGCACCCCGACCCGCCGCACCCTGCCCCTGGCCGCCGCCGGCCTGACCGGCGCGCTGCTGCTGGCGGGATGCCAGGGCGAGACCCGGCTGACGGAGCTCGACCAGTCCCAGGTCGCCACCGAGGAACTGGTCGGGAAGGAGATCACCCTGACCAACGAGGTGGACGGCATCTACGGTGAGGAGTTCCTGACCATGGGAGACGAACAGACCGTCGTCTTCGTCGAGGACATGCCGGCCGATCTGCGCCCCGGCGACGAGGTGGAGGTCACCGGCACCGTGGCCGCCGGTGACCTGTTCAGCGATCCCGGGGACCGGGAGCGGCTGTACCGGCTCACCGACGAGCAGACCGCCAACTACCTCGTCAACCGTGAGACCGAGCCCTACCTCGTCGACGCCACCGTCACCGTCGCCGGGTAGGGCGGTCGGGCAGGGCGGTCGGGCAGGCCACCGGTCCGGTGCCGACGGCCGGCAGGACGGAGTTCCCGCCCACCGCGGGGCGCGTCCTCGTCCTGGCGGTCCTGCCCGGCGGCCCGTTCCGCGGCCGGTCCCCGTGCCCGTCCCCGGGGGAGTCGCGGCCCGTGGCGGATCGGCCGCCCCGCAGGGCTTCCCCGCGCTACTGCAGGGCGGAGGTCAGCCGGGCGGTGTTGTCCAGGTACTTCTGGTACCAGGGCCTCGCCAGCCAGTCCGCCAGCTCCAGCTCGTGGCTGTTCTCCCGGTATCCGGCCACGACCCCGTCCAGCCGGCCCACGAACTCGGCACCGACGACCAGGAGATTGACCTCGTGGTCGAGCACGAAGGAGCGGATGTCCATGTTCGAGGAGCCCACCACCGCGGTCAGCTCGTCGATCAGCACGAACTTGGAGTGCAGCACGTAGGGGGCCCGGTAGAGGTGGATCCGGATCCCGTCACGGATCAGACGCTCGTAGAAGGAGCGCTGGGCGTGGTGGGTGAGCACGTGGTTGGAGGTCTCGCCCATGTACAGGTGCACCTCCACCCCGCGGCCCACCGCGGTGCGCAGGGAGTTGTACATCGAGTCCTCGGGCACGAAGTAGGGGCTGCACACCGTGATCCGCTCCCGGGCGGTGGCGAAGAGGTGGTTGAACAGCTGCAGGTTCGACTCCTGGCCCAGGCCGGGCCCGGACGGCAGCACCTGGCAGGCCAGCTCCCCGCCGCCCGGTGCCGGGTCCGGGGCCGGAGGCCGGTCCGTGTCCAGGACCATGTCGTCGGTCTCGCAGTACCAGTCGGTGGCGAACAGCGCGTCCAGGTGCCCCACCGCCGGGCCCTGCACACGGACGGTCAGCCCGATCCACTGCAGGCCCTGTCGCTTGTTCCGGGTCTTGTTGTAGCTGCGGTCGATGACGTTCTGCGACCCGGTGAAGGCCACCGTCCCGTCGACCACGAGGATCTTGCGGTGGTTGCGCAGATCCGGGCGCTGGTACTCACCGCGCCAGGGTCGCACCGGCAGCATCCTCCGCCAGTCCACCCCGGCGTCCTCCAGGCGGCGCACGAGCTGCCGGTACCCGGGGTAGCCGGCCGCGCCGAGGTGGTCCACGAGCACCCGCACGGTGACCCCGCGGGCCCGGGCCTCCTCCAGGGCCGCGATCACCGGCTCGGTCGTGGCATCGGCCACGGCGATGTAGAACTGGAAGTGCACGCAGCGCCGGGCTTCCCGGATCGCAGCGGCCATCGCGGCCAGTGAGGCGTCGTAGTCGTCGAGGACCTCCATGCGGTGCCCGCCGGCCACGGGGAAGGCGCCGTTGTGCTGATTCAGCCGCACCGTCTCGGCCACCCGGTCCGGCAGCCGTTCGAGCAGCCGGGCCCCGTCCTCGGCGTCCCCGGGGTCGATCCTCCCCACCACCTCCTGCTGCTTCCGCTGCCGGGCCTCGGGCAGATCCGCCCGGCCCAGGGCCAGGAACACCAGCCCGCCGAGGATCGGGAAGAAGAAGATCACCAGCAGCCAGCCCCACGCCGCCGAGGGCCGTCGGTTGTGCGGCACCGTGCCCAGGGCCAGCAGCCGGATGACCAGGTCCACGGCGAAGAACGCGACCGCAGCCCACGGCGGCACGGTGTTCCACAGCAGGTGGGCGAAGTCCATGGGGCGGTGCCTCCGGGGCGTCGGGACAGGGGCGTTCGGGGCCGGCCCTGCCGCGTCGGCGGCCGGGTGTCCTGAGCCGCGAGGCTCGGGGCGCCGGGCCCTGGCGATCTACTGCTCGGGCAGCAGTCGGACGGAGTCGGCCTCGACGTAGGGCTGCTGCTCGTGGTCCTGGTAGAGCTCGTCGGTGAAGTCCTCCTGGGCCTGGTCGTCCAGGGTCGAGGGGTCGAAGGACCGCTGGACCGTGCCGACGACCTCCACGGCCTGGCCCTCCTCGACGTCGACCTGGTCCATGTCGTAGAGGACCAGCAGCGGGTCCACGGTGTTCTCCGCCGCGCCGGCGATCACCAGGCCGTCGTCGCCGATGACGTCGTCCACCTCGGCGGAGAGCGTGACCTGCTGGCCGACGTAGGTCTCCCGCGCGTCGTGGAAGCCCTGGTCGTAGTCGCCGACGAAGGTGTCCCCGGCGGTGGAGCTGTTCTGCGGGGCGGGGGAGGACTCCAGGACCTCTCCCTCGCTGACGTCCTCGACGTCGGTGCCGGTCTCGGGGCCCTCGGTGCTGCACCCGGTCAGGCCGAGCGCGGCGACCGCGGCGAGTGCGGCGGCGGCGGTGCGGGCGGTGGAACGGCGTTCACGGGCGGTCATGGAGTGCCTCCTGGTGCGTTGCTGCGACGGGTCCGGGCGGGCCCGGTGTGCAGGAAACCGTCGATGGACCGACAGACCGTAAGCACACTGAGCGGGGCCTTTCAACAGCCGAGGCGCTGTCCTGCCGGCCACGTCCGGAAACGTGACCGGTCCGTGACGGTCTGTGCAGGGACCTCGCCGCGCGCGTTGTGGTGGCGCCCAGGTCGGGGGTCATCACGTCCGCGGGCGCAAAGGCTCCGCCGGCATCTCAGCCGATCGCCGAGACGGCCGCGGGGACGACCTCGTGCCGCACCGCGCCGGGGCGGCGAGCGGATTCCCCTGGGAACCCGGGGGCCTCTGTCCGCACGCTCCCGGCCCGGGCGGGGATCAGGTCCCGGCGCGCCGCGCCCAGCGCAGCACCAGCAGCCCGGCGACCAGAGAGCCGCACATCCCGGCGAGCAGGTCCACGACCGTGTCCGTGTAGCCCACGAGCATGCCCTGCGGGCTGATCTGCTCGACCACCCACTCGTAGTACTCCCACAGCACCGCCGCGGTGGTGCCGACCACGCCCACCCACACGACCGGGGCCCATCCCCGGACCGGCCGTCCGGTCTCCCGGGCGTCGGGCAGCAGGCGGGCGTCCACCAGCAGGAAGTAGGACACCGCCGCCAGGCTGCCGGGGGTCAGGACATGGACGACCGTGTCGAAGTGCGGGACCTGCGCGTACCAGTGCTGCACCGAACCCCACATCGCCAGGAGCACCAGCACCGCGAAGGCCGCCACGAAGCCGGTGGGCACGCGCGCCCGCCGGGTCAGCAGCAGCACCACCGTCACCGCCGCGAAGCGCAGCATCCCGTCCCAGTGCTGGATCAGGCCCAGGCCCACAGCACTGGCCACGGCCGCGGCCACCGCCGCGCCGAACACCCACGCTCCCGCTCTGCCGCTCGTGCTCATCCGTCCACGCTACGGCCCCGGCCCCGGGGACGGCCACCACCGGGGCCGACGGCGGCCGGGCTGCCGCTACGGCCGGGGCGGGCCCGCGAGCTCGTCGTCGACCCAGCGCGGTGCGGCGGCGACCCAGCCGGCCGCGACGAGCACCAGGCCGGTGCCCATCAGCAGGACCAGGGGGACCGTCCAGCTGCCGGTGGCCTCGTGCAGGGCGCCCACGGCGAAGGGGCCGACCGCGGCCAGCAGATAGCCCACCGGCTGGATGAACCCGGAGAGCCGTGCGGTGATCCGGGGATCCCGGGTGCGCGCGGTGAGCAGGGCCAGGGCGGTGGGGAAGGCGAAGCCCCCGACCCCCAGCAGCAGGGCCCAGACCCAGGGGACCGTGGCGGGCGCGAGCATCAGCCCGAGGTAGCCGGTGACCATGCAGGTCCCCAGTCCCGCGATCCAGCGCCGCAGGTGCGGGGAGCCGGCCACGAGCAGGGGCATGAGCAGCCCGCCCGGGATCCCCATCGCGGCGATCAGGGCCATCAGCAGACCGGCACGCGCCTGGTCCAGTCCGCCGTCGCGGTAGATCTGCGCCACCCAGCCGAACTGGACGTAGGCGTGCATCGACTGGATCCCGAAGTACACGCACAGGGCCACGGCGGTGCGGGACCGGGCGATCGCCGCCCCCGGCCCCCCGGGCAGCGCCCGGGACGGTGCCGTGGCCGCCTCGCGCCGGTCCCGGGCGGTCACCAGCAGCCAGGGGAGCAGCGCCACCAGGGCCATCAGGCCCCACAGGCCGAGGGCGGCCCGCCAGCCCTCGGGGCCCCGGGCGGTCAGCGGCCCCGCCGCCAGCAGGGGCAGGGTGGCGCCCACGGCCAGGCCGGTCGTGTACACGGAGTTCAGCGCGGCGGTGCGCCGGCCGCCGTGGCGCTTGATGAAGGCCGGCACCAGGATGTTGCCCACGGCCATGCCGGCGAAGCCCAGGACCGTCAGGGCCAGGAACACCGGCACCGAGCCGGTGACCGCCCGCCCCAGCAGCCCGGCGGCGACCAGGGCGAGGCCGGCGGTGACGGCGCCGCTGATCCCCGTCCGGCGGGACAGCGCGGCCGCCCCCGCCCCGGCCACCGCGAAGGTGAGACCGGGCAGGGCGGTGAGCACCCCGGCCATCGTGGGGCTCAGCCCGAGGCCCTGCTGGATCTCGGCCAGGACCGGGCCCACGGACGTGGCGCCGGGACGGAGATTCACCGCGACCAGCACGACCGCGGCCACCACCAGCCACCGCGGGACGCGGGCAGGGGCGGGGAAGCGGTCCGGGGGCGGGGTGGGCGGGTTCACCGGGCAGTTCTACCACGGGAACCGCCGGGCCCCGGACGGGTGGTCCCCGCCGTGGGGCTCAGCTGGCGCTCTCCAGGTGGGCCAGGGGCAGCCAGCGGTGCATGAGCCGGCGGAAGGCCACGGCGGCGCCGTTGGCGTCCCGGGACGCCAGCAGCTCCACGGCGTCCTCGAAGTCCTGCGGGCTCTCGTCCGGCTGGAACGGGTCCGCGAGCGCCCCGTAGTGCAGGACCACCAGCGAGTTGGCGGAGAACGCGCCGAGCCACCGGCCGAGGTGCGTGAGGTCGTCGGCGAGCTCCTCGAGGTCCTCGCCGCCGGCGTCCTCGACCACCTGCGCCGCGTGCGCCACCCGCAGGGTCGCGGTGTCGACCGGCACGGCGCACCGGTGGACGCGGTTGCCGTGGTGGAAGCTCTCGGTGTGGTCCTCCGGGGTGAAGAGGGCGAACCACGCCATGGGCACCGTGAACGCCGACTGGCGGGCGTGGACGGGCACGAAGTGCTCCCGGGTGACCTGCTCGCCGGCGGCCCGGACCACGTCCTCGGGAATGAGCAGGTTGGGCAGGGGCTGGCCGCCCTCCTCCTCGGCGAGCGCGACGAGACGCAGCGAGCGCCGCAGCCGCTGCGGGGGGTGGTACACGGGGAAGTCCCCGACGCCGGCGGCGAGCATGTCCCGGCCCCGGGGTGCCGCCGAGAACGGCAGGGTCCACAGGGGCTCCACCGCCGGCGGCAGCGGCTCCTCGCCCGGCTCGGCCAGGCGGGCGAGCTGCTCGGTGAGCTCGTTCACCCCGGCCTCCTCGGGCGGCAGCGCCCGGGGCAGCAGCGGCGCGTACACGGCGTCGAGCTCCTCCGCGGGCACGTAGACGCGGAGGGCGAACTGGTGGGGGACTCCCGTGGCCGAGCGGAACGTCCGGCCGACCTGCAGCAGCTGGGCCACGGCGGCTCAGGCGATCTCGACGACGACGGGGGCGTGGTCCGAGGCGCCCTTGCCCTTGCGCTCCTCGCGGTCGATCACCGCGTCGGTGACCCGGTCGGCCAGGGCCGGGGAGTAGAGCTGGAAGTCGATGCGCATGCCCTCCTTCTTCGGGAAGCGCAGGCCCTTGTAGTCCCAGTAGGTGTAGACGCCCGGGCCGGGCAGCCGGGGGCGGACCACGTCCTGGTAGCCGGCCTCCTCGAGGAAGGCGCGGAAGGCGGCGCGCTCGGGCTCGCTGACGTGGGTGAGGCCGTTGTCCAGGAAGAACTGCATGTCCCACACGTCCTCGTCCAGCGGGGCGACGTTCCAGTCGCCCACGAGGGCGACCTGGGCCTGAGGGTCCTCCTCGACCCACTGCCGGGCGTGGTCCTTGAGCACGCGCAGCCACTCCAGCTTGTACGGCATGTGGGGGTCGTCCAGGCCGCGGCCGTTGGGGACGTAGAGGGACCAGACGCGGACCCCGTTGCACGTGGCGCCGATCGCGCGCGCCTCCTGCACCGGGTCCTCGCCGGGCTTGCCGAAGGCCGGCTGGTCCGGGAAGGTGCGCTCGACGTCGTCGAGGCCCACCCGCGAGGCGATCGCCACGCCGTTCCACTGGCTCAGGCCGAAGTGGGCGACGTCGTAGCCCATGAACTCGAAGAGCTCCCACGGGAAGTTCTCGTCCTTGGCCTTGGTCTCCTGGATGGCCAGGACGTCCACGTCGGAGCGCTGCAGCCAGGCCTCCACGCGGTCGGCGCGGGCGCGGACGGAGTTCACGTTCCAGGTGGCGATCTTCATGGGCCCCACGTTACCGGGTGGCCCGGACGGCAGCGCCCGCGCACCCGGGCGCGGCACCGGGGCGTGCCCGGCGGTCGTCCCCGGCGTGCTCCGGCGCCGTGCCGCCGCGCCGGATGACGTGGGGCGTCCCCGGGGTCTCGACCGCGTGTGGTTGCAGATGCTAATTTCCTGCTGGCCCGCGCCCCCGGCGGAGCCGCCCCCAGCAGGGAGAGACCCCATGAACCTCGCACGGACCGTGCTCACCGTGACCACTGCCGCCGCGCTGCTCCTCGGCGGGCTGCCGGCCGCGCTCGCCGCACCGCATCCTCCCGCCGTCCCGCCGGAGCCGGCCCACGCCGCCGGCGCACCGGCCGTGCAGCTGGAGGGCGGCTCGGCCACCGAGCCGGCCCCGGCCGTCCCGCCGGCGCCGGTGGACCCCTCCGCCGGCGGCGGCCTGGCCGGAGCGGCCTCCGCGGGCGTGCACCCCACCACGGTGGAGCACGTGACCGAGGCCTTCAAGATCGTCAACGACCACCGGCGCCAGGCGAACCGTGCCCCCCTGGTCTACAACACGGCCCTGTCCCGCAACGCCCAGCAGTGGGCCGAGACCATGGCCGGCGCCCGCAAGGAGTCGCGCAATCCGGACCCCTGGGCGGGCGCCCCGGCCGGCGGCGTCCGGATGGACCAGTACTACGGGAAGGGCGTGTTCACCGGCGCCTTCGCGGGCACCGACGCGGTCGAGGCGCTCACCCACTACCTGCTGGACTTCTTTCCCCGCAACGGGACCGACCAGTTCGCCCGGGACCTGACCCACCTCGGCATCGGTGTCAGCCACGTGGCCACGTCGGGCTCGGACGGCCCCGGCTGGGAGACCTATCTGACCGTCTACTACTACGCCTATCCGGCCGGGCAGGCCGTGCCCGGGACCTTCGCGACCCCGGCCCAGGGATTCGTGCCCCCGGTGACCGCCCCGGCCTACGCCGTCCGCGGCGCGATCGCCACCAAGTACCAGCGCCTGGGCGGGTCCGCCGTGCTGGGGGAACCCACGATGAACGAGCGCGGCGGCCTGGTGGACGGCGGGGTGTACCAGCAGTTCCGCAGGAGCGGCCGCACCACCACCATCTACTGGGCCCCCGGCTACGGGGCGATGGCGGTGAAGAACTACGGCTCGATCGGGCAGAAGTGGATCGGAGCCGGCCGGGAGCACAACTACGGTCTGCCGAGCACGGACGAACGCCCCGTCAGCGGGGGCGCCTACCAGGTCTTCCGCCGCGACGGGCGCTCCACCCAGGTGATGTGGAGCGCCGGCACGGGCTCCCGCGCGATCAAGCTGTACGGGGCGATCGGCCGGGCCTGGAAGGCCGCCGGCTCCGAGCGCGGCTACGGGTTCCCCGTCACCGACGAGTACCGCTACGGCGCCGAGGTGCGCCAGCGCTTCTCCAAGGGCTACACCGTCCACTACGCCGCCGGGCGGACCTGGGCCACCCGCTGAGCGGGCCCGACGACGGAGCCGCGCACCCCGATCGGGGTGCGCGGCTCCGTCGCGCTGCGGGTGCCCCCGGCGTCAGTCCCGCCACCAGTCGTCGAGGATCGTGGCCGGCGTGGTGCGCTTGTGCCGGGTCGTGAGCCAGCGGTGCTCGATCTTCTCGGCCACGGCGTCGTCCACGTCGCGGCCCTCCAGGTAGTCGTCGATGTCGTCGTAGGACAGCCCGAGCTCGGCCTCGTCCGTCTGGCCGGGGGCGTCGTCGAGCAGGTCGGCGGTGGGCGCCTTCGCCCACAGCCGCTCCTCGGCGCCGAGGGTCTTGGCGAGGAGCCGGTTCTGCCGCTTGTTCAGCCCGAACAGGGGCAGCAGGTCCGCCCCGCCGTCGCCGTACTTGGTGAAGAACCCGGTCACGGACTCGGCGCCGTGGTCGGTGCCGATCACCAGGCAGTGGTGCTCCCCGGCGATCGCGTACTGGGCGATCATCCGCACGCGGGCCTTGATGTTGCCCTTGTTGAAGTCCGAGATCCTCCGGTCCGTGGCGCCCTCGAAGCCGTGCTCGAAGCCGTCCACCGCCGGGGCGATGTCGTAGGTGATGGTGCGGTCGGCGGCGATGAAGCGCAGGGCGGCCTGGGCGTCGTCCTCGTCGTGCTGGACCCGGTACGGCAGGCGCACCGCCACGAACTGGGCCTCGCCGCCCTCGGCGCGCAGCCTCTCGGCGGCCAGCTGGGCCAGCCGGCCCGCCAGGGTGGAGTCGAGGCCGCCGCTGATCCCGAGCACGAAGCCCTGGCTGCGGCTGGCCCGGAGGTAGTCGCAGAGGAACCGGACGCGCGCCTCGATCTCCTGCTGGGGGTCGATCTCGGGCTTCACGCCCATCTCGTCGATGATTGCTGCCTGGAGTTTCCGCATGCACCCATGCTAGTGCTGGGCTCTGACGGCACCGCACGGACACCCGGGGGAGGGGCCGCGTAGGATGCGGGCCATGCCCCTGCACCGCTCCAGGACCCCGGCCCGGGCGCGCGGGCGCGCCCACCGGGCCGCCGCCGCGAGCGCTCTGCTGCCAGGCGCCCTGCTGGCCGGGGCGGTGCTGTCCGGGTGCGGGGCCTCGAGCGCGCAGGAGCGCGTCGACGTCTACGCGGCCTCCTCGCTCACCGGGGCGTTCACCGAGCTGGCCGCGGCGTTCGAGGAGCAGCACCCGGGCGTGGACGTGGCCCTGAACTTCGCCGGCTCCGCCGACCTCGCCGTCCAGATCGCCGAGGGCGCCCCCGCCGACGTGTTCGTCGCCGCGGACGAGCCCACCATGCAGCGGGTCGTCGCCTCGGGGCGGGCCGTGGCCGAGCCGGTGGAGCTGGCGAGCAACCGCCTGACGATCGCCGTGGCCGAGGGCAACCCGCACGGGGTGCGCTCGCCGGCCGACCTCCGGCGGGCGGACCTGGCCACCGTGGTGTGCGCCGAGCAGGTCCCCTGCGGCCGGGCCGCCCGTGCGCTCGAGGAGCGCGCCGGGGTCGCCCTGCGGCCGGTGAGCGAGGAGAACTCCGTGACCGACGTCCTGGGCAAGGTCCGCTCCGGCCAGGCCGACGCGGGACTGGTCTACGTCACCGACGTGGCCGCCCACGAGGACGAGCTGGACGGCGTCCCCCTCCCCGGGGCCGCGGCCTCCGCGAACACCTACACGGTGGTGGGCCTGGACGGCGCGGCCCAGGACCGGGCCGCCGAGTTCACCGCCTTCGTGACCGGCCCCGCCGGCCGGGAGCAGCTGCGGCAGGACGGCTTCGACGTGCCGGGCTGACCGGCCCCGCCAGCCCCCGGCGGCCGCGGGCCCCGAGGACAGGCGGACCGCCGCCTCCCGGACCCGCCGGCACCCGGCCCCGATCACTTCCCAGCCCCGACCAGCACCGAGCCCGGCGAGCACACCGCACCGGACCAGCACACCGACCCAGGAGATCAGCATGAGCGAGCAGCACGGCACCGACCCCCGCGAGACCCACCGGAACATCCTCGTCGAGACCCGCGGCCGGGTCGGGATCATCACCCTCAACCGGCCGAAGGCCCTCAACGCCCTGGACGAGGCGACCCTGCGCGAGGTCGTGGCCGCGTCCGCCGCGCTGGACGCCGACCCCGGGATCGGGGCGATCGTGCTGACCGGCTCGGAGAAGGCCTTCGCCGCGGGCGCCGACATCAAGGAGATGGCCGGGCGCGGCGCCCCGGAGATGTACCTCGCGGACTGGTTCGCGGGCTGGGAGGCCTTCACCCGGGTGCGCACCCCCGTGATCGGCGCCGTGGCGGGCTACGCCCTGGGCGGCGGGTGCGAGCTGGCGATGATGTGCGACATCCTGCTCGCCGCGGACACGGCCCGCTTCGGCCAGCCCGAGATCAACCTCGGGGTGATCCCCGGGATGGGCGGGTCGCAGCGGCTGGCCCGCGCCGTGGGCAAGGCCAAGGCCATGGACATGGTCCTCACCGGCCGGATGATCGACGCCGAGGAGGCCGAGCGCACCGGGCTCGTCTCCCGGGTGGTGCCCGCCGCGGACCTGCTCCAGGAGGCGCTGGGCGTCGCGGAGACCGTCGCCGCGAAGTCCCTGCCCTCGGTGCTGGCCGCCAAGGAGGCCGTCAACGCCGCGTTCGAGACGACGCTGGCGCAGGGTGTGCAGTTCGAGCGCCGGCTCTTCCACGCGCTGTTCGCCACGGAGGACCAGAAGGAGGGCATGGCCGCGTTCGCCGAGAAGCGCGAGCCGCGGTTCACCCACCGCTGAGCCGCGGCGCCGCACCCGGGGCCGCGGCTCGCCGGGGAGCGCTACCGTGGTCCCATGCCCACACCGCCGATCGACGCGTCCGCCTGGCAGGTCCGCGAGTCCGCCCTCGACCCCGGCGCGCGCGGCGCCCTGGAGTCCCTCTTCGCCCTGGCCAACGGGTGCGTCGGGGTGCGGGGCACCCTGGACGAGGCCCAGCCCAGCTCCTCCCGGGGCACCTTCATGTCGGGGGTCTACGAGTACCACCCGCTGTCCTACCCCGAGGGCGGCTACGGGCACCCCGAGCACGGGCAGGCCATCATCGGCGTGGCCGACGGCAGCACCGTGCGCCTGCAGGTCGACGGCGTGCCGCTCGACGTCCGGGAGACCCCGCCGGAGGAGCACGACCGCGTGCTGGACCTGCGCGAGGGCACGCTGCGCCGGGAGACCGAGTGGCGCACCCCCCGCGGCGCCCGGATGCGCCTGACCTCCACGCGCCTGGTCTCGCTGGTCCAGCGCTCGGTCTCGGCCGTCCGCTACGAGGTCGAGGCCGTGGACCGCGCGGTCCAGGTCGTGGTGCGCTCGGACCTGGTGGTCAACGGCACCCCGCCCAAGGTCCACAACTCCGACCCGCGGGTGGCCGAGGTCCTGGAGCGGCCCTTCCGGGCCCGGCTCAGCCGCCGCCACGCCACGGGCGGGGTCCTGGTGCACCGCACCCACGGCAGCCGGATCGGCGTGGCCGCCGCCGTGGACCACGCCGTGGAGCTGCCGGACGGCGGGGCCGTCAGCACCCGGGGCGACGACGACCAGGTCGTCACCACGCTCGTGGCGGACCTCCGCCCCGGGGAGCGCGTCGGGTTCGTCAAGTACCTCTGCCACGTCATGTCCACGGACGACCCCTCCGTGGACCTGCAGGAGCGGGCGCTCGCCGCGCTGGACGGTGCCCGGCACCGGGGCTGGGACGGGCTGCTCACCGCCCAGCGGGCCGAGCTGGACGAGTTCTGGGACGGCGCCGACGTGGAGGTGGACAGCGACCCGGAGCTGCAGCTGGCGGTCCGCTTCGACCTGTTCCAGCTCCTGCAGGCCTCCGCCTGCGTCAACGGCGCCCCCGTCGGCGCGAAGGGCCTCACCGGCGGGGGCTACAGCGGGCACACCTTCTGGGACATCGAGGGCTTCGTGCTGCCGGCGCTGGCCCTGCTGCGCCCGCTCGACGCCGCCCGGCTGCTGCGCTGGCGCTCCTCCACCCTGGAGCGGGCGCGGGAGCGGGCGCAGGTGCTGGACCTGGCCGGCGCCTCCTTCCCCTGGCGCACCATCGACGGGCACGAGACCTCGGCGTACTGGCCGGCCAGCACCGCCGCCATGCACGTCAACGCCGGCATCGCCCGGGCCTTCGGCTGGTACGCCGACGTCACCGGCGAGGACCTCACCACGGTCGGCGGCGTCGACGTCCTCGTGGAGACGGCGCGCGCCTGGGCGGCCATGGCGCACGAGGACCACGAGGGCGTCGTCCACTACCGCGGGATGACCGGCCCGGACGAGTACACCGGGGTGGTCGACGACAACGTCTTCACCAACCTCATGGCCCGGCGCAACCTCCGGGCGGCCGCCGACGCGTGCGAGGCGCACCCCGAGCACGTGGGGCGGCTCTCCGTGACGGCGGAGGAGCTCGAGCGCTGGCGGGCCGTGGCGGAGGCGATCCACCTGCCCTACGACGCGGTGTGCGGGGTCCACCCCTCCAACGAGGGGTTCACGACCTACCGCGAGTGGGACTTCGAGGCCAAGCAGGACGGATACCCCGTGGAGGAGCACTTCCACTACGCGAAGATCTACCGCCGCCAGGTCGTCAAGCAGGCGGACCTGGTCCTGGCGCTGTGGTGGTGCGCCGAGGAGTTCACCCCCGAGCAGGCCGCCCGGGACCTGGACTACTACGAGCAGCGCACCGTCCGCGACTCCTCCCTCTCCGCCTGCGTCCAGGCGGTGGTCTCCGCCCGCGTGGGCCACCTGGACCTCGCCTACCAGTACCTGCGCGAGTCCGCCCTGGTGGACCTGCGCGACATCCAGCAGGACGCCGACGAGGGACTGCACCTGGCCTCCGCCGCCGGGTCGTGGCTCGCCGTGGTCTGCGGGTTCGGGGGCCTGGACACGGCCGGCGGCGAGCTGCGCCTGGCCCCCCGCCTGCCGGACGACCTGCACCGGATCGCCTTCCGCCTCCGCTGGCGCGGCCACCGGCTCGCCGTGGAGATCACCCGCTCGGGCACGACCGTTCGGCTGCCGGACGGCGCCGCCGGCGAGGTGGCGCTGCGGATCGACGGCGCGCCCCTGACCGTCACGGCCGACCGCCCCGCGACCGCCCCGCTGCGCACCCCCCGCCCGTCCGCACCTGTCCCGCGCCAGCCCCCGGGCCGCGCCCCGCGCGCCCCCCACAGGCCGTGACGCTCCCGGGCCCGCACCGGCTACCCTGGCCGGGTGGCTGAGATGTGGAGCGGGCCGGAGCCCGGCGGGACCGGGCCGGCGCCGGACGCCCCGAGCGGGCAGGCCCCGCACGACCCCGCGGCGGCCGACGCGGTGCGTGCGGCGCCGTCGGCGGCTCTCGAGGTGCTCACCCGGGTCTGGGGCTACGACGCCTTCCGCGGGCAGCAGGCCGAGATCATCGAGACCCTCGTCCGGGGTGACGACGCGCTGGTGCTCATGCCCACCGGCGGCGGCAAGAGCCTGTGCTACCAGATCCCCGCGCTCGTCCGGGAGGGCACCGGAGTGGTCGTCAGTCCGCTCATCGCGCTCATGCACGACCAGGTCGACGCCCTCGAGCAGCTCGGGGTGCGCGCCGCGTACCTGAACTCCACCCAGACGGTCGAGGAGCGCCGGGCCGTCGAGGTCCGCCTGCTGGCCGGCGAGCTCGACCTGCTCTACCTCGCCCCCGAACGCCTCCCCGTGGCCGCCGACCTGCTCGACCGCGCCCGGATCGCGCTCTTCGCCGTCGACGAGGCGCACTGCGTGGCCCAGTGGGGGCACGACTTCCGCCCCGACTACCTCGGGCTGACCCTCCTGCACGACCGCTGGCCCCGGGTCCCGCGCATCGCCCTCACCGCGACCGCCACCGCGGAGACGCGCGAGGAGATCGTCCGCAACCTCCGCCTGGACGGCGCCCGCGTCTTCGTCTCCAGCTTCGACCGGCCCAACATCCAGTACCGCGTGGGGCCCAAGAAGGACGCCCGCCGCCAGCTGCTGCAGCTCATCCGGACCGAGCACAGCGGCGAGGCCGGCATCGTCTACTGCCTGTCCCGCGCCTCGGTGGAGCGCACGGCCGAGTGGCTGGCCGCCCAGGGCGTGCCCGCGCTGCCGTACCACGCCGGCCTGCCCGCCGAGCTGCGCGCCCAGCACCAGACCCGGTTCCTGCGCGAGGACGGGATCGTGATGGTCGCGACCATCGCCTTCGGCATGGGCATCGACAAGCCCGACGTGCGCTTCGTCGCCCATCTCGACCTGCCCAAGAGTGTGGAGGGCTACTACCAGGAGACCGGCCGCGCCGGGCGCGACGGGCTGCCGTCGACGGCGTGGCTGGCCTACGGGCTGCAGGACGTCGTCCAGCAGCGGCGGATGATCGAGGACGGCGAGGGGGACCGGCAGCGCAAGCGCGCCCAGACCCTCCACCTGGACGCGATGCTCGCGCTGTGCGAGACCGTGCAGTGCCGCCGGCAGCAGCTGCTGCGCTACTTCGGCGAGGACAGCGGGCCGTGCGGCAACTGCGACACCTGCCTCAGCCCGCCCGAGGCCTTCGACGGCACGGTCCCGGCGCAGAAGCTCCTGTCCACGATCGTGCGGCTGGACCGGGAGCGGGGCCAGCAGTTCGGCGCCGGGCACCTGGTGGACATCCTGCTCGGCCGGGAGACCGAGCGGGTGGTGCGGATGCGCCACACCGAGCTCAGCACCTTCGGCATCGGCACCGAACTGGGCGAGCAGGAGTGGCGCGGGGTGGTGCGCCAGCTGCTGGCCCAGGGCCTGCTCCAGGTGCAGGGCGAGTACGGCGTCCTGGCGATCACCCCCGCGGCCGGGGACGTGCTGCGCGGGCAGCGGGAGGTCCGGCTGCGCCGCGAGCCCGAGCGGGGCAGGACCGTCCGCACGCCGCGGACGGGCGCCGCGCGGCCGGTCCTCGACGAGCCCCAGCAGGAGCTCTTCCAGCAGCTGCGGGCCTGGCGCGCCGGCGTGGCCAAGGAGCAGGGCGTGCCGGCGTACGTCGTGTTCAACGACGCGACCCTCGCCGCGATCGCCCGGGCCCGGCCGAGCACGCTGGGCGAGCTGCGCGGCATCTCCGGCGTCGGCGACGCCAAGCTCGAGCGCTACGGCCAGGCCGTCCGCCAGGTCGTCACCGGCGACTGAGCTCCGCCTCCCGCCCGGAGCCGGCGTTCCGCTGCCCGCGGCCGGGCGCCGTTCCCCGGGACGGCCGGGGCGGGCTCCCGGACCCACCTCGGGGCCCGCCCCGCGCGCCGGTACAGCCAGGACCCGACGTGCCGCACCTGCGCCCTTGACCCCGGGGAATCGGCCGCAGATGCGGATAGCATGACGCCATGACCGAGATCAGGATCGCCGACGCGGCCCGCTTCCTCGGCGTCAGTGACGACACCGTCCGGCGCTGGATCGAGCAGGGCACGCTGAGCAGCACCCGCAGCGCCGCCGGCCAGAGCGTGGTGGACGGACTGGAGCTGGCCCGCCTGCTCAAGGAGCGCTCCGTGCGGCCCGAGGACCCCGCCCGCGTCGCCAGCTCGGCGCGCAACCGGTTCGTGGGCCTGGTCACCGAGGTCGTCTCGGACACCGTGATGTCCCAGGTGGAGCTGCAGTGCGGCCCGCACCGCGTGGTCTCCCTGATGAGCACCGAGGCCGTCCGGAACCTGGGCCTGGAGCCCGGACGCGTGGCCACGGCCGTCGTCAAGTCGACCGACGTCGTCGTCGAGACCCCCGGGACCTGAGGCCGTGGCGCAGCCCCGACCCTCCGCCGTCGCCGGCCGGCCGGCCGGCCCCGGGCGGGTCCGTGGCCCCGTGCTCCGGCGCCGTCCCCGCGGCTTCAGCACCGTGCCCGGCTGGGTGTGGGCCCCGGCGGCCCTGGGCGCCCTGGTGGTGGTCCTGCCGGTCCTCGGGATGCTCGCCCGGGTGGACTGGGCCGGGTTCCTGGGCCTGATCGGCTCGCCCTCGGCGCTGCGCGCCCTGGGGCTGAGCCTGCGCACGGCCGCGGCGAGCACGGCGCTGTGCGTGCTCCTGGGCGTGCCCCTGGCGCTGCTGCTGGCCCGCACCGAGTTCCCCGGCCGGCGCGCGCTGCGCGGCCTCGTGCTGCTCCCGCTGGTCCTGCCGCCCGTCGTCGGCGGTCTGGCCCTGCTGTACACGTTCGGGCGCCACGGCCTGATCGGCCGCCACCTGGAGCTCGCCGGGGTCAGCATCGCCTTCTCGACCGCGGCCGTGGTGCTCGCCCAGACGTTCGTGTCCCTGCCGTTCCTGGTCGTCAGCCTGGAAGGCGCGCTGCGCACCGCGGGGGAGCGCTACGAGCGGGTCGCCGCGACCCTGGGGGCGGGCCCCGGCACCGTGCTGCGCCGGGTGAGCCTGCCGCTGGCCCTGCCGGGACTGGCCTCGGGGGCCGTGCTCGCCTTCGCCCGCAGCCTGGGCGAGTTCGGGGCCACCCTGACCTTCGCCGGCAGCCTCGAGGGCGTCACCCGCACCCTGCCGCTCGAGATCTACCTGCAGCGCGAGACGGACCCCGACGCCGCGATCGCGCTCTCGCTCGTGCTCGTGCTGGTCGCGGTGCTCGTCGTGGGGATCTCCGCCCCCGGCCGGCTCCGGGGCCCGGGGCCGCGGGTCTCCAGCGGGTCCGGCTCCGGCTCGGGGGCCGGGGCATGAGCCTGGACGTCACTGCGCGGCTGCGCGCCCGGGACCTGGACGTCACCGTGTCGGTGGCCGACGGGCAGACCCTGGCACTCACCGGGCCCAACGGGGCGGGCAAGTCCTCGCTGCTGGCGGTCGTCGCCGGGCTGCTCGTGCCGGACACCGGCCGGGCCGTCCTGGACGGGCGGGTCCTGTTCGACCTCGACGCCGCCGGGCGCGGCCCGTGGGTCCCGGCGCACGACCGCGGGGTGGTCCTGCTCGCCCAGGACCCGCTGCTGTTCCCGCACCTGAGCGTGCTCGAGAACGTCGCCTTCGGGCCCCGCTCCCGAGGGGCGGGGCGGCGCCGGGCCCGGGCCGCGGCCGTGCAGTGGCTCGAGGCCGTGGGGGCCGCCCCGCTGGCGCACCGCCGCCCCGCGGCGCTGTCCGGGGGGCAGGCCCAGCGCGTGGCCGTGGCCCGCGCGCTGGCCGCCGACCCGCGGCTGCTGCTGCTCGACGAGCCCTTCGCCTCCCTCGACAGCACCGCCGCCCCGGCCCTGCGCGAGCTCCTGCGGCGGGTGCTCGCCGGGCGCATGGCCGTGGTCGTCACGCACGACCCCGCCGACGTCGAGGCCCTCGCCGACGCCGAGGTGCGCCTCGAGCACGGGCGGGTCGCCGGCGCGTCCTGAGGCGGTCCCCGGCCGCCCGGACCGGCGCACCCCGGCTCAGCCCTCCCCGGGCCGGCGCTTCTCGGTCCGGCTCTCCCCGGTCGGGTCCGCCCGGATGCCGCCCACGATCAGCAGGCCCAGCTCCCGGTAGGCGCCGGGGCCCTCCACCCCGCCCAGGCCGGTGCGCTGCTGGATCCGGTCCATGGCGGAGGAGATGACCTCCGCGATGAACTCGGTGGGCACCGGGCGGAACTCGCCGCCGGCCACGCCCTCGGCCACGAGCTCGGCGAGCTTGGCCGAGGCGATCCGCGTGTTGCGCTCGTAGACCTCCGAGG
This sequence comes from Kocuria turfanensis, assembly GCF_001580365.1. Lineage (NCBI taxonomy): Bacteria > Bacillati > Actinomycetota > Actinomycetes > Micrococcales > Micrococcaceae > Kocuria > Kocuria turfanensis. Next base: position 1,799,242 of record NZ_CP014480.1, on the reverse strand, counting down.
CCACGGGGGAGCCGGCCACGTCCTGCAGGAACCGGGCCGAGGCCGGCCGCAGCTGCTCGGCCATCGCCTCCAGGTAGGCGCTCAGCCGCTGCCCCGCCCCGCCCGGGCCGCGCAGGGCCTCCTCGGTGCCCCGGCTGACCTGTTTGAAGAACGTCACGAGCACCGCCCGCACCAGCTCGTCCCGGCTGCCGGCCAGGGCGTAGATCGTGGCCTTGGAGCAGTGCAGCCGTGCCGCGGCGCCGTCCATGGTGAACCCGCGGAAGCCCTCGCGCAGGAAGATCCCGAGCAGCTCGTCGAAGAGCTGCTGCTGGCGGGGCGTGCGGGCCGCGGCCCCGCGCGCCGCAACTGGTGGAGTGAGGTGAGTCACAGTACGATATTACTCACAACCGTACTGTTCGACCCGGTCCCCGCGGGCCACCACTCCGCCCGGACCGACGAGAGGACATCCCATGACTCCGGTCCTGCGCGGGGAATCCCCGTCCGTGGAGCACGTCGCCGGCATCCCCTTCCCGGACGCCGACCTCTTCTCCTTCGCCGCCCTCCTGCCGCCCGCCGAGCGCACCCGGCTGGCCGACCTGCACGCCTTCCTCCAGGAGCAGGTCCGCCCCGCGGTCACGCCGTACTGGAACCGGGAGGAGTTCCCGGCCCACCTGCTCCCGGCCCTGGCCGAGCGCGGACTGGGGGAGCTGGAGCTCTCCGGGGCGAGCCGGCTGTTCCGGGGGCTGGCCTACGCCGAGGTCGCCCGGGCGGACGTGTCCCTGTCCGCCCTGGTCGGCATCCACAACGAGCTCATCCTGGGGCTGATCGACGCGCTGGGCTCGCCCGAGCAGAAGGCGCGCTGGCTCCCGGAGCTGCGCTGCTTCCGCGCCCTGGGGGCCTTCGCCCTGACCGAGCCCGAGCACGGCTCCGACATCGCCGGGGGCCTGGCCACCACGGCCGTGCGGGACGGGGACGAGTGGGTGCTCACCGGGACCAAGCGCTGGATCGGGGCCGGCACGATCGCCGACGTCGCGATCGTCTGGGCCCGCGACACCGCCGACGGGCAGGTCAAGGGCTTCCTCGTGGAGACCGACCGGCCCGGCTGGTCGGCCTCGAAGATCGAGCACAAGATCGGGCTGCGGATCATGCAGAACGCCGACATCGTCCTGGACGAGGTCCGTGTCCCCGCCGCCAACGCCCTGCCCGGGGCCGGCAGCTTCGCCGCCGCCAACAAGATGCTGCGCAACTCCCGTGCCTGGGTCGGCTGGCAGGGCGCCGGGGTGCAGCTGGCGATCTTCGACGTGGCCCGCGCCTACGCCCTGGACCGGCGGCAGTTCGGCCGGCCGCTGGCGAAGTTCCAGCTCGTGCAGGAGCCGCTGGCCCGGATCCTCGGCAACGCCACCGCCTCCCTGGGCCTGATGGCCCAGATCGCCCGGCTGCAGGAGGACGGGGGCTTCGACATGCCGCACGCCGCCCTGGCCAAGGCCACCACCACGTCCCTGGCCCGGGAGTCGGCCGCCCTGGGCCGGAACATCCTCGGCGGCAACGGGATCGTCACCGACCACGAGATGGCCAAGCTGTTCAACGACGTCGAGATCCTCTACACCTACGAGGGCACCTACGAGATCAACGCCCTGATCGTGGGCCGCGCCGTCACCGGCGTCTCCGCCTTCGTCTGAGCCGGCCCGTCCCAGCCACCCCGTCCGGGCCATCCCGCCCGAGCCCTCCGCCCCCTGCGAAAGGACCCCCATGGACGTCACCGACACCTCCGCCCTCGTCACCGGCGCCGCCTCCGGGCTCGGCGCCGCCACCGCCGCGATGCTCGCCGGGCGCGGCGTGCGGGTCGTGGCCGTGGACCTGCCCGCCGCCGTCGACACCGCCCCCGACGTCCCCGGCGTGCGCTACGTGGCCGCCGACGTCACCGACCGCGACGCCGTGCGTGAGGCCGTGGCCGCCGCGGACGCCACCGGGCCGCTGCGCACCGTGGTCAACTGCGCCGGGATCGGGCCCTCGGCCCGGGTGCTGGGCAAGCGGGGGGTGCACGACCTCGACCTGTTCGAGACCGTGCTGCGCGTGAACCTCCTCGGCACCTTCACGGTCCTCGCGCTCGCCGCCGAGCGGATCGCCGCCACCGACCCCGTGGACGACGACGGGCAGCGCGGGCTGATCGTCAACACCGCCTCCGTCGCGGCGTTCGAGGGCCAGGTCGGGCAGGCCGCCTACGCGGCGTCGAAGGGCGGAGTGCACAGTCTGGGCATCACCGCGGCCCGGGACCTCGCCGGCTCCGGCATCCGGGTCAACACCATCGCCCCGGGCGTGATCGAGACCCCCATGCTCGCGGCGGTCAGCGAGGAGTTCCGGCAGGGGCTCGCCGCGGGCGTGCCCTTCCCGCGCCGGCTCGGCCGGCCGCAGGAGTTCGCGCAGCTGGTCGCCTCCTTCCTGGACAACGACTACCTCAACGGCACCACCGTCCGGATGGACGGCGCCCTGCGGATGGCCCCGCGCTGAGCCCTCCCGCGCGATCCGCGGACCCGTGGACGGACCCATAGACTGGGGCGCATGACCACCGACTTCTCGACCGTGGACCTCGCCACCGCCCGTGAACGCCTCCGCCGGCTGATCATCGACCTCGCCGTGGTGCGCGGCAAGGTCACCCTGGCCAGCGGCATCGAGGCCGACTACTACGTGGACCTGCGGCGCGTGACCCTGCACCACGAGGCCTCCCGCTACGTGGGTCAGGTGATGCTCGCCATGCTCGACGAGGCCGGGATCTCCTTCGACGCCGTGGGCGGGCTGACCATGGGCGCCGACCCGGTGGGGCACGCGATCATGTACGCCGCCGGTGACCGGGGGCGGGCCGTGGACGCGTTCGTGGTCCGCAAGGCACAGAAGAGCTACGGGATGGGCCGCCAGGTCGAGGGCCCCCCGGTGGCCGGCCGCGACGTCGTCGTCGTCGAGGACACCTCCACGACAGGAGGTTCGGCGCTCACCGCGGTGGAGGCCCTGCAGCGGGCCGGCGCCAACGTGGTGGCCGTGGCCATCATCGTGGACCGGCGCACCGGCGCCAAGGAGCGCATCCAGGAGACGGCGGGCGTGCCCTGCCTCTACGCCTTCACGAAGGACGAGCTCGGACTTGACTGACCCCGCTGCCGAGGCGGCCGCTGCCGAGGCCGCCGCGGCCGGGCCCGCGGTGGGCGTCGGCCCGTGGGAGGGCCCCTGGCCCGAGGGCGCGCAGTGGGACCCGGAGCTGCTGGCGCACGGAGACCGGCGCAACGTCGTGGACGGCTACCGGTACTGGACCATGGAGGCGATCGTCGCCGACCTCGACACCCGCCGGCACGGCTTCCACGTGGCCGTGGAGAACTGGCAGCACGACCTCAACATCGGCTCCGTGGTGCGCACCGCCAACGCCTTCCTGGCCCGGGAGGTGCACATCGTGGGGCGGCGGCGCTGGAACCGGCGCGGTGCCATGGTCACCGACCGCTACCAGCACGTGCGCCACCACGCGAGCGTCGAGGAGTTCACGGCCTGGGCCGCGGCCGAGGGGCTGCCGGTCATCGGGATCGACAACTTCCCGGACTCCCGGCAGCTGGAGACCTACGACCTGCCGGAGCGCTGCGTGCTGGTGTTCGGACAGGAGGGCCCCGGGCTCAGCCCCGAGATGCACGCAGCGGCGGGGGCGACCCTGTCGATCGCCCAGTTCGGCTCCACCCGCTCGATCAACGCCTCCGCCGCGGCCGCCGTGGCCATGCACGCGTGGGTCCGCCGCCACGTGTTCGGCCAGCCGCCGGGCTGAGCGCACGACCCGTGACGGCCTTCCGTCGTCCCCCGGCGGCGGTTTGGCTAGAGTGGGGGCCAGGCCGCACCCGACCCGAAGGAGCCAGCATGCCCATCGCAACCCCTGACGTCTACGCCGAGATGATCGACCGCGCCAAGGAGAAGGGTTTCGCCTACCCGGCGATCAACGTCACCTCCTCCCAGACCCTCAACGCGGCCATCCGCGGCTTCGCCGAGGCCGGCTCGGACGGCATCATCCAGGCCTCCACCGGCGGGGCCGCCTACTGGTCCGGGGCCTCCGTCAAGGACATGGTCACCGGCTCGCTCGCGATGGCGGCGTTCGCCCGCGAGGTCGCGAAGAACTACGACGTCAACATCGCCCTGCACACCGACCACTGCCCGCAGGACAAGCTCGAGGGCTTCGTGCTGCCGCTGCTGGAGGAGTCGGAGAAGGCCGTGGCCCGCGGCGAGGACCCGATCTTCCAGTCCCACATGTGGGACGGCTCGGCGATCGAGCTCGACGAGAACCTGAAGATCGCCCAGGAGCTGCTGGCCCGCACCCACAAGGCCAAGATCATCCTCGAGGTCGAGATCGGCGCGGTCGGCGGCGAGGAGGACGGCGTGGAGAACGCGATCAACGAGAAGCTCTACTCCACCGTCGAGGACGGCCTGGCCACCGTGGAGGCCCTCGGCGCCGGGGAGAACGGCCGCTACCTCACCGCCCTGACCTTCGGCAACGTGCACGGGGTGTACAAGCCCGGCGGGGTCAAGCTGCGCCCCGAGCTGCTGCAGCAGATCCAGCAGGAGGTCGGCAAGAAGCTCGGCAAGGACCGGCCCTTCGACCTGGTCTTCCACGGCGGCTCCGGCTCCACCGCGCAGGAGATCGCGAACTCCGTGGAGTACGGGGTGGTCAAGATGAACGTGGACACCGACACCCAGTACGCCTTCACCCGCCCGGTCGCCGGGCACATGTTCACCAACTACGACGGCGTGCTGAAGGTCGACGGCGAGGTCGGCAACAAGAAGAAGTACGACCCGCGCGTGTGGGGCGCCCTGGCCGAGGAGCACATGGCCGCCCGCGTGGTCGAGGCCTGCCAGAACCTCGGCTCCGCCGGGACCTCCGTCAAGTAGCGGCACCACCCTCCGCGGCCGCGGAGGACCGGCGGCGGCGCCCTGCCCGTGCGGGGCGCCGCCGTCGTCCGTCCCGCACCGCGCCCCGCACGCATCCCGCAGCTCCGCGCACCGAAAGGACCCCTTCCCTCATGAGTCTCACCGGCAAGAACCTGCTCGACGGCCCCGAGCCCACCTATCTCTCGGCGGATCCCGGGCTGGCCGAGCGCATCGAGGCGGGCGACGAGGCGGAGGACCTCGCCGCGCGCTTCCCGAAGTCCTCCCTCGCGTGGGCGATGTGCGCCGAGGACGCCCTCGCCGAGGGCCGGACGCTGGAGGGCTACGCGTTCGCCCGAGTGGGCTACCACCGCGGCCTGGACGCCCTGCGCGGCCACGGCTGGAAGGGCCACGGGCCCATCCCGTTCTCCCACGAGCCCAACCGCGGCTTCCTCCGCGCGCTGTCCGCCCTCGGCCGGGCCGCGGCCGCGATCGGCGAGTTCGACGAGGCCGAGCGCATCCAGAAGTTCCTCAACGACTCCGACCCCACGGCTGCCGAGCAGCTGCAGCGCTGATCCGGCGGCGAGGGCCCGGGGACGCCCCCGGGCCCTCGCCGGTCAGCTCCGGCCGGACTCCGGCCCGCGGCCGGGGCCGTCGCCCTTGCGGCGGCGGGGCCGGCGCGGACGCCAGGACGGGCGGGGCCAGTCCCGCTTCGGCAGGCGAACGTTCCACTCGCCCGCCCCGGGCAGGCGCCACCCCCGGCGCCGGGCGAGGACGGTGACCGTCGCGGCGGTGAGGATCGCCGCCGCCATGCCCCAGTTGGGCCGGCCCAGGCCGTGCAGGACCGCCATCTCGGCGCTGGCGATCACCGCCCCCGTGGCGTAGAGGGTGTTGCCGCCGAAGATCATGGGCACCCGCCCCACCGCGATGTCGCGGATCATCCCGCCGCCCACGGCGGTGATCACCCCGATCATCACGGCCGGCAACCAGCTCAGTCCGACGTCGAGGGCCTTGGCGGTGCCCGTGGCCGCCCAGCAGCCCACGGCCAGGGCGTCGGCCACGATCAGCACGCGGTGGGTCCATCTGCCGCGCAGCTGCAGGAAGAACGCGATCGCGGCCCCGGCGATCGCCGTGCCGAGGTAGGCGGGATTGGTCAGCGCCACGGGAAAGCCCACCTGCAGCAGCGTGTCCCGCAGGAGACCGCCGCCGAGCGCGGAGACGACGGCGAGGAACACGAAGCCGACCGGGTCCATCCGCAGCTGGCGCGCCACCGCCCCGCCCAGCACGCCGTTGGTGAGCACGCCCAGCAGGTCGACGACGTCGAACACGACGCTCGGATCCGTACTTCCCACGACCACCTCATCCACGGCACACCGACGCCCGAGGGTAGCACCCGGGCCGCTCCCGCCCGGAGGGGGTGCTCAGAGGAAGGGCCGCAGCGGGACCAGGACGGTCTCGGCGAACCATGCCGCGGGGGACCGCTCGTCCCACTGCCCGGCGGTGAGCTCCCGGCAGTTCTCGCTGTCGGCGGCGAAGACCGCCTCCATGTCCGCGGCGAAGTCGCGGTCGTGGATCTCCAGGTTGGTCTCGTAGTTGAAGCCCAGGCTCAGCCGGTCGATGTTGGCGGTGCCCACGATCGACCACTGCCCGTCGATGGTGGCGGTCTTGGCGTGGATCATGGCGTTGCGGTAGAGCAGCACGGTGATGCCCTCGGCCAGCAGCGTGGAGTAGAAGCCCCGGGAGAGCCAGTCGGCGAGCACGTGGTTGGAGTTCTCGGGCAGGATCACGCGCACGTCCACCCCGCGCCGGGAGGCCTCGATCAGGGCGGAGAGGATCTGCTGGTCGGGGATGAAGTAGGCGGTGGTCAGGTAGATGTGGTCCGTGGCGCGGTGGATCGCGTCGAGGTAGACGCTGCGGATCGGGTACACCAGGCTGGCCGGGATGTTGTTGATCGCCCGCACCCGGGAGTCCCAGGCGCCCGGGTTCACGTGCGGCAGCTTGGGCCGCCGCGCGGAGGGGTGGTTCCACACCGAGGCGAAGGAGTGGCCGAGCTCGAAGGCGGCGGGGCCGGTGAGCCGCACGTGGGTGTCCCGCCACTGCGTGGCGTAGAGCGACCCCACGTTGTACCCGCCCACGAAGCCGACCTCCTGGTCGACGACCAGCAGCTTCCGGTGCGTCAACCCGGTGGCCTGCAGCGGGCTGAGCAGGAGGTTGGGGCGCAGCACGGGGAACCGGTAGACGTGCACGTCGGGGTGGAAGCGGTAGAAGGAGCGCGGGACCACCAGGTTGCCGAAGCCGTCGTACATCACGTGCACCTGGACGCCGCGGGCGGCGGCCGCGTTGACGGCCTCCAGGAAGGACCGGCCGACCTCGTCGTCCTTCCAGATGAAGGTCTCCAGCAGGACCTGGTGCTGCGCGCCCCGGATCGCGGCGAGCATGTCCCGGTAGAGGTCCTCCCCGTAGGTGTACACCGTGGTCCCGGTGTCCGCGACCGTGTGCTCAAAGGTGCCCGGACGCGGGAAGCCGGAACGCTTGGCGCGCTGGCGGCGCTTGATCGCGTCCGTGGCCACGAGGGTGGCCACCACCGCTGCCTGGACGGCGACCATGCCCGCGACCGAGCGGACGGCGAGGGAGCGGAGCATGCGGGGACCCGTGGCGCGAGGGGACGTCATCCGCAAAGCCTACCCGTGGTGCTTCCGCCCCGGTGCCGGCGGCACCCCCGGCCGGGGACCCGGGAGGCGCGGCCGGGCTCCACACGGGCAGCGGGACGGGCCGGCACGTCGGGGCCGCGCGAGCCTCCGCGGACCTGCCGGTCCGGCTGGACCGAGCTCGCCCGGATCGGGCGAGCTCGGTCCGGGCGGCGGCTTGTGACGAGCGCGCACTGGTGTCAGGCTTGCCTGTGCCAGGCCCTGCTCTTCCGGGGCGCCGAACCGTCACCACGACCGTCCGGAGGTGCTCGTGAGCACGCCGCTCCCGGCCACACCGGCCGACCCGGACGGGTTGGCCGAGATCGCCGACGCCGTCGTACGGCTGGGTGAGACGCTGCGCACCGTGACCGCGGACACCCTGGTCGAGGCGGTGATCCGGCAGGCCGTGGAGACGCTGCCGGGGGCCCGGTGGGCCAGCATCACGACCCTGCGCCACGGCACGTTCCGCACCCTGGCCGCCACCGGGAAGCGAGCCCTGCAGGCCGACGCGCTCCAGTACCGGGTGGGCTCGGGCCCGTGCGTGGACGCGGCGCTCGAGGACAGCGTGCACCGCTCCGGGGACCTGGCCCACGACGTCCGCTGGCCGGAGTACGGGGCGCAGGTCGCCCGGGAGGTCGGGATGCGCAGCGCGCTGGCCTACCGGCTGACCCTGGTCGCGGACCCGGACCTGGTCGCCGCGCTGAACCTGTACTCCGACGTCCCCGACGCCTTCGACGCGCAGACCGAGTGGGCCGGCACGATGCTGGCCACCCACGCCGCCTGGGCGGTGTCGACGGCGCTCGCTCAGGAACGGGCCGAGAACCTGGAGCTCGCGCTGCGGTCCAACCGGGAGATCGGCACCGCCATCGGGGTGCTGATGGCCCAGCACAAGCTCACCCGTCAGCAGGCGCACGAGCTGCTGCGCCTGGCCAGCCAGGACACCAACCGGAAGATGGCCGACATCGCCACCGAGGTCGTGGACACCGGGGAGCTCTCGCTGCCGCGCCGGCCCGGCCGTCCCGCGCCGGAGGCCCGGGGGGACTGACCATGCCGAGCGCGGCCCGCGGTCCGTGCTCGGCGCTCGGTCGGGCTGGGTGCCGGCGCCGCGCCCCCTGGCCTCGGGGCGCGGCACCGGCACTGACCACGGGCACCGCGGGTGACCACGTGATCACGTGGTCACCCGCGGTGCCCGTGGTCACTCACGCCGGCCCGCCCGGCCGCCCGGCGTCCGTGCTGCCCGGGTCAGGCGCGCGAGCCGTGCTGGACGATCAGCGCCGGCCCCGCCGGCTGCGCCGAGCGCTCCCGGGCGGTCCGGGCCGCTGCCACGAGGTGCTCCAGGGAGGCCTTCGTCTCCTCGTAGCCGCGGGTCTTCAGGCCGCAGTCCGGGTTGACCCACAGGGTCCGCGCCGGCACGTGCTCGAGCGCCCGCTCGAGCAGCTGCTCGATCTCCTCCTGCCCGGGCACCCGCGGTGAGTGGATGTCCCACACGCCGGGGCCGATGCCGCGGGAGAAGCCGGCGGCCTCCAGGTCCGTGAGCACCTCCATCCGGGAGCGGGCCGCCTCGATGCTCGTGACGTCGGCGTCCAGGCCGTCGATCGCCCCGACGACCTCGCCGAACTCGGAGTAGCACAGGTGGGTGTGGATCTGTGTCTCGTCCCGCACCCCCGAGGTGGCCAGGCGGAACGCGTCCACCGACCAGCCGAGGTAGGCCTGCTGGTCGGCCCGGCGCAGCGGCAGCAGCTCCCGCAGGGCCGGCTCGTCGACCTGGATGATGCCGATCCCGGCGGCCTCCAGGTCCGCGACCTCGTCCCGCAGCGCCAGTGCCACCTGCCGCGCCGTCTGCTCCAGCGGCTGGTCGTCGCGCACGAAGGACCACGCGAGGATCGTGACCGGGCCGGTCAGCATGCCCTTGACGGGCCGGTCGGTGAGGGACTGGGCGTGGCCGATCCACGGGACGGTGAACGCCTCGCCGCGCAGCCCCGGGCCCTCCCGGCTGACGTCGCCCCACAGGATCGACGGGCGGGTGCAGCGGGAGCCGTAGGACTGCACCCAGCCGTGCACGGTGGTCGCGAAGCCGTCCAGGTGCTCGGCGAAGTACTGGACCATGTCGTTGCGCTCCGCCTCGCCGTGCACGAGCACGTCGAGGCCGAGCTCCTCCTGCAGGCGCACCACCCGCTCGATCTCCTCGCGCAGGAACCCCTCGTACTGGGCGTCCGGAAGCGCTCCGGCGCGGTGCCGGGCGCGGGCGGCGCGGACCTCGGCGGTCTGCGGGAAGGAGCCGATGGTCGTGGTGGGCAGCGGCGGCAGGGGACCGGACGCCGTGAAGGACCGGCCCTCCTGGGCGGCACGGCGCACCTCGGCGGGGGCGCGGCCGATCTCGGCCGGAGTCAGGGACGCGGCCCGCTCGCGCACCGCCGCGTCCCGGACCCCCGGGGCGTCCTCGCGGGATCGGCGGGCCGCGGCGGCCTCGGCCAGCTGGTCCGCGACCGCCCCGCGGCCCGCGGCGAGACCGTGGGCCAGGGTGACGACCTCGCCGACCTTCTGGTCGGCGAAGGCGAGCCAGCTGCGCAGCAGCGGGTGCAGCCGGGTCTCCTCGGCCACGTCGTGCGGGACGTGGAACAGGGAGGTGGAGCTGGCCACGGCGACCCGGGCGCCGGCGCGGACCAGGTCGTCCAGCTGGTCGAGCCGGCCGGCCAGGTCGGCCCGCCACACGTTGCGCCCGTCGACCGCCCCGGCCACGAGCGCGGGGGTGCCCTCGCCCGCGAACAGCGCCAGCTCCGCGGGGGCGGGGGCCGCACCCTTGACCAGGTCCAGGTGCACGGCCTCGACCCCGCTGCGGGCCAGCGGGCGCAGCAGGGCGCCCGGGGAGCCGTATGAGGTGGTGACGAGCAGCCGCGGCCGCCCGGGCACGGCCGTGAGCGCCGAGTAGGCCTCCTGCACGGCCGCGGCGAGCCGCGCGGCGGGCACGTCCTGGTCGGCCACCAGTGCCGGCTCCTCCAGCTGCACCCACGGGGCCCCGGCCGCGGCGAGCGCGTCGAGCAGCCGGGCGTACACCGGCAGCAGGTCGGCGAGCCGCTGCAGGGGGTCGAAACCGGCGGGGGCGTCGTCGTCGGCCTTGGCCAGGAGGAGGAAGGAGACAGGCCCCACGAGGACGGGGCGGACGGTGAAGCCGTGCTCGGCGGCGCGGCGGACGTCGGCCACGAGCCGGTCGGCGGAGGCGGTGAAGGGGGTCCCGGGGCCGATCTCGGGGACCAGGTAGTGGTAGTTGGTGTCGAACCACTTGGTCAGCTCCAGCGGTGCCCGCCCGGCGTCGCCGCGGGCCAGCACGAAGCTGCCGTCCAGGTCCAGGCGCCCGTCCTCCCCGGCGAGGTCCGCGAAGCGGGACGGGACCGCCCCGAGGGCCACGGTGGTGTCGAGGACCTGGTCGTAGAGGGGGAAGGCCGCGGGCAGGGACGCGTCCTGCGCGCCCAGGCCCAGCTCCACCAGCCGGCGGTAGGTGGCCAGCTGCAGCTCGCCGGCGGCCGCCTCGAGCTCCTCGCGGGTCGAGCGCCCGGCCCAGTAGGCCTCGAGGGCCTGTTTCAGCTCGCGGCGCCGGCCGATCCGGGGGTAGCCGGTGATGGTGGCGGCGGGGAAGGGGACGGCAGGGGTGGTCGTGCTCATGGGTGTGCTCCTCAGCAGGTCTGGGAAGAGGTCCGGGAAAGGGGTCGGGCAGAGGTCGGGGACGAGGTGCGGGACGGGGCCCGGGCCACGAGGGGCGGCCGGGCCGGACGGCGTCCCTGGCTGCTCAGGCGGGCAGCAGATCCGGCAGTGCGGCCGGCTGGTGGGGCACGCGCGGCAGGTCCACGCGCTCCAGCAGGTCCAGGGCGGCCCGGTGCTCGTTGAAGGTGTAGAGGTGCAGCCCGGGCGCCCCGGCGTCGAGGGCCGCGCGGGCGAGGCGGGTCGCGAAGGCCACGCCCGCCCGGTGCCGCTCGGCGGGGCCGGAGGCATCCTCCAGGGCCGCGGCCAGGCCCGGGTGGGGCCGGAGCCCCGCGAGCCGGCAGAGCGTGGCCAGCCGCCGCGGCTCCGTGACGGGCATGATCCCCGGCACGATCGGGATCGTCACCCCGGCGGCCCGGGCGGCGACCACGAGGCGCTCGTAGCGCTGCGGGCGGAAGTAGACCTGCGTGATCGCGAAGTCCGCCCCGGCGCGCTGCTTGGCCAGCAGCACCTCGATGTCGTGCCGGAAGGACGGCGACTCGGGGTGCCGGGTCGGGTAGGCGGCCACGCCCACGGCGAGCCGTCCGGCGGCGAGGGACGCGGTGTGGCGCTGCTCGACCTCGCGCACGAGCTCCACCAGGTCCCCGGCGTGGGCCAGCTCGCCGGGCTCCGCGCCCGGCTCCAGGTCCCCGCGCAGGGCCAGGACGCCCCGGACCCCGCGGTGGAGCAGGGAGGTGACGGTCTCCTCCAGCTCGGCCCGCGTGCTGCCCACGCACGTGAGGTGCGCCAGGGGCCGCAGGCCGGTGCGGGCCAGGAGGTGGTCCAGCAGCGCCAGTGACCCGGCCCGCCGCGGGGCGTCCCCGCTGTAGGTGACAGCGACGTGGTCGGGGCGGGTGGGCTCCAGCTCCTCGATGGTCCGCAGCAGCGTCTCGGCGCTCGCCGCGCAGCGCGGTGGATAGAGTTCGTAGGACAGGGCCGGCGGTGGCGCCGTCCGGTCGGGTGGTCGTCTCACAGAACCTCCTGGGGTCACCCCGAGGGAGGGCGCCGGCCGTCCCGGGGCGGACCCGGGAGGCTGCGACAGCTCCATCGGTCCTGGCGGGAGCACCGTTCCGCGGCCCCCGTGGGGCTGCGGATGGTTGCTGCGGCGTCGACGAGCCAGGTCTCTCGGCCGCTCTGGATAGATGCAGGACCCATTCCAGCGGGTGCCCGGGCGGGTGCCAAGTCCGGCGGCGCAGAAGACGCCGGTGCGCCGACTGTGACGGCGGGCGCGTCACGCGGCGCAACATCGACACCGGACGTCGCGCGACCCGCGGCGGCGCCGCGCAGTGCCACCGCTGCGGACCGGTTCGCACGGTGCCCGCCCGCGGTCATAATGAACGTGCCCCGCCGCCACGACCCCAGGAACGAGAATCCATGCCCAGTTCGCCCCGCATCGTGGCGGTCGTCCCGTGCCACAACGAGGAGGCCGCGATCGCGAAGGTCGTCACCGACCTGCTCGCCACGGTCCCCGGCATCGAGGTCCACGTCTACGACAACTGCTCGACCGACGGCACCGCCGAGGCGGCCCGGCGGGCCGGCGCGCACGTGCGGCGCGAGGAGGATAAGGGGAAGGGCAACGTGGTGCGGCGGGCCTTCGCGGACCTCGACGCCGACGTCTACCTGCTCATCGACGGCGACGACACCTACGACGTCGCCGACGCGCCCCGGATGATCGACACCCTGCTGGCAGGTCCCTACGACCACGTGCTCGGGGTGCGCCGCCAGGTCAGCGGCACCGCCTACCGGGCCGGCCACGAGTCCGGCAACCGGTTCTTCAACACCCTCGTCACCTTCGCCTTCCGCCGGCAGGTCACCGACATGCTCAGCGGCTACCGGGTCTTCTCGCGGCGCTTCGTGAAGTCCTTCCCGGCGCTGTCCCGGGAGTTCGAGATCGAGACCGAGCTGACCGTGCACTCCGTCAACGCCCGCGTGCCGCAGACCGAGGTGGAGGTGGGCTTCCGCGACCGGGCCGAGGGCAGCGAGAGCAAGCTGCGGACCTACCACGACGGCTTCCGGATCCTGGGCATCTTCGCCCAGCTGCTCTTCCAGGAACGGCCCTTCCTCGTCACCGGCGCCGTCTCGTGCGCACTGTTCCTGCTGGGCCTGGTCCTGGGCCTGCCCGTGGTGGTGGAGTTCGCGGGCACCGGGCTCGTGCCCCGCTTCCCGACGGCGTTCCTGGCCGCCTCCCTCGTGCTCCTGGCCGGGGTGTTCCTGCTGATGGGCGTCCTGCTGCACGGGCAGGCCAGGATCCGCCGGGAGACCTCCCGGCTGTTCTACCTGTGCCAGCCGGCCCCGCCGTGGAGCGGCGGGGCCGGGGCGGACCGTCCCGTTCCGCCCGCCGCGCAGGAGCGCCGGTGGGCCCGGTGACCGCGGCGGACACCGGCGGCCGCCTGGCCCCGCTGCGCCCCTGGCTCCAGGGCCTGGGCATGCTGGTGGTCCTGCAGTTCGCCCTGTTCGGGCTGCTGGTGGTGGGCCAGGCCGTGCCGGACCGGCCCGTCGTCGAGCACCTCCTCGCCGCGGTCGAGGACGGCACCTACGGCCCGCACGGCACGGTCGACCGGATGGGCACCCCGGCGGACACCTTCACCGAGTGCGTGGTCGCGGGCACGGGCCTGGGTGCGTCCCCGGAGGAGTCGGCGTTCAGCCGGGCCGTCCGGATGCCCCGGCTCGCCACCTGCGGCGGCGGGCCGGAGCAGCTCCGGGCCATCGCCGAGGGAGCCGTGCTCGAGGACAACGACTACTTCAAGTACTGGGCCGGCTACACGGTGCTCACCCGCCCCGTGCTGGCCGTGGCCGGACTGGAGGGGTTGCGGATCGTCTCGGGCACCCTCATGGTGCTCGCCCTGGCCGGGGCGTTCCTCGCGCTGCGCGCCCGGACCTCCACCGCCGTGGGACTGGCCCTCGTGCTGCCCTACGTCGCGGGGACCAACCTGCTGTCCACCCCCTCGACCTCCTTCAGCCAGTCGATCTCCATCGCCTTCATCTTCCTGTCCGTGGTCCTCGCCACGCTCGGGGCCGGCCGCTCGCCCCGGCTGGGCTGCGCGGGCGCCGCCCTGGGCGCCGCGCTCTTCTGCTTCGTCGACCTCCTGACCACGCCCGCCGTCCCGTGGGCGATGTCCGCCTTCGCCGTGGGCGCGGTGACGTGGTTCCACCGCCGCGAGCTGAGGGCCACGTTCGTGGCGGTGCTCCTGGCCGGGGCGGTCTGGCCCGTGGCCTTCGCCGTCACCTGGGCGGCCCGGTGGGTGATCGCCGGCGCCTTCCTGGGCGTCCCGGCCACCGTGGAGGTGGTCCGCCGCAACGTGGGGAACCGGACCGGCGGGGACCACGCGGGGGTCGCGGAGTCCTTCGGCGCGGGGGTGCGCGCCAACATCGACTACTGGTGGACCAGGGTGCCCACCGCGGAGCTCGTGCTCGCCGGCTGCCTGCTGGCGGCGGCCGCGGGCCTGGTCCTGGCCCACCGGCGCGGCGGGCCGTCCCGCTGGGCGGTCGCCCTGGTGCTGGCCCTGCCCGCGGCCGCGGTGCCCCTCTGGTACACCGTGCTCAGCAACCACTCCCAGATCCACGCGTTCTTCGTCAACCGCGGGGTGCCCGCCGCGCTCGCCGTCGTGACCGCCGCGTGCCTGGCCGCCGCCGCCCTGCCGCGCCCGGCGCCGGACGCCCCCGACGCCGCGGAGCGGAGCGAGCCCGCGGCCCCGGGGAAGGGGGCGGACGAGCGTCACGATCCGGTCTCGGGAGTGGCCGCACCGGCTCACCGGGCGTAGCCTTGAACAACCAACAGGTTGATCAAGGAATGCGTTGACAAATACCGTGGATCCCGACGACGACCTGCTCGACCGGGCCTTCCTGGCCCTCGCCGACCCGGTCCGGCGGCGGATCGTCGCCCGGCTCAGCCGGGGCCCGGCCACGGTCACCGAACTGGCGGAACCCTTCGCGATCTCCAAGCAGGCGGTCTCGAAGCACATCCAGGTCCTCGAGCAGGCGCAGCTCGTCACGCGCACCCGTGACGCCCAGCGGCGGCCCGTCCACCTGGACCCCGCACGGCTGGAGGCGCTCACCGCCTGGATCGACCGGTACCGGCTGGTCCGGGAGGAGCAGTTCCGCCGCCTCGACGCCGTGCTCGACACCCGCGCCGCACCCCGCGGCGCGCACCGGGAGGAGCCCACCATGGGACACGCCCTGTACCTGACCGTCCCCGACGACGTGCCGTACATCGACTTCGAGCGGGACTTCGACTTCCCCGTAGCGGAGGTCTACCGCGCCCACGCCGACCCCGAGCTGTTCCGGCAGTGGATCGGCCCGCGCGGGCTGCGGACCCGGATCGACGGCTTCGAGTTCCGCGCCGGCGGCGCCTACCGCTTCGTCCAGCGCGGCGAGGACAGCGCCGAGGAGCACGCCTTCCGCGGCGTCTTCCACACGGTGCGCGAGAACGAGCTGGTCGTCCAGACCTTCGAGTACGAGGGCTGGCCCGACGCGGTCGACCTCGAGTACCTGCGCTTCGAGGACCTGGGCGGCGGCCGGTGCCGGCTGCGCGGGCACACCGTCCACGCCTCGCAGGAGGCCCGCGACGGGATGGTCGGCTCCGGCATGGAGAAGGGCATGGCCGAGGGCTACGAGCGGCTCGAGGAGCTGCTGGCCGGGCTGCTCGGCGGACAGGGAGGCTGAGCGTGGACTGGACCCTCGAGGTGGTGCTGGTGCCGGTGCGCGACGTCGACCGGGCCGTGGAGTTCTACCGGGACCAGGTCGGCTTCCACCTCGACCACCACACCACCACCGAGCAGATGGACATCGCCCAGCTGACCCCGCCCGGGTCCGGCTGCTCGATCGTGGTGGGCAACCTCCCCGCCCACCGGGAGATGGCCCCCGGGTCCCTGCGGGGGCTCCAGCTGGTGGTCGCGGACGCCCGGGCGGCCCGGGAGGAGCTGCTGTCCCGGGGCGTGGAGGTCAGCGGGATCACGGTGATCGACGAGCGGGACGGTGGCACGGTCTTCGGCTTCAGCGATCCCGACGGCAACTCGTGGGTGGTCCAGGAGCTGCGGGCTCGCGCCGGTCGTCCGCTGATCCCGCCCGAGCACCGCCTCTGAGCGTCCGCTCCCGGGCGTTCCCGGACGGCCCGTACCCGCCCGGGAGCGGACGCTCACAGGATCGCGCGCAGGAACGTCTTCGTCCGCTCGTTGCGCGGTGCCGTGAAGATCATCTCCGGAGCGCCGTCCTCGACGATGCGCCCGGCGTCGAACATCAGCACCCGGTGGGACACGTCCCGGGCGAACTGCATCTCGTGGGTCACGATCAGCATGGTGATGTCCGTCGTGTCCGCGACCTCGCGCAGGACGTTGAGCACGTCGTCCACGAGCTCCGGGTCCAGCGCGGACGTCACCTCGTCCAGCAGGAGGATCTCCGGGTCCATCGCGAGGGCCCGGGCGATGGCGACGCGCTGCTGCTGACCGCCGGACAGCCTCGAAGGGTGCTCATCGGCCTTCTCCTCCAGCCCGACTTGCCGCAGCAGGCCCATGGCCTTGTCCTTCGCCTCGGTCTTCTTCATCCCCAGCACGTGCACGGGGGCCTCGGTGACGTTCTCCAGCACGCTCATGTTGGGGAACAGGTTGAACTGCTGGAAGACCATGCCGATCCGGCGTGTGATCTGCTTTTTCCGCTTGGCCGGCACCTCCACACGCCGCCCGTTGCGCAACTCGTGGGTCAGGGGCTCGCCGCCCACGAGGATGAACCCGTCCGTCAGGTCCTCCAAGGTCATCAGAAGCCGCAGGATGGTGGTCTTGCCCGATCCACTGGGGCCGATCAGCGTGACCCGCTCGCCGCGGTCGACGCTGAAGTCGAGTCCGTCGAGCACGGTGTGGCCACCGAACCGCTTCACGACGTCGCGGAACTCGATGGTCGGCACCTGGTCCCGCCCCGGCGCAGGAGGCGTCGAGTCGCCTGCGGTGCGCTGTTCGGGAAGCTCGTCCTCACGGTCAGTAGTGGGCAAGGCGTTTCTCCAATCGGCGGATCAGGACGGAGGTGGGGTAGCTGGCCAGCAGGAAGATCAGGCCGGCGAGCGTGAACGCCTCCGTGTACGCGAAGTTGCGGGCCCCGAACTGCTGGGCGGACGTGACGAGCTCCACCACGGAGATGGCGAACAGGAACGGCGTGTCCTTGAACATGGCCACCGCGTAGTTGCCCAGGGAGGGGATCGTCGCACGCAGGGCCTGCGGCAGGACCACCGCGCGCCACGTGCGGGACGCAGGGAGGGAGAGTGCCGTAGCGGCCTCCCACTGGCCCTTCGGCACTGACTCGATGCCCGCCCGATAGCTCTCGGCCATATACGTGGCGTAGTGGATGCCGATGACCGCGACACCGATAACCAGGGGGGACACCTCGGTGAGCAGGTAGTACACGAACAGCAGCTGCACCACGAGCGGGGTCATCCGGACGAACTCGGTGGCCCAGTGGACGATCTGTCGCAGGGGAGTGGGCAGCGCGCGCTTGAGCACGGCGATGACGAGGCCCAGCCCCGCGGCGATGAGCGTGCCCAGCACGGTGGCCAGCAGCGTGATCCTGAAGCCCTCCAGCAGCAGCGGCAGGGCCTCGAGCGCACGCTCCCAGCTCCAGATCACGGCGTGCCACCGCCCACCTCGGCCGACTCCGGCCGGGTCGGCCGCCAGATCTCGCGCATGGACGGGCCCCGCCCCAGGGAGTTCTTCGCACGGATCTCGAGGACGTTCATCCCCAGGTTCAGCAGGTAGGCGAGCACGAAGTAGATGAGCAGGCCCACCGTGAACGCGAACAGGGTATCCCCGGTGGCCTGTCTGAGCTGGACGACATGGAAGTTGAGGTCGCTCAGCGTGATGAAGCTGACCACCGCGGTCCCCTTGAGCAGCTGGATCAGAAGGTTGGCCAGGGAGGGGATCATCAGCGCCCACGCCTGAGGGAAGATGATCCGGCGCATCCGGTGGATCCCCGACATCCCCAGGGCGTGCGTGGCTTCCCACTGACCGCGGTCCACCGAGGCGATGGAGCCGCGGACCACTTCGGCACCGTAGGCGCCGTAGTTCAGGGCGAGGGCCAGGACACCGACCGTCATCGGCTCCAGACGGACCCCCAGCAGCGGCAGCACGAAGAACAGCCAGAACAGCTGGACCAGCAGGGAAGTGCCGCGGAAGAACTCCACGACCACGCGAGCAGTCCCTCTGAGGAGCGCGGCCTCCGACCGTGAGGCAAGGCCGAGGGCCACCGCGACGACGAACGCCCCGAGCGCCCCGCCCAGCGTCAGCTGCAGGGTGACGAGCACGCCGTCGACGAGCCGGGGCGAGAAGTCCCACAGGACGGCGAGATTCTCCCGCACGGGGCTAGCCTTCGGAATCCTCGGTCCCGGCGGGCGCAGCCTCCGGCGTCTCGCCCTCCGCCAGCTCACCGGCGCACAGCTGCTCGGTGGTCACGGAGCCGTCCGGGCGCTCCGCCGCGGTGAACCCGAAGTCTCCCATGATCTCCAAGTAGCGCTCCTCGTCACTGACGATCTTCTCGAGCTCCTCGTTGTAGGCCGCGAGCAACTGCTCGTCCTCGGTGCGGAACACGGTCCCGCCGGCGCCCACCTGGGGAACGCCGTCGATCTCCTGGACGTAGGACTCGGTCACCTCCACCGGGGCGTCGGGGTTCCCGTCCGCCATCCAGTTGAGCGAGATCCCGGTCAGGGCGAAGACGTCCGCGCGTCCGTTGACCACGGCGTCCATGCCGTCCTGCGGACCGGCCACCTCGTTGTTGTCGATGCCCAGCGAATCGGCGTAGCTGGACTCGATGGCCCCGGTCATCGTGACGAGTTGCACGTCCGGGTTGGCTGCCACGTCGTCGAGCGTCCGGAGCTCGTACGGATTGCCCTCGGCGACCATGAGCGCGGTCGTGTACATGAACTCGGGGTTGCTGAAGGACGCCTGCTCGCACCGCTCGGGAAGGATGGACATCCCGGCGCTGACGGCGTCGAAACGGCCCGCCGTGAGCCCGGGGATGAGCGACCCGAAGTCGGTGTTGACGCCCTCGAGCTCCTCGACCCCCAGCGCGCCGAAGATCTCACGGTGCAGCGCCACGGTTGCCCCGGTCAGCTCGCCGCCCTCCTCGAAGCTGTAGGGAGCCTCGCCGGCGAAGCCCACGGTGATACTGCCCGACTCCTGGGCCTGGGACAAGGTGTTGCCGGCATCCTCCCCCGCACCACCGCAAGCGGTCAGCAGGCCTAGTGCCGTCGCGCTCCCGAGCGCCGCGGCGCGGCGCTTCCTGTTCCACTGAGTCTTCGTCGACTGCACCATGGTGACGGCCCTCCGGGCTGATCAGTGCCCTGGCGCATCTCGCGGCACCGGTCCTTCGTGCCGCGGGCGAGGAGCCCGGGCGAGAGGTTGTGGTCCTGTCCGCTCATTCAACAGCGTCCCCTTGCGGATGTCACGCGATGTCAGTCGGAGATCCCCATCAGGTGGTCGATCCAGGGTGGCGGCCGAGAAGCTTCGAGGCCAGCGCGATGAGCAGCACCAGACCGGCGGTGAGCAGCAGCTGACCGCGCACGGCGTCGTCGAGCAGGCCGAGCAGCAGGATGCCGGCGAGGATTGCCAGCGCCAGCCAGGACAGCCACGGGAAGGCCCACATCCGCAGCGGCAGCTCGGTCCCGTCCCGGTCCGCGCGGCGGCGCAGCACGATCTGGGAGACCAGGGCGAGCCCCCAGACCACGAGGCAGGTGGCACCGACCGTGTTGAGCATCCACAGCAGCACGGTCTCGGGCCACAGGTAGTTCAGCACCACGGCCCCGAAGCCGAAGGCCACGGAGACGAGCACCGCGGTCCGGGGCACCCCGCGGGCGGAGACGTCGGCGAAGGCCCGCGGGGCGGAGCCGCGGCGGGCCAGGGAGTACAGCATCCGGGACGAGCCGTAGACGTTGGCGTTGAGCGCCGAGAGCAGCGCCAGGATGATGATCACGGCCATCACCACGTCGGCGCCCGGCACCCCGGCGGTCTCCAGCACGGCCACGAAGGGGCTCACGGAGAGCTGCTCGTCGTCCCACGGCAGCACCAGCACCATCACGGTCACCGCGCCCACGTAGAAGACGAGGATGCGGACCAGGATGGTGCGCACGGCGCGCGCCACGTTGTGCTGCGGGTCCTCGGTCTCCGCGGCCGCTATGGTCACCAGCTCCGTGCCGCCGAACGCGAAGATCACCACGAGCAGCGCGGCGGCGACCCCGGTGAGCCCGTTGGGCAGGAAGCCGCCGTGCGCGGTGAGGTTGCCGAGCCCGGGGGAGGGCACGTCGGTCAGGCCCAGCAGCACGGCCAGGCCGACCCCCAGGAACGCCAGCACGGCGAGCACCTTCATCAGGGCGAACCAGAACTCGGTCTCCCCGAGGGTGCGCACCTTCACCAGGTTGACCGCCGTGAACACCACCATGAACAGCAGCGCCAGCACCCACTGCTCGGCCACCGGCCACAGCTCTGTCAGCAGCTGGGCCGCGGCCGTGGCCTCCGCCGCGACCACCACCACGATCTGCGCCCACCACAGCCAGCCGAGGGTCCGGCCCACGGTCCGGCCCATGGCCTTCTCGGCGTAGGTGGAGAACGCGCCCGGGGACGGGTCCGCGGCGGCCATCTCGCCCAGCGCCCGCATGACCAGCACGAGCAGCACGCAGGCCACCAGGAAGGACAGCAGCACCGCCGGCCCCGCCGTGCGGATCGCGGCGCCGGTGCCGATGAACAGGCCGGTGCCGATCGCGCTGCCCAGGGCCATCATGACCAGGTGACGCGCCTTGAGGTGGCTGCCCGGTGCGGTCCCGGACGGTGTGGCCGGGCGCGGCGGGCCGGACGCGGTCCGGGTCCAGGAGGAAGGGGAACTCATGGGCATCCAGGGTATCGGACCGCGGCACTCCCGGGTGGCGGGCCCGGATGCGTGCGCCCGGTCACGGACCGCTAGACTTGCACGGTACGAGCCCCTGGGCCTCCATCCTGCCGGCGCGGCGCCGCCTCGAGCGTGCGGACAGGACCGGGTCGACACAGGGGCGTTGTCGTGCCCGGCCGGGGCGAGCCTCCGCCGGGCCCCGCGGGAGAGCTCCCGCGTCATCCAGGCAGGAGAGTCCGTCAATGCCAGCAATCGTGATCGTCGGCGCCCAGTGGGGCGACGAGGGCAAGGGCAAGGCCACCGACCTGCTCGGCGGCCGCGTCGACTACGTGGTCAAGCCCAACGGCGGCAACAACGCCGGGCACACCGTGGTGGTGGGCGGGGACAAGTTCGAGCTCAAGCTCCTGCCGGCGGGGATCCTGAGCCCCAACGCCGTGCCCGTGATCGGCAACGGCGTCGTCGTCAATCCCCAGGCACTCTTCGAGGAGATCGACGGCCTGGAGGCGCGCGGGGCGGACACCTCGCGGCTGCGGCTCTCCGCGAACGCCCACCTCGTGGCCCCCTACCACCAGACCATGGACCAGGTCACCGAGCGCTTCCTCGGCAAGCGGGCGATCGGCACCACCGGCCGCGGCATCGGCCCGGCCTACATGGACAAGGTCGGCCGGCTGGGCATCCGCGTGCAGGACGTCCTGGACGAGTCGATCCTGCGGCAGAAGATCGAGGGCGCGCTGCGGCAGAAGAACGAGCTGCTGGTCAAGCTCTACAACCGGCGGGCCATCGACGTCGAGGAGGTCGTGCAGTACTTCCTGGGCTACGCCGAGCGGCTGGCCCCGATGATCGTGGACTCCACCTACCTCCTCAACCACGCCCTCGACGAGGGCCAGGTGGTGCTCATGGAGGGCGGCCAGGCCACCTTCCTCGACGTGGACCACGGCACCTACCCGTTCGTGACCTCCTCCAACCCGACGGCCGGCGGCGCGTCCGTGGGCTCGGGCATCGGCCCCACCCGCATCACCCGGGCGATCGGGATCATCAAGGCCTACACCACCCGGGTGGGCGCCGGCCCGTTCCCCACGGAGCTGTTCGACGAGATGGGCGAGCGGCTGCGCACCACCGGCGGCGAGTTCGGCGTGAACACCGGCCGCCCGCGCCGCACCGGCTGGTACGACGCCGTGATGGCCCGCCACGCCTCCCGGATCAACGGCTTCACCGACTACTTCCTCACCAAGCTCGACGTCCTCACGGGCATCGAGCGGATCCCCGTGTGCGTGGCCTACGACGTCGACGGCGTGCGCCACGACGAGATGCCGATGACCCAGACGGAGTTCCACCACGCCAAGCCGATCTTCGAGCACTTCGACGGCTGGACGGAGAACATCACCGGCTGCCGCTCCCTGGAGGACCTGCCGGCCAACGCCCGCGCCTACGTGGAGGCGCTCGAGTCGATGAGCGGTACCCGGATGTCCGCCATCGGCGTGGGCCCGGACCGCGACGACACCATCGTGGTCCGCGACCTCATCGACTGATCCCTCCCGCACGCGAGGTCGCACGTCTCGGCGACCGAGCGCGCTCAAGGTCGCCGAGACGTGCGACCTCGCGTGCGGGAGCGAGGGGTCAGACGAGGACGAGCACCACCCAGACGCCGAGCGCGCCGAGCACGAGCACGGCGAGCGCGGTGGCCAGCACCGCCCCGGCCTCCGGGGCCGACTCCTCCCGGGCGATCCCGCGGGCGCTGCGCGCGTACCGCGGCCGCTGGGTCAGGTAGATCGACCCGGCCGTGAGCACCGCCAGCCCGAAGAGCACCAGCACGAACGGCCCGTGCTGGGGGAGCCAGCGCAGGAAGACCGCCGAGACCACCACGAAGGACATCAGGGTCCGCCCCCACGCCATGGTGGTCCGCTCCGGCTGCAGGCCCTCGTCCTCGTGCGGGCGCTCCGGCGGTGGGGCGGGCCGGCGGCTGTGCGGGCGCGGCATCTCAGCCCTGCAGGACGACGACGACGAGCACTCCCGCCGCGATCGCCCCACCCACCGCGAGCACCGGCGCGATCAGGGGCAGGGGCAGCGGGGCCTGGCGCCGCATGCTCCGCTCGACCCCGATCCAGCGGAACGTGGCGCCCGCGCTGACCAGCATGCTCAGCACCAGCAGGACGACCGCGAGAAACGTGCGGATGCCCTCGTCGAACAGGTCCGCGGTGAACGCCTCGATCGCGATCCCGCCGGCCAGGAACGCCAGCGCGGTCCGGATCCAGGCGAGGAACGTGCGCTCGTTGGCAAGGGTGAAGCGGGGGTCGGGGTCCTCCCCGCCGCCGAGCACCCGCTCGGTCAGCCGGCGCCGTCCCGGGGTTCCCGGCTGCTCGCCCATCGTCCGCCCTCCGCTCGCCCGGTCGTTCCACGGCCCATCCTGTCACGGGGTCCCGCCCGTGCCGGGGGCGGAGGGGACGGCACTGTTGTCCGGATCACGTCCGCCCCATACCCTGGGATTCCCTCCAACCCCCCTGAGGAGCCCCCCATGGAACACGCCCGCACCGCGCGTCTGACCTCCGTCCTGGCCCTGGCGGCCCTGCTCGCCGCCGGCGGCGCCGTGACCGCGCCCGCCACCGCCGTGGGCGAGGGCCCGAACCCCGGCACCGGCCAGTACACGACCGCCCACCTCAGCACCTACGAGGACCTGGCCGCGGAGCTGCAGGACCAGGACGCGCGCCAGGACGCGCTCGAGCTGAAGGTCATCGGCCAGTCCGTCAAGGGGCGGGACCTCTACCTCGCCGAGTACGTCTCCGACCCCGAGAACCCCACGATCCTGTACCTGACCCAGCAGCACGGCAACGAGCAGCTCACCACCGAGGGGGCGCTCAGCTTCATCAAGGCACTGGGCACCGGCAAGTCCGCCGACCTGCTCGAGAACGTGAACATCCTCGTGGTGCCCATGCTCAACCCGGACGGCGCGATGGGCGACGTCGACTTCTCGCTCGACGACTACCTGGCCAAGGACCGCCACCTCACCCGGTACAACGCCAACGGGATCGACCTCAACCGCGACCACGTCGCCCGCACGCAGCCCGAGACGCAGGCGCTGCACCAGAACGTGCTGGGCGCCTACGACATCGACTACATGATCGACCTGCACCACCAGGGCACGCAGTCCGAGGTGGACGGGGAGCTCGTCTCCGGCTCGATCCTGTACCCGACGACGCCGAACGCCGACCCCGAGCTCGTCCAGCGCTCGCAGCAGCTCGGCGCCGTGGTGCACTCCGCGATCGAGCCCACCGGCTGGGGCCGGCTCGGCAAGTACGTGGGCGGGACGGCCGAGACCATCAGCCGCAACGGGATCGCGGTCGAGTACGGGGTGGCCACGCTGCTGTTCGAGATGCGCGGGATGTCCGACCACTACCGCGAGGACTACATCCTCGGCGGCCGCAGCAACGGCTACCTGATCCGCCAGACGGTGCTGACCCTGACGGAGACGGCCCGGGCGATCGGGGACGGGTCGATCGAGACCGCCGACACCAGCTTCTGGGACACGCTGCCGGAGCAGACCACCCGCACGGAGTGACCGTGCGGGGTGACCGTGCGGGGTGACCGCGGCGGCGCGGGCCGCTCGACGTCGGGCGGTCCCGCCCGCGCGCGGCGGCGGATACAGTGGGCGCAGCGGCGCCGCCGGCGCACCGCGCCGGGGCGCCCCGGACCCGCCGCCGCACCGAGGAGAGACCGTGAAGATCGCCGTCGGACAGTTCGCGCCCACCGCGGACACGGCCGAGAACCTGCAGACCATGCGCCGGATGGCCGGGGAGGCCGCCGCCGCCGGCGCGGAGCTCGTCGTGTTCCCCGAGGAGGCCATGTTCTCCGAGCGGCTCATCGGGGAGCGGTTCGAGGAGCTGGTGCTGCGCGGGTGGTCCGGCTTCGTCCAGCAGCTGTCCTTCCTGGCCGCGCAGACGGGCGTGGCCGTGATCGCCGGCGGCTACGAGGCCTCCGCCGACGGCCGGCCCTACAACACGCTCGCGGCCGTGGACGGGCAGGGCGCGGTCCTCGGGACGTACCGCAAGCTCCACCTCTACGACGCGTTCAGCCACCGGGAGTCCGACCGGATCCGGCCCGGGGACAAGGGCGTGACGGTGGTGCGGATCGGTGAGCTCTCGGTCGGCATGATCACCTGCTACGACCTCCGCTTCCCCGAGATCTGCCGCGCCGTGGTCGACGCCGGGGCGCAGCTGCTGACCGTGCCCGCCGCCTGGTTCGCCGGGGAGCACAAGGTGGACCACTGGCAGGCGCTGCTCAAGGCCCGCGCGATCGAGAACACGGTCTGGGTGGCGGCCGCGGACACCTGCGCCGCGCACACGGTCGGCCGCTCCGCGGTCCTGGACCCGCTCGGCGTGGTCGTGGCCGAGGCCGGGGAGGAGGAGACGGTGCTCACCGCCGACGTCACCGCGGAGCGCATCGTCGAGGTGCGCGCAACCGTGCCCGTGCTCGCCAACCGCCGGTTCGGCCCGGCCCAGCTGCTGCCCGCCGACGATGACTGAGGCGGTGGCCACCGCGACCCCGGCCCCCGGACGGGCCCCCGAGGACACCGTCCGCCCCGCCCTGCGGCCCCGCACCGTGGTGGCGCTGTTCGCGGGGCTGTCCCTGCTCTTCGGGACGGTCTTCGCCCTGATGGTGCCCTCGGCCTGGGGCCCGGACGAGCACACCCACTTCAAGCGCGCCTACCAGGTGTCCCAGGGCGGATTCGCCCCCCAGCGGCTTCCCGACGACGGTCCCTATCCCGTCTACGGCGGCGCCGTGCCCGCCACCGCCCAGGAGTTCATGGCCGAGCACGCCGGGGCGCCGCGGTCCAAGGAGCGCAACTCCGACCCGCTGTACGTCGCGACCGAGGAGCGCGCGCGGGCACTGGCGGCGCCCCTGGCGGGCGAGCACGTGCTGACCTCGTTCTCCAACACCGCGGCGTACTCGCCGGTGCCCTACCTGCCCGCGGCCCTGGGGGCGCGGATCGCCACCGCCGCGGAGCTCGACGTCGGCACGGCCTGGACCCTGATGCGGATGCTGCAGGTGCTCGCCTACACGGGCGTGGCCGCGGTGGGGCTCTGGGCCCTGCGCGGCACCCGCTTCCTGTGGGTCGGCTTCTGCGTGGCGCTGCTGCCCACCGCCCTGTACCAGTCGGCGGTGATCTCCGCGGACTCGGTGACCAACGCCGTGGTGCTGACCTTCACCGCGCTCGTGCTGCGCGCGACCGTGCTGGACCGCTCCGGGGCGCCCCTCACCCGCACGGAGCTGGGGATCGTGCTCGCGAGCGCGATCGCCCTGCCGCTGATGAAGCCCACCTACGTGATCCTGTCCCTGCTGCTGCTGGCCGTCCCGCTGCGGAAGTACCCGCTGCCCCGCCGCCGGGACGGGCGGCCGGCGGCGGCCTCCCTGGTGCTCACCGGATGCCTGCTGCTGACGCTGCTGGGCTTCGCGGGATGGATGTCGCTGGCCGCCGGGACCACCGAGGCGATGGGGGCGCTGCGCGGCCCGGAGGAGCGGCACACCGTGCGGCCCGACGACCAGCTGGCCTTCGTGCTGAGCGAGCCGGTGGCCGTCCTGGGGATCGCCGCGCGGACGATCCTGACCGCGGACTGGGACTACGCGGCCGGCTTCGTCGGCCAGATGGGCTACGGGCCCGGGCGGACCATCGACGGTCCCTTCGTCGGGGCGGTGTGCTGGCTCGTCGCCGTGGGCGCCGCGTTCTTCCACGGCCCGCGGGGCGTGGCGTCGCGCCGGGTCGCGGCGTGGTTCGCCGGGGTGCTGCTGCTCAACGTCGCCGCGATCTTCGGCACGCTCTACCTCAGCTTCGCCCCGGTGGAGTCCGGCATCGTCAACGGTGTGCAGGGCCGCTACTTCGTCCCGCTCGCCCTGCTGCTGCTCGGGGCGCTGGTGCCGCTGGTGCACGCCCGGTTCCCCGCCACCCCGGCGGGCCTGCGCCGGGTGGACACCACGATCCTCGTCCTCGTACCCCTGTCGGCCGTGCTGGCCGTGGCCGGCTACGCCACCGTGGTGCACATCACCGGCCACTACGCCCTTCCCTGACCGGCCGCACCGCGCGCGCCGGCCGCACCGACGACTCCACCGCACCGACGACCTCTGGAGGACCCCGTGGACGACGACCGCTCCGACTCCCCGCCGCGCCCGGACCGCCCCGGCGGCGCGACCGGCCCCGGTGATCCGACCGGCCCCGGTGGGCCGGACGGCCCTCGCGATGCGCACGGTCCCGGAGGGCCGGGCGGGCCCGGCAGCACGCCGGTGCCCGGCGGGCCCGCGCCCGCCGGCGGCTACGGCCCGCCGCCCTCGTGGGGGCCGCCCCTGCAGTGGGAGCGCTTCGCCGCGGGCCGCAGCCACGCCGACACCGCGCTGATCCTGGGCATCCTCAGCGTGGTGGTGCTGCCGCTGCTGGGTCCCTTCGCGATCTGGCAGGCCAACGAGGCCGAGAAGCTCGGCACCCCGGCCACGCCCGGGCGGGTGCTGGGCTGGGTCGGGACGGTCCTGCTCGCCGTCCTCGCCCTCTTCCTCGTCCTGTGGCTGATCGCGGTGGTGTTCCTGATCAGCTCCGGCGGAGGCGGCTGAGCCGGGCCCGGCTCACCAGATGCTGACGCGCTCGGCCTCCGGCAGCCACAGCCCGTCCGACTCCTCGACGCCGAAGGCCTCGTAGAAGGCCGGCACGTTGCGCACCGTCTGGTTGGCCCGGAACTCGTTGGGGGAGTGCGGGTCGGTGGCGATGCGGTGGCGCAGCGCCTCGTCGCGGGACTTCTGCTGCCACACGTAGGCCCAGGACAGGAACAGCCGCTGCTCGGGGGTGTAGCCGTCGATCAGCTCGCCGGCCCCGAAGGTGCTGTGCTCCGCCCGGGACATCCGCCAGGCCTTGTGCGCGATCGTCAGACCGCCCAGGTCCCCGATGTTCTCGCCCAGGGTCAGCTCCCCGTTGACGCTCGTGCCCTCGTCCTGCAGCTGCTCCGGGACCAGCCGGTCGTACTGGCGCACCAGCTCCGCGGTGCGCTCCTCGAACGCCCGCCGGTCGGCGTCGGTCCACCAGTTGCGCAGCCGGCCGTCGCCGTCGCAGGTGGAGCCCTTGTCGTCGAAGCCGTGGCCGATCTCGTGGCCGATCACGGAGCCGATCGCGCCGTAGTTCACGGCGTCGTCGGCGTTCTCGTCGAAGAACGGGGGCTGGAGGATCGCGGCCGGGAAGACGATCTCGTTGCGCAGCGGGTGGTAGTAGGCGTTGACCGTCTGCGGGGTCATCAGCCACTCGTGCTTCTCCACCGGCCGGCCGGCCTTCCGGACCAGCTCGGCGAGCCGGAACTCCGTGGTGCGGATCCGGTTGCCCACGAGGTCCTCGGGGTCGATCCGCAGGGAGGAGTAGTCCTTCCACCGCTCCGGGTAGCCGATCTTCGGGGTGAACTGGGAGAGCTTCTTCAGCGCCTCCTGGCGGGTCTCCGCGGTCATCCAGTCCAGGCC
The DNA here is from genome assembly GCF_001580365.1 of Kocuria turfanensis. Classification (NCBI taxonomy): domain Bacteria; kingdom Bacillati; phylum Actinomycetota; class Actinomycetes; order Micrococcales; family Micrococcaceae; genus Kocuria; species Kocuria turfanensis. The sequence goes on along the minus strand of NZ_CP014480.1, from coordinate 1,770,623 downwards.
GGTGATCGAGACCCGGTAGGCCTCCAGGAGGTTGGCCACGAGCTCGTCCATCCGCTCCTTGGCGGTGGGGGAGAAGTGCGCGGCCACGTAGAGCTCGCCCACGGCCTCGCCGAGCACCCCGTTGACCAGCTCCACCCCGCGCTTCCACCGGTCCTTCAGCCGCGGCGTCCCGGAGAGCACGGTGCCGTAGAACGCGAAGTCCTCCGCCACGAACGCCGAGGACAGGTAGGCGGCGCGCGCGGAGACCAGGTGCCAGCGGGCCCAGGCCCGCCACGCCGGCAGCAGCTCGTCGGCGAGCAGCTCCTCGACGCCCGTGAGGAAGGACGGCTGGGCGTTGACCACCGTGCGCAGGGCCGGGACGGGCAGCTCCGCGCCCTCGGCGAGCAGCGCCCAGTCCAGGACCGTGGTGGTCCCGGCGAGCTCCTCGAAGCTCATCGGGTTGTACATCTTGGTGAGGTCGCGGACCGTGACCTTGTCCCAGTGGTGGGAGGCGATCCGGGTCTCGAGCTCCACGACGGCGCGGGCCTGCTCGGCGGCGTCCTCCACACCGGCCAGGGACAGCATGGAGCGCACGTGGTCGTGGTACTTCTCCCGGATCGCGGCGTGCTGGGCGTCCCGGTAGTACTCCTCGTCGGGCAGGCCGAGGCCCGCCTGGCCGACGAAGACGAGGTTGCGCTCGGGGTCGCCCGGGTCGGCGTCGACGTCGACGCCCACCAGCCCGCCCACGCCCCGGCGGATCATCCGCCCGAAGTGGCGCACGAGGGCGGGCACGTCGGTCACCGCGTCGACCTCCGCGAGGTCCGGGGCCAGCGGCGAGGCCCCGAGCGCCTCGATCCGCTCCTCGTCCATGAAGGACGCGTAGAGGTTGGCGATCTTGGACTCGATCGCCTCCGGGTCCCCGGCCTCGGCCCGGGTGATGAGCTCGCGCACGGCGGCCTCGGCCTGGTCCCGCAGCTCGATGAACGCCCCCACCGAGGGCTTGTCGTCGGGGATCTCGGTGCGGCGCTGCCAGGTGCCGTTGACGTGCCGGTAGAGGTCGTCCTGGGGGCGGACGGAGCGGTCGAAGCCGGAGAGGTCGAACACCGAGGAGGTCGCCGTAGAAGTCATGGCCCCCACGTTAACGCCCGTCCGGCGGCGCGGCAGGTCTTTTCCCCGACCGCTTAACCCGTGCCGTGCAGTCCGTGCCGTTCATCCGGCGCCGTTCGGTCCGTGCCGCGGCTCAGGCCCGCCCGCCGGTGAAGCGGGGGCGGCGCTTCTGCTGGAACGCGGCGAAGCCCTCGGCGTAGTCGGCGCTGCGGCACAGCTCGCCCTGCACCCGGTTCTCGTGCTCCACGGACTCCCACAGGCCCAGCCGCTCGTCGCGGATCTGCGCCACGAGCTCCCGGGAGGCCAGGAACGCCCCGGTGGCGCCCTCGGCCACCGCGGCGGCCTTCGCCCGGGTGAGCTCGAGCAGCTCCTCGCGCGGCACCGACCGGCTGAACAGCCCGGAGCGCACGGCCTCGGCGCCGCTCATCAGCTCCGCGGTGTAGATCAGGTCCAGGGTCCGGTGGGCGCCCAGCCGCTCGGTGAACAGGGCGTGCCCGCCGGAGTCGAGGGTCGCGCCGAGGTTGGCGAAGGGGGAGCCGATCCTGGCGTCCTCGGCCACGTAGACCACGTCGGTGGCGATCGCCAGGCCCAGCCCCACCCCCAGGCACGCCCCCTGCACGGCGGCGAAGGTCGGCGCCGGGAAACGGCTCATCGTGCGCAGCAGCGGGGTGACCTTCCCGGCGAGGTACCCGTAGGCGTCGTCGGAGGCGGGGTCCACGGCGGAGATGTCCCGGCCGGCGCAGAAGCCGCGGCCCTCACCGCGCAGCACGAGCGCCCGGACGCCGGCCCGCTCTGCCTCGGCGTAGGCCTCGCCCAGCTCGGCGAGGGCGGCCTCGTCCAGGGCGTTCATCTTCTGGGGCGCGTCGAGCACCACCTCGGCCACGGATCCGTCGATGGTCAGGTCGATCACTGCTGCTCCTCGGGAGGGTCGGGCACGGGGCCGGGCAGGGCGCCGGGCAGGGGAGGGGGGACGGGCCGCGGGGGTCGCGTCCCGGGCGGCGCCGCCCGGGACGCACGGCTCAGGCGTCGAAGTCGACGGCGAACTCCTTGGAGGTCGGCCGGGTCTGGCAGGTGAGGACGTAGCCCTTCTCGACCTCGTCCTTCTCCAGGGCGTAGTTCTCCTCCATCTCGAACTCCCCGGAGACCACCTTCGCGCGGCAGGTGCCGCACACCCCGCCGGCGCACGCGAACGGCACGTCGGGCCGGACCCGCAGCGCCGCGTTGAGCACGGTCTCGTGGGCGCTCCTCGGGGACTCGATCGTGCTGGAGAGCCCGTCGAGGTTGAAGGTGATCTCGTAGTTCTCCCCCGAGGGGTCGGCGGGGACCACCCGGCCCTGCTGCCCCTGCGGGGCCTCGGGCCGGCCGGTGGTGAAGAGCTCGAAGCGGATCCGGTCCTCCGGCACACCGCGCTCGGCGAGGGCGTCCCGGCACAGCTGGACCAGCTCGAAGGGCCCGCACAGGAACCACTCGTCGGTCCGGTCCACCTGGACGACCTCGTCCAGGATGTCGTTGAGCTTGTCGGCGTCGATCCGCCCGGACATCAGGGGGCTGATCCGCTGCTCGCGGGAGAGCACGTGGTGGACCGCCAGGCGGGACGGGTACTTGTCCTTGAGGTCGCCCAGCTCCTCGGCGAACATCACGTCCATGGCGGAGCGGTTGGCGTAGACGAGGTCGAAGGTGGAGGTCGGGGAGGCCCGCAGCACCGCCTTGGCGATGGCCATGATCGGGGTGATCCCGGACCCGGCCGCGAAGGCCACCAGGTGCACCGACGCGTTCCGGGCGACCTCCTCCGCGGCGAGCCGCTCGGGGTCGTTCAGGCTGGTGAGCCCGAGCTTGGAGATGAACGCGCCCTGCGGGTTCATCACGTCGAGCCGGTCGCCGGCCTGCAGCGACTCGTTGGCCCAGGTGGAGAACACCCCGCCGATGTCCTGCTTGATCGCCACCCGGATCTCGCCCGGCTTCGGCTCCGCGCAGATCGAGTAGGACCGGCGGACCTCCTGGCCGTCGATGTGGGCGCGCAGCGCCACGTACTGGCCCGGCAGGTAGTCGTAGTCGTCCACGAGCTCCGGGGGGACCGCGAAGGCGACCTCGACCGAGTCCGCCGTGAGCTTGCGGACCTGGGAGACCTCGAGGGAGTTGAACGTGGCCCGGCGCCGGGCCGGGGCGGTGATCTCGGTCATCAGTGCACCTTGAAGTAGTCGAAGGGTTCCAGGCACTCGTTGCAGACGTGGAGCGCCTTGCAGGCGGTGGACCCGAAGCGGGTCATCTCGCGGGTGTTCAGGGAGTCGCAGCGCGGGCACTTGACGGCCAGGCTCAGCCGGACGGGCCCGGCGGCGGCGCGGCCGGTGGGCGGGGCGATGCCGTACTCGGCGAGCTTGCGCCGGCCGTCCTCGCTCATCCAGTCGGTCGTCCAGGCGGGCTGCAGCACGAGCTCCACGCGCACGTCCTCCCAGCCGTGCGCGTTGAGCGCCGCGGTGACGTCCGCGGTGATGGTCTCCATGGCGGGGCACCCCGAGTAGGTGGGGGTGATGACGACGACGGCGCGCTCGCCCTCGGCCCGGGCCCCGCGCAGGATCCCGAGGTCGGCGATGGAGAGCACCGGGATCTCCGGGTCGTTCACCGTCGCGGCGACGTCCCAGATGCGCGCCGAGGCCTCGTCCTGCGGCCGCAGCTCCCGGCCGGTCACCGGCGCGGGCCGCGTGTGCGGGTGGTCGGTCATCGTCGTCATCTCCTCACCAGGTGGCGCCGGGGTGCCGGCGGGCGAGCACCTGCATCTCGGCGAGGATGTGGCCCCGCTGCTCGCTGAACCGCCCGGAGCGGTCCCCGCCGTAGGCGCCCAGCACCTCGGGCACGGACAGCTCGGCCTCGTCCAGGACCGCCTGCAGGCGGACGTCGAAGTCCGCGCGCAGCTCGGACGGGCGCACGGCCGCGTCCCCGAGCGCGTCGACGAGCTCGTCGTCGTGGAAGAGCTCGTCCACGTAGGGCCACATGGTGTGCAGCCCCTCCTGCATCCGCCGCTTGGACTCCTCCGTGCCCAGGCCCAGGCGCAGCACCCACTGGCCCGCGTGGTCCTGGTGGTACTGGACCTCCTTGAGCGCCTTGTCGGCGATGGCCGCGAGCGTGGGGTCGGAGGAGTGCACCAGGCGGCGGTAGAGCTCGTACTGGTAGTAGGAGAAGATCAGCTGCCGGGCGATGGTCTGCCCGAAGTCGCCGTTCTCCTGCTCCACCAGACGGCAGGAGCGGAACTCCTCCTCGTCGCGGAAGTAGGCGAGGTCGTCCTCGGTCTTCCCCCAGGCGGTGCCGGCGTAGGTCAGGAAGAAGCGGGCGTGCCCGAGCAGGTCCAGGGCGATGTTGGCCAGCGCGATGTCCTCCTCGAGCTCCGGGGCCCGGGCGATCCACCAGCCCAGGCGCTGGGAGAGCATCAGGGCGTCGTCGCCCAGCTGCAGGGCGTAGCGGGCCACGTCCTCGGCGGCCTTCGCGCCGCCGGCCTGGATGTCCTCGGCGGTGATGGCGTGGCCCGCGCTCTGCTTGGTCGCGGAATCGTGGGACGCGAAGCTCACAGGTGCTTCACCCCTTCGCTCTTCGTGTAGTACGTGGCGTGCCGGTAGCTCTTGCCCTGCGCGGACTCGAAGTACCCGCCCTTGGAGTCGGGGTCCGAGGCGGTGATGGCCTCGGAGGGCACGACCCACACGGAGGTGCCCTCGTTGCGGCGGGTGTACAGGTCCCGGGCGTTGCGCACGGCCATCGTGGCGTCCGGGGCGTGCAGCGAGCCGGCGTGGACGTGGGACAGTCCGCGCGAGGAGCGCACGAACACCTCCCACAGGGGCCACTCGTCCGAGGCGGCGCCGATCGGGCGGACCGTGTTCTCGTGGTTCTCGCTCATGCTCAGGCTCCGATGAGTTCGGCGGAGGCGCGCTCCGCGGCGGTCTTGCGGGCGTAGGCGGCGGCGGCCTCGCGGACCCAGGCGCCCTCCTCGTGGGCCTGGCGGCGGCGCTGCATGCGCTGGACGTTGCACGGGCCCCTGCCCCCGACGACGGCCTTGAACTCGTCCCAGTCCAGCGGTCCGTAGTCGTAGTGGCCGCGCTCCGCGTTCCACTTGAGGTCCGGGTCCGGCAGGGTCAGCCCGAGGGCCTCGGCCTGCGGGACGATCATGTCGACGAAGCGCTGGCGCAGCTCGTCGTTGGAGAAGCGCTTGATGTTCCACGCCATCGACTGCTTCGAGTTGGGCGAGTCGTCGTCCGGGGGGCCGAACATCTGCAGGGACGGGCCGTAGAAGCGGTTGACGGCGTCCTGGGCCATCTCCTTCTGCGCGGGCGTGCCGTGGGAGAGCTCGTAGAGGATCTCCCAGCCCTGGCGCTGGTGGAAGGACTCCTCCTTGCAGATGCGCACCATCGCCCGGCCGTAGGGGCCGTAGGAGGCCCGGCACAGCGGGACCTGGTTGGCGATCGCCGCGCCGTCCACGAGCCAGCCGATGGCGCCCATGTCGGCCCAGGTGCGCGCCGGGTAGTTGAAGATCGAGGAGTACTTGGCCCGGCCGTCCAGCAGCTGCTGGGTGAGCTCGGAGCGCGGGGTGCCCAGGGTCTCGGCGGCGGAGTAGAGGTACAGGCCGTGACCGGCCTCGTCCTGCACCTTGGCCATCAGGATGGCCTTGCGCTTGAGGGACGGGGCCCGGGAGATCCAGTTGCCCTCCGGCTGCATCCCGATGATCTCGGAGTGCGCGTGCTGGGAGATCTGGCGGACGAGGGTGCGGCGGTAGGCGGCGGGCATCCAGTCGCGCGGCTCGATGCGGGAGTCCTCGGAGATGATGTGGTCGAAGTGCTCCTGGCCGGCGCGGTCCAGCTCGGCCTGCTCGGCCGGGTCCGCCGCGGCCACGGCGTGGAGGCCGGTGTTCTGCGAAGTCATGGTGTCCTTCTTCCGACGAGATGGCGCCGCGGGGCGCGGAGGGCCGCACGCGACTAACTGACCGTTCGTTCAGAATATGGGACCCCAGGGGCCGCGTCAACAGGTTGCGGTCCGGTGTCGCCGGGTCGGCGCGGGTTGACAGGGGCTCCCGAGTGAGATTGTCTACTGACCATTCGGTCGTGAATTGTGAGGAGAGTTACATGTCCCAGGGCCACCCGATCCTCGCGGGGGACCACACCTCGCGCTGGATGGGCATCACCGTGGACCGCGCGGAGTACGGCCACGCCCAGATCCGCATGACGCTGCGCGAGGAGATGCTCAACGGGTTCGGCATCGCCCACGGCGGCATGGTCTTCGCCTTCGCGGACACCTGCTTCGCCCTCGCGTGCAACGACCCCGCCGGTGACGGCAGCACCATCACGGTGGCCTCCGGGGTGGACATCAACTTCATCGCCTCCGCCCACCGGGGTCAGGAGCTCACCGCCGTGGGCACCGTGCGCGCCCAGGCCGGGCGCAGCGGCGTCTACGACATCCAGGTCACGGCCGAGGGCCGGCTCGTCGCCGAGTTCCGCGGCCGCAGCCGGACCATCCCGAACCCGGCCCTCCGCGCGGCGACGCCCGCGGAGCGCCCGGACGAGGTGCCGGCCGGCGCACCGGCCGAGCAGCCCGTCCTGCAGCCCGCCCAGCCGTCCGCCCCGCAGCCCGAGGAAGTCTGAATCATGGCCGAGTGCTCCGTCCCGAATCCCTACACCCCCGCTCCCGCCCCCGCGGACCGGTCGCAGCCGGACCCCGAGGAGACGATGAGCCGGGACCAGGTGGAGTCCCTCCAGCTGGAGCGGCTGCGCTGGACCCTGCACCACGCCTACGAGAACGTCCCCGCCTACACCGAGCTCTTCGACGCCCACGGCGTGCACCCGGGCGACCTCAAGGAGCTCGAGGACCTGCGGCTGTTCCCATACACGGACAAGGAGTTCCTGCGGAAGGCGTACCCGTTCAAGTCCCTCGCGGTGCCGATGGGCGAGGTCCGCCGGATCCACGCCTCCTCCGGGACCACCGGCCAGCCCACCGTGGTGGCCTACACCGAGAACGACATCAGCACCTGGGCGAGCCTCGTGGCACGCTGCTTCCGCCTCTCGGGCGTGCGGCCGGGGGACAAGGTGCACAACGCCTACGGCTACGGGCTGTTCACGGGCGGGCTCGGGGCCCACTACGGCGCCGAGCGCCTGGGCTGTGCGGTCATCCCGATGTCCGGCGGGCAGACCGAGAAGCAGGTCCAGATGATCCGGGACTTCGAGCCCCAGGCCATCCTCTCGACCCCCACGTATCTGCTGACCATCGCCGACGGCTTCCGGAAGCTGGGGCTGGACCCGCGCGAGACCTCGCTGCGCACCGCCGTGCTCGGCGCGGAGCCGTGGACCGAGGAGATGCGCCGGGAGATCGAGACCACGTTCGGGGTCGACGCGTGCGACATCTACGGACTCTCGGAGGTCATGGGCCCGGGCGTGGCCGGGGAGTCGGCGCAGTCCAAGGACGGCTCCCACATCTGGGAAGACCACTTCCGCCCCGAGATCATCGATCCCTTCACGGACGAGGTGCAGGAGACCGGCCGGCCCGGCGAGCTCGTGTTCACGGCGCTCACCAAGGAGGCCCTGCCGATCATCCGCTACCGCACCCACGACCTCACCCGTCTGCTGCCCGGCACGGACCGGCCCGGGCACCGGCGGATGGGCCGGATCACGGGCCGCTCCGACGACATGATCATCCTGCGCGGGGTCAACCTGTTCCCCTCCCAGATCGAGGAGCTGGCCCTGCAGGTGCCGGAGCTGAGCCCGCACTTCACGCTCGAGATCACCCGCCCGCACCGGATGGACCAGATGACCATCAACATCGAGCGGCGCGAGCAGGTGACCGTCGAGGCCGCCGAGGCGGGCGGGCAGAAGCTGCTGCACGCCATCAAGACGAAGATCGGCTCCTCGGCCTCGATCCGGATCGCCGAGCCGGGCACGCTCGCCCGTTCCTCCGGCAAGCTGCGCCGCGTCTACGACCACCGGGACAAGGCGTGAGCCGCCTCCCCTGAGACCTTCCGCGACAGCCCCCGGGACCCCCGGGGGCCGGCCGCGTCATAAGATCGTTGCTCGGCCCACCCCGTCATCGTCGAGATCGAGGTCCCCATGTCCCACGCACCGGCGTCCGCACCACCGGACAGCGGGGCGCCGCGCCGCGGTCGGCCCGGCTACGACCGTGAGACGCTGCTCGACGTCTGCGTCGAGGTGTTCAACGTCCACGGCTACGACGCCACCTCGATGGGCACCCTGTCCAAGCACCTGGGCATCTCCAAGTCCGCGATCTACCACCACGTGGAGTCCAAGGAGGAGATCCTCGAACAGGCGCTGAACCGGGCCCTCGATGCGCTCGAGGAGGTCCTGGCCGCCGCGGAGCGGACGGAGGCCCCCGCGGTCCAGCGGCTCGAACAGGTGATCCGCGGGACCGTGCACGTGCTCGTGGAGCAGATGCCGTACGTGACCCTGCTGCTGCGGCTGCGGGGGAACTCGGAGGTCGAGACACGGGCGCTCGAGCGCCGTCGCACGGTCACCCGCCGGGTCGGCGCGCTCATCGAGCAGGCGCAGGAGGAGGGCGACCTGCGCCGCGACCTCAGCGGCCGCTCCGCCTCCCGCCTGCTCCTGGGCATGATCAACTCGATCGTCGACTGGTACCGCCCGGATCCGGACAAGCCCGACGACGGGCTGGCCGACACCGTGGTCGCGCTCGCCTTCTCGGGCCTGCGCGCCCCCTGACCCGCCGGTCGGCCCTCCGCCGAGTCCCCATCGTGGCGGGTGGTTGCCCGCCGAGTCCCCACGGTGGCGGGTGGTTGCCCGCCGAGTCCCCAGATCACCCGCGATCCCCCACGCCGTTGCGTGGGGGATCGCGCTGTTCGTGGGGACTCGACGGAAGGGGGGCGGGGGAGTGCGCGAGGGAAGGCCACAGGGCGACCGGGCGTGGCGCGGTGAGGGCGGGGAGGCGTTCGAGCGCACTGGTGCCACGTCCCCGGGCGGACGCGCCGCAGGCCTGCCCGCCCCGACCCAGTGCACCGGGAGGCACCGTGGGAGTACGACTGTCGCGCACGACCGTCAGCGCGCTGGACCCCTGCGCCCAGGCCCGGTGGTGGCACCGGCTGCTGGGCTGGCCCCTCGGCGGGCAGTGCCGTCCCGGCGACACGGAGTGCTGGCTGGAGAGCCCGGAGGGCTTCCGCCTGCTGTTCTTCTCGGAGGGCGTCCGGGAGCCCAAGGGCCCGGCGTGGAACCGGCTCCACCTCGACCTGCGGCCCGACGAGGGCGGCACCTGCGAGGAGGAGGTCGCGCGCGCGGTGGAACTGGGCGCCGAGGTGGTCGACGACCGCCGTGGGACGGACTCCTGGGTGGTGTTGGCCGACCCGGAGGGCAACGAGTTCTGCATCCTGGGGGCCTGACGCCCCACCGCCCTGACGGCCCGACGGTCCGCCATCGCCGAGCCCCCACCGGCGCGGGTGGTCGCCCGCCGAGTCCCCACTGTCGCGCGCGACTGCCCGCCGAGTCCCCCCTGTTGCGGGCAGCTGCCCGCCGAGCCCCCAGGACGCGCGCGATCCCCCACGCCGTTGCGTGGGGGATCGCGCCGTTGCTGGGGACTCGAGGGAGCCCCGGGGGCCCGGCGGGCCGGAGTTCAGCGAGCCGGGGGTCCGGGGGCCGGTCAGGTGGTCACGCCACCGGCCAGGTCTTCGCGACCAGGGTCAGCACGTCGTAGGTCGCCACGATCTCGTCGTGCTGGTTGTGCAGGATCGCGTCCCAGCGGACCTCCCCGTACTCGTCGGTCACGCGCGGAGTGATCTGCTTGGCGGTCAGGGTCACCCGGACGGCGTCGTCGTAGGTCACCGGGGTGATGAACCGGAGGTTCTCCAGCCCGTAGTTGGCCAGCACGGGCCCCGGGGCGGGCTCCACGAACAGCCCGGCCGCCCAGGAGACCAGCAGGTAGCCGTGGGCCACCCGCCGGGGGAAGAACGGGTTGGCCGTGGCCGCCTCCTCGTCGGTGTGCGCGTAGAACGTGTCCCCGGTCCGCTCCGCGAACTCGGTGATGTCCTCCAGGGTCACCGTGCGCAGCTCGGAGGCGAACTGGTCGCCGATCCGCAGGGTCTCCAGCGACTTGCGGAACGGGTGCTCGCCGGTGCCGCTCTCGACCGCCTCCCGGGTCACCGTGTTCGCCGCGGCGCCCCGGTGCCACACGCCGGTGACGGCCGTGAGGATGTCCGGGGGCCCCTGGATCGCGGTGCGCTGCATGTAGTGCTTGACGCCGCGCACCCCGCCCAGCTCCTCGCCGCCGCCGGCGCGGCCCGGGCCGCCGTGGACCAGGTGCGGCATGGGGGAGCCGTGGCCGGTGGAGGTCCTGGCGTCCTGGCGGTTGAGGAAGTGCACGCGCCCGTGGTGGGAGCCGATGCCGGCGGCGAACCGGGCGGCGGTCGCGCCGTCGTTCGTGCACACGGTGGCCACCAGCGAGCCGCCGCCGAGCGCGGCCAGCCGCACGGCGTCGTCGACGTCGGTGTAGCCGAGCACGGAGGTCACCGGACCGAAGGCCTCGACGAAGTGCACCTCCGGGGTCTCGGGGTCGTCGAAGGACAGGACCGTGACGGGGAAGAAGGCTCCCGCCTCGGTGTCGGCCCCGCCCACGGAGGCGTCGGGCCCGCCGAGCCGGACGGTGCCGCCGGCGGCCACGAGGCGCTCCACGGCCTTGCGGACCTCCGACTGCTGCTCCTTGGAGGCCAGGGCGCCCATGGTGACGCCCTCGGTGCGGGGGTCGCCGATCACCACGCGCTGCTGCACGCGCTGGGCCACGGCCGCCACGACGTCCTCCACGCGCTCCTGCGGGACGATGACGCGGCGGATCGCCGTGCACTTCTGCCCGGCCTTGGCGGTGATCTCGACGAACACGGCCTTGACGAACGCCTCGAACTCCGGGGTGTCCGGGGTGGCGTCGGGGCCGAGGACGGCGGCGTTGAGGGAGTCCGTCTCGGCGGTGAACCGGACCCCGCCGTTGACCACGTTGTCGTGGTTGCGCAGCGACTGCGCGGTGCCGGCGGAGCCGGTGAAGGCCACGTGGTCGCGGTAGTCCAGGTGGTCGAGCAGGTCCCGGGCGGATCCGGAGACCAGCTGCAGCGAGCCCTCGGGCAGGATCCCGGAGTCGACCATCAGACGCACGCAGGCCTCGGTGACGTAGCCGGTGGGGGTCGCGGGCTTGACCACGGTGGGCATGCCGGCGAGGAAGGCCGGCGCGAACTTCTCCAGGAAGCCCCACACCGGGAAGTTGAACGCGTTGATCTGCACGGCCACGCCGGGCATCCGGGTGTAGATGTGCTCGCCCAGGAAGGACCCGTCCTTCGAGAGCTGCTCCACGGCGCCGTCCACGATCACGTTGGCGTTGGGCAGCTCGCGCCGGCCCTTGGAGGAGAACGTGAAGAGGGTCCTGATGCCGCCGTCGACGTCGAAGAAGTGGTCCTTGAGCGTGGCGCCGGTGGCGTAGGACAGGTCGTAGAGCTCCTGCTTGTGCTCGGTGAGGTGCTGCGCGAGCTCCTTGAGCTTCAGCGCCCGCTCGTGGATGGTGAGCTCCCCGAGGGAGTGCTGCCCCACGGTGCGGCCGTACTCCACCGCGGAGGCGATGTCGATGCCGTCGGTGGACACCCGCGCCACGATCTCGCCGGTCGAGGCGTCGGCGACCTCCGTGATCCGCTGCGGGTCCTCCGGGGTCCACCACCGGCCCCGCAGGTAGCTGGGGAGGACGGTCTGGGTCTGTGCTGCCACGGTGGGTGGTCCTTTCGCTCGGGTGCGTGCCGGGCCGGGAGGAGGTCCCGCCCCGGCCTCCTGACCGATCGTTCGGTATTATGACCACGATAACGTACGTCACACCCGGGGACCACAGGGAATCTGCGGTCCCCGTCCCCTGCCACCGAGGAGTGCCATGAGCGCGAGCCCCGAGCCCTGGCGGATCGTCCTGGGCGAACTGGACGAGAAGATGGGCGTCACCGTCCTCGAGCAGTCGGCGGAGCGGGTGGTCGCCACGATGCCCGTGGAAGGCAACCGGCAGTCGCTGGGTCTGCTGCACGGCGGGGCCATGGTGGCGCTCGGGGAGGCCGTGGGCTCCTGGGCGGCGGTGATCCACGCGTCCACGATGGGCAAGGTGGCCGTGGGGGTCGACGTCAACGCCACCCACCACCGGTCCTCCCGCACCGGCACCGTGACGGCCACGGCCACCGCCCTGCAGCTGGGCCGCTCCCTCACCTGCCACGAGGTGGTGATCGCGCACGAGGACGGCACCCGGCTGTGCACGGTGCGGATCACGAACTTCCTCAAGGACCGGAGCTAGGCACCGGAGTCAGGGGCCGGAGTCAGGCACCGGAGTCAGGGGCCGGAGTCAGGCATCGGAGTCAGGCGCCGGGGGCGGGGTGGCCGAGCCGACGGCGCAGGGCTGCCAGCTCCCCGGCGGGCACCCCCGCCTCGCGGAGATAGCGCTCGGCGTCGAGCCCGGCCACCAGCTCGGCGAGGGCGGCCCGGCGCCCGGCGAGCAGCCCGGCCAGCTCCTCCTCGGGATGGTGGCGCTCGACCGGATGGGGCACGGGCGAGACCCGGTGCCACTCGTTGATCCCGCGCGCGGCCGCTTCGTCCTCGGCGAGCAGGCGCCCCGGGGAGGCCCCGGCGAGGCCCAGGAGCAGCAGGGCGAGCACCCCGGTCCGGTCCCGCCCGGCCGAGCAGTGCACCACCACGGCGCCCTCGGCGGTCGCCACCGCCCGCACCGCCGCGGCGATCGGGCCCGGGAAGAGCCGCAGGTAGTCGCGGTAGCCGCGCGGGTGGTTCAGGTACGGGGTGCCCACGAGCGTGAACTCCGGGTGGGCAGGGTCCTCCGTGGGGCGGTGCAGGACGGTGATGCCCGCCCGGGCCGCCGGCTCGTCCACCGGATCGGTGGGCCGGCGCCGGCGCTCGCCGGCGTTGCGCAGGTCCACGACCGTGCGCACCCCGTCCGCCGCGGCGGCCCGCCAGCCCGCGGGCGTGAGCCGCTCCGAGCGGCCCATCCGCCACACGTCCCCGGCCAGGAGCCGGGCGTTGATCGCTCCCTCCCACGGGGCCGGGGTCCCGGGCTGCGCGTCCATGCCCCCACGGTAGGCCCTGCCCCCGACGACGCGCTCCTCCGGCACGTCGCCCGCGCTGGTCCCCGGCACCTGCGGGCACCGGCTCCGCCCGGGCCCCGGCAGGATCCGAGCGGCCCCGGGCAGAGCCGGCGGGTGCGGACGAGGGCGCTACCCGTCGTAGCTGAAGAAGCCCTTGCCGGTCTTGCGGCCCAGTTCGCCGCGGGCGACCATGTCCCGCATCAGCTGCGGGGGCGCGAAGCGCTCACCGAGCTCGGACTCGAGGTACTCCGCGATGCCCAGCCGCACGTCCAGGCCCACGATGTCCGTGAGCGCCAGCGGGCCCACCGGGAACTTGTAGCCCAGGACCATGGCGTTGTCGATGTCCGCGGGGGAGGCCACGCCCTCCTCGACCATGCGGATGGCCTCGAGGGCGATCGCCACGCCCAGCCGGGAGGAGGCGAAGCCGGGGGCGTCGTTGACCACCACCGGAGTCTTGCCCAGGCCCTCGACCCACTGCACCGACAGCCGCTTGAGCTCCTCGCCGGTGTGCTCCGAGACCACGACCTCCACGAGCTTGGAGGCCGGCACCGGGTTGAAGAAGTGCAGGCCGCAGAACCGCTCGGGGCGGGTCAGCTGCCCGGCCAGACCGTCCACGGACAGCGAGGACGTGTTCGTGGCCAGCCAGGCGGTCCCGGCCAGGTGCCGTTCGACCTGCTGCAGCGCCGAGACCTTCAGGTCCCAGGACTCGGGCACGGCCTCGACGACGAGGTCGCACCCGGCGAAGTCCGCGGAGTCCAGGGACACGGTCAGGCGCTCGGACCACTCGTCCAGGTTGCCGTCCACGCTCCCGCGCTCCAGCGACTTCGCCAGGTCCCGCTCGATCCGCTCCCGGGCGGCCTCGGCGGCCGGGCCGTCGCGCTCCACGACGGTCACCTGCGCCCCGGCGAGCAGGAAGGCGTGGGCGATGCCCGCGCCCATGCGGCCTCCGCCCAGGACGCCGACGGCGGCGGGGACGGCCAGTGCGTGCTTCTCGGTCATCGGTTGCTGCTCCTACTTCTTCTTGCGGTCCAGGAAGGCCTGCATGCGGTCGAACTTCGCCTCCGACTCGAAGAGCACGGCCTGGGCCAGCTCGTCGATGTGCGGGTGGGCGGACGGCGGGGCGGCGAAGACCCGCTTGGAGATGCGCACGGCCAGGGGGTCCTGGGCGCCGATCCGGTCCGCGAGCGCGTGTGCCGCGCCCACCAGCTCGGCGGGCTCGTGCAGCTCGGTGACCAGGTGCAGCTCCAGGGCCTCGGCGGCGTCGAGGATCCGCCCGGCGAGCAGGATGTCCAGGGCGACGGGCTCGCCGACGAGCTCCTTGAGCCGCCACAGCCCGCCGGCCGCGGCGATGATGCCCAGGTTCGTCTCCGGCTGGCCGATCCGCAGGTGCGGGGTCGCGATCCGGAAGTCCGCCGCGTAGGCCAGTTCGGCGCCGCCGCCCAGCGCGTAGCCGTCGATCGCGGCGATCACGGGCATGGGCAGCTGGTGGATCCGGGCGAAGATCCGGGAGTTGATGCCCTGCAGCGCGTCGTCGCGGCGGCGCTCGCGCAGCTGGCCGATGTCCGCGCCGGAGGCGAAGACCCCCTTCCCGTTCACCTCGGTGCCGGAGAGGAGCAGGATCTTCGGGTGCCGCTCCAGGTAGCCGCACACGGTGTGCAGCTCCTCGACCATGGTCGCGTCGATGGCGTTGCGCACGGCGGGCCGGTCCAGGACCACGTGCAGGCGGTCCTCGCGCTCCTCGAGCCGCAGGGCGGTGAACTCCCCGCCCAGGATCTCGCTGGGGCCGACCATCAGAGCTTCTCCACGAGCATCGCGGTGCCCTGGCCCACGCCCACGCACATGGTCGCCAGACCGCGGTCCGCGCCCTCGCGCTCCATGCGGCCCAGCAGGGTCACGACCAGCCGGGAACCCGAGGAGCCCAGCGGGTGGCCCAGCGCGATGGCCCCGCCGTCGTTGTTGACGGTGCCGGCGTCGAGGCCGAGGCGGCGGATGCAGGCCAGGGACTGGCTGGCGAAGGCCTCGTTGAGCTCGACCGCGCCGAGGTCGTCGATGCCCCACCCGGTGCGCTCCAGCACCTTCTGCGTGGCCGGGACGGGGCCGATGCCCATGATCTCCGGGGCCACGCCGGCGGAGGCGCCGTCCACGATCCGGGCGCGGGCGGCCAGCCCGTACTTCTCGGCGGCCCGCTCGGAGACCACCAGGATCGCCGAGGCGCCGTCGTTGAGGGAGGAGGAGTTCCCGGCGGTGACGACCGAGCCGTGGGCCACCACGGGGCGCAGCTTGGCGAGCACCTCGGCGGTGGTGCCCGGGCGGGGTCCCTCGTCGGTGTCCACGACCGTCTCGGCGCCCTTGCGGCCCGTGACGGTCACCGGCACGATCTCGGGGGCGAACCGGCCGGCGTCGATCGCGGTGATCGCCTTCTCGTGGGAGGCGACGGCGAACGCGTCGGCGTCCTCGCGGGTGATGCCGTCCACGGCGGCGACCTCCTCGGCCGTCTCCGGCATGGAGTAGGTCATCTTGTCCTGCTTCTTGAACTGCGGGTTGGTGAAGCGCCAGCCGATCGAGGTGTCGAAGACCTCGCCCGGCTTGGCGAAGCCCGTGGCGGGCTTCTCCATCACCCACGGGGCCCGGGACATGGACTCCACCCCGCCGGCGACGACGATGTCCGCCGCCCCGGCCTTGACCATGTGCGAGGCCATGATGATCGCGGACAGGCCCGAGGCGCACAGCCGGTTGACCGTGATGCCCGGGACGGTGTCCGGGAAGCCGGCCAGCAGCCAGGCCATGCGGGCCACGTTGCGGTTCTCCTCGCCGGCGCCGTTGGCGTTGCCCAGGATCACCTCGTCGACGTCGTGGGGGTCGATCCCGGCGTCGGTGACCGCGTGCTTGACCACCAGGGCCGCGAGATCGTCCGGGCGCACGCTCGAGAGCGCGCCGCCGTACCGGCCCACGGGGGTGCGCGCGCCCCCGACGAGGAAGGCCTGAGGGGTTGAGGACATGGCAGAACTCCTGTCGCGACGGGGAGGGCCGGTCGCGGGCGACGGTGCCCAGCAATAACCGACCGTTCGTTCACCTTACGATCCCACGAGCGCGCGCGCCGGGTCAACAGAGACCGCGTCCGTGAGATCCTGGCGTCTTCAGCGCAGATCCAGCGCAGAGTCAGTGCAGAGTCAGTGCAGAGTCAGTGCAGACACGATCCGGCGTCGACCGCCGGAGTCACCGGAGGTGCAGGATGTCTTTCCAGGAGTCCATGGAGCTCGTCGGGGAGGTCGTCGACGTCGCCGGGGTCGTCGCCATCGTGATCGGGGCGGTGGTGGCGTCCCTGCTGGCCGGACGGGAGCTGCTGGGCCGCCGGGGCGGAGGCCGCGACACCTATGTGAACTACCGGCAGCGGCTGGGCCGTTCGATCCTGCTGGGCCTGGAGCTGCTCGTGGCCGCGGACATCATCAGGACCGTGGCGATCACCCCCACGTTCGAGTCCGTGGGGGTGCTGGCGCTCATCGTGCTCGTGCGCACCTTCCTCAGCTGGTCCCTGGAGCTGGAGATCACCGGGCGGTGGCCGTGGCAGAAGGAGCCGGAGGCGGTCGGGCCCGCCGCGCCCTAGCGGTCCGGGACGGGGCCGTTCCGCCGGTCCGGGGGCGCGGCGGACGCCTCCGCGCGCAGTCCCTCGCAGACCGCGGTGAGCCAGGCCTCCACCGAGGACCGGGCCGCCGGGGTGCCGGGGAAGCGGGCCCGCAGGTGCAGGCCGTCCTCGCCGACGACGAACCAGACCTGCACGCCCGTGGCCGGCGCCGAGGCGGAGACGTGCTGGGCCCGCAGCTCCGCGGGCAGGCTCACCGGGAGGCGCCGGTAGTCCATGTAGGAGAGCATGAACATGCCCGCGGGGACGGGCATGCCGCCGTGCGGGCGCAGGATCGGCTCGAGCGCGTGGGAGCCCAGCTCCAGGGCCTCGCGCACGGCGGCCGCACCGGCCCGGGGATCGGCGTCGGCGCACTCGAGCACCGAGTTGGTGATGAACCAGCCCACGGCGTCGCGCCACCGCGGGTCGGTGCGGCTGTGCACCGGCAGCACGGCGCGCAGCGGCCGCCCGGCCAGCTCCAGGGTCGCCCGCGTCAGCACCGACACCAGCAGCGCCAGGAGCCGCACGCCGAGCACCTCGGCGCGGGCCTCCAGGCGGGCCAGCGCGCGGGCGTCGAGGACCTCCAGGGTGGTCACGGTCTCGGGCGCGGGGCGCGCGAGGTCGCCCAGCGGGAGCGGGAAGACCGGTATGGTGCCCCCGCCGTCGGCGAGGATCCGCCCCCACCGCTGTGCGACCCGCGCCGGGGCCGCGGGGCGGGCCGCCAGCTCGCGCGTGTGCTCGGCGAAGGAGGCCACCGGGGGCCGGCCGGTGCCGGGCGGGCGCCCGGCACGGACGTCGGCCAGGGCGTCGAGCAGGTCGCGCACCAGCACGGGCAGGGACCACGCGTCCACGTGGGCGTGGTCGGCGGCGAGCAGGACGACGACCGGCCCGTCCGGCGGCTCGACCAGGCACAGCCGGTGGGAGGGCCGGGCCAGGGGCGAACAGGCGTCGTCGACCAGCTCCTGCAGGGCCGCCCGGGTCCCGGCCGGGCCGACGTCGTGGCGGGCCCACCGCGGGTGCACGGCGTCGCCGACCTCGTGCAGCAGGACGGCGCCGTCGTCGCCGGTGGAGAACACGGTGCGCAGCGTGTGGTGGCGGGCCACGACACCGGCCCAGGCCTGGCCCAGGTCCTCGGTGCGGACCGGGGCGGGCAGCTCCAGGGCCACGCCCATCCACGTCCCCGGGCGGGAGCCGGCGCCCACGTGCATGCCCTGGTCGAAGGACACCGGCAGCCGCCGGCCGGTGCGCGTGACCGGGACCGTGCAGCTGGAGAGCCGCCCCTCGGGCAGCCGGGCGTGCGTGATGTTGGTCAGCCGCATGGGCACCTCTCGATCGCGTCAGGGGCAGTCTGACCCGGGACGCGTGTGCGGTCCAGCGGCGTCCACGATGCAGGCGTAGCGTGGCCGCATGCCGACGCTCGACCTCGACCGCTGCCGACTGGCCTACGACGTGACCGGTTCCGGCCCGCCGGTGGTGCAGCTGCACGGGCTGCTGTCCGACCGGGCCTCCAACGCCGCGGGGGGCCTGGACCTGGCCTCCGGCCTGGCCGGGCACCGCGCGGTGCGCTACGACGCCCGCGGGCACGGGTGCTCCGCGGCGGAACCGGTGGCGGAGGACTGGTCCTGGCCGCGACTGGCCGCGGACCTGCTGGACCTGCTGGACGCCGTGGTGCCCGGGGAACCGGTGCACGGCATCGGCCCCTCCATGGGGGCGGCCACGCTCCTGTACGCCGCCCTGGCCCGGCCCGAGCGCTTCCGCTCCCTCACCCTGTGCGTGCCGTCCACGGCGTGGGCCTCCCGCCGCGGCCAGGCGGCGGCGTACCGGCGGGGGGCGGAGCTGGTGGAGCGGCACGGCCTGGAGGCCTACCTCCGGGCCGGGCGGGCCGCGCCCCGCCCGCCGGCCGTGGCCGACCGCGCGACGCACCCGCCGCGCATCGACCCCGGTCTGCTCCCCACCGTGCTGCGCGGCGCCGCCGCCACCGATCTGCCGCCGGTCCACGAGCTGGCCCGGATCGGGCTGCCGACCCTGGTGCTGGCCTGGTCGGAGGATCCCACCCATCCGCTGTCGACCGCCCAGGCGCTGCGCGAGGCCCTGCCCGGGGATGCCCTGCACGTGGCGGGCACCCCCGGTGGGCTGGCGCAGTGGCCGCGACGGTGCGCGGACTTCGTGCGGGCGGTGGAGGCGGGTCCCCCGGTCGGCGGGGCGGGCTGACCGGGGGTCAGAGCCTTTTGCCGGCGGTGAGGGAGGCGGTCATGAACTCGGCGACCACCTGCTGGGAGATGGCCACGTCGAGGACGAAGACGCCCTCGTCGTGGGTGTCCAGCCAGTCGGTGAGCGCGGTGAGGTCGGCCAGGGTGGTGGCCTTGGTCCCGGCCGCGCCCATCGCCCGGCCCAGGGCGGCGAAGTCGACCTCGTCGATGAGCATCGCGGTGGGGTCCAGGCCCTTGGCGGCGTACTGGTGCAGCTCGGCGCCGTAGGCGGAGTCGTTGAGCACCACGATCACCCCGCGGGCGGTGGCGCGCAGGAAGGTCTCCAGATCGGCCAGGCCCATCAGGCCCCCGCCGTCACCGGTGACGAACACGGTGGTGCGCTCGGGGCGGGCGACCGAGACCCCGGCGGCGGCGCCGAAGCCCAGGCCGATGGACTGGAAGGCGGTGCCGACCAGGACCATGGCCTGCGGGTCGGGCACGGTGAGGTACATCGGGGCCCAGCCGATGAAGTGGCCCCCGTCCATCACCACCGACCGCTGCCTCGGGAGGATGTCCTCCAGGGCGGCGACCACGGCCCTGGGGTTGAGCCGGCCGTCGGGGCCGTACTCGGCCGGGTCCTCGATCGGGGCCGAGGAGCGGTAGGTCTCCCCGGCGACCTCGGGGGCTCCCGCCCGCCAGGTGCGGGCCGGGTCGGCGGCCGGGGTGCGGGCCAGCAGCCCGGCCAGGGCCACCTGGAGGTCGGCGCGGAGGTAGTCGGTGACGGCCGGGTGGGCCATCGCCTCGGCCGGTTCGTTGTCGATGCGGATCATCCGGGTGCCTTCGGCGAAGAGGGTGCCGTAGCGGGACTGGAAGGCGTTCAGGCTCGCCCCGGCCACCAGCACCAGATCGGCCTGGCGGGCGGTGGCCAGGCGGTGGTCGCGGGTGAAGCCCCCGGCGATGCCCAGGTTCCACGGGGAGTCCACCGCGCCCACGGCCATGACCGAGGTCATGAACAGGGCCCCGAGCCGGTCCCCGAGCTCGGCCAGTTCGGTGGTGGCCCCGGCCAGCAGGACCCCGCGCCCGGCCAGGATCAGCGGGCGGTCGGCGGTGCGCAGCAGTCCCGCGATCCGGTCCAGTTCCTCGGGGCCGGGCTGCCAGGCCTCCTTGGCCGGCAGCGGCTCCAGGTCCACCGGCTCGGTCAGGGCGGCGGTGGCGCAGTCGTAGGGGATCGCCAGCACCACCGGCTGGACCGTCCGGGCGGCCAGGTCGAAGGCCCGGTGGGTGATCGCCGCCGCGTTTGCGGGGGTGGCGATCAGGGTGGTGACCCCCACCGCGGCGGCCGCGCCGGTCTGGTCGATGTCGAAGGGCCGCGCCCCGGTGGTGGGGGCGTCACCGACGACGAGGACCAGGGGGATGCGGGCCAGGCGGGCCTCGGCCAGGGCGGTGTAGGTGTTGGTGAACCCGGCCCCGTAGGTCGTGGTGGCCGCCCCGACCCGGCCGGTGGCCCGGTGGTAGGCATCGGCCATGGTCACCGTGGCGGCCTCGTGCCGGGCGGAGGTGAAGCCGAAGCCGGCGGAGGTGAGGTGGCTGATCAGGTGGGCGTTGCCGTTGCCCATCAGCCCGAACAGGTGATCGGTGCGCGCGGCCAGCACATCGGCCACCGCCGTCGAGACCGTGGGCAGCGAGGAGTCGGGGGTCATGGGCGGAGTCCTTTCGGTGGGGCTCCGGTAGGAGTCCCGGGGTGGGAGCGGGATGTGCTCGGGGAGGTCCTGCACGGGTGGAGCCGCCCGCCCGCACCCGTGGGGTGCCGGCGGGCGGCTCGGTGCGCGGCCGGAGGCCGCGCGATCAGTCGCGCCGCTTCTCGGCGGACTCCGCGGCCGTGAGGATCTCGGCGGCCTCGGGGTGCTCGGCGAGGTAGTCGCGATGGACGTCCTGCACGTGCAGGTCGATGCCCTGGATGCTCTTGGGCACCATGGAGACCGCCACGAGCGAGATGATCGCCAGGGCGGCGATGTACACGCCGATGGTCCAGGAGATCCCGGTCTCGTTGAGCAGCAGCTGGGCGATCATCGGGGCGAAGGCCCCGCCGATGATCGAGCCGAACGCGTAGCCGATGGAGACCCCGGAGTAGCGCACCCGGGCCGGGAACATCTCGGCGTAGAGCGCCGACTGCGGCCCGTAGGACAGGCCCAGCCCGACGGTGAGCACCACGATGGCCGCGGCGAAGATCCAGGTGACCCCGGTGTCGAGCAGGAACCACATCGGCACCGACCAGGCGATGATGACGGCGTAGCCGATCTGGAAGGTGCGCACCCGCCCGGCGCGGTCGGACATCCACCCGCCGAGCATGGTGAACACCAGCCAGCCCACGCCGCCGATGAGGGAGGCGATCAGGGTCGCGGAGCGGTCCATGCCCAGGGACTTGGCGCCGTAGGAGGCGAAGAAGGCGATCACCAGGTAGCCGGCGGCGTTGTTGGCCGCGAAGATCAGCGCCGCGAGGGTGACCTGCTTGGAGTTGTGCTTGAACAGCTGGCCCAGCGGGGCCGAGGACTCCTTCTTGCGCAGCTGCATCTCCTTGAACACCGGGGACTCGTCCACGGCCTTGCGGATCAGGTAGCCGACGACGATGAGCGCCACGGAGGAGAGGAACGGAATGCGCCAGCCCCAGGCCTGGAAGTCCTCGGGGGACATCATCGAGGTGAGCGCGAACATGAAGCCCGTGGCCAGCAGCATGCCGATCGGCACGCCGATCTGCGGGTAGGCCCCGAACAGGCCGCGCTTGTGCCGCGGGGCGTGCTCCACCGACATCAGCGCCGCGCCGCCCCACTCGCCGCCGGCGGAGAAGCCCTGGACCACGCGGAAGAGGATGAGCAGGATCGGGGCCCAGATCCCGATGGTGGCGTAGGTGGGCAGCAGGCCGATCAGCATGGTCGCCGCACCCATGCCCACGAGGGTGAGAACGAGGACGATCTTGCGCCCGTACTTGTCGCCCAGGTGGCCGGCCACGACGGCGCCCAGCGGGCGGAACAGGAAGCTGATGCCCAGCGAGGCCCAGGCGACGACCTGGGCGAGGCCGGCGTTGGCCGATTCCAGCGGCTCGAAGAAGAGCGGGGCCAGGACGAAGGCGGCCGCCTGGGCGTAGATGAAGAAGTCGTACCACTCGATGGTGGTGCCCACGAGCGTGCCCGCGAGGACCTTGCGCTCCTCGTGGGACATCTCGTGCCGCCCGGCCGGGGCGGTGTCAGCGTGCGCCATGGGATCTCCAGTGTGGTCGGGGACGGTGTCGTCCTCGGCGGAACCGAACGCTTAATAACCGAACGTTCGGTAGTTCAAGAAGATCCTACGGAGGAAAGTGACGCCTGTCACTACGCATGGGCTGCGATCCGATGCTGCGCCGGGAATGTGACGACGCCCGCTCTGCGGGGAGGGGTCGCCGGGCGGCCGGGCACGGACCGCCGGGGCCGTGGTGCCCGTGCCGTCCCCGTGCCCCAGCCGTCCCGGTGCCCCAGCCGCCCGGGCGGGATCCGCTCAGCCGAACAGCCGCTCCGAGGCCAGGCGCGCGCCGGCCGTGAGGGACTCCAGCTTGGCCCAGGCGATCTGCGGGTGCAGCCGGCCGCCCAGTCCGCAGTCGGTCGAGGCGACGACGTTCTCCCGGCCGACCACCGCGGCGAACTGCTCGATCCGGTCCGCGACGAGCTCGGGGTGCTCCACGACGTTCGTGGAGTGGGAGACCACCCCGGGGATGATCACCCGGCCCTCGGG
Source organism: Kocuria turfanensis (assembly GCF_001580365.1). Taxonomy (NCBI): domain Bacteria; kingdom Bacillati; phylum Actinomycetota; class Actinomycetes; order Micrococcales; family Micrococcaceae; genus Kocuria; species Kocuria turfanensis. Next base: position 1,747,882 of record NZ_CP014480.1, on the reverse strand, counting down.
CAGCGGGTGCTCCTTCCAGACCTTCCACTCGTGGGCGTGGCGGGCGGATGCGCCCTCGAAGGTGTAGCCGCCGGCATTGATGGTCAGCATGAGGTCCACGAGGTGCTTCAGCTCGAGGTCCGTGGTGTGCGGGCCGTGCCAGGAGCCCCAGCACAGGTGGAAGCGCACCTGCTCCTCGGGGATCCCGCGCAGCGCGTGGTTGAGCGCCTCGACGCGCAGCCGGGTGAAGGCCAGGTAGTCCTCCACCGTGGGCTCCGGGTTGACCTGGTCCCAGGACTCCGCGATGGAGGGGTCGTCGATCTGCACGATCAGCCCGGCGGCGGTGATCGCCAGGTACTCCTCCCGCATCGCGTCGGCGCACGCGTAGACGAGCTCCTCGTCGGTGCGGTAGTACTCGTTGGTCACGCGCGCGCAGGAGCCGGGGGACAGCGCCGCGACGAACCCCGTCTCCGCGCCCGTGGCCGCCATCGCGGCCTTGAGGTTGCGGACGTCGGAGGCCACCGCCTCCTGACCGGTGTAGGTCAGCGGCCCGGTGATCTTCGGCTGCGTGGTCGAGGAGCGCCCGGTGAGGATGCCCGACGTCGGGTCCTCGTACGCCTCCCGGAACCGCTCCCGGTCCCGGCGGTCCGGGAAGCTCGTGAGCACGACGTGTCCGGGCGAGGAGCGTCTGCGCTCCGTGGACGCCCACCGGTCCTCGTCCGTGGGCGTCAGCCCGCCGAGGCGGGAGAAGGAGTAGTTCCACCAGGCCCCGTAGTCGACGGCGCTGGACATCGTGTGCCCGTACTCGCCGTCGTTGACCACGTCCACACCGGTCTCCCGCTGGCGCCGCACGACGTCCTCGACGCCCGCCGCGAGCTCGTCCGTGAGCTGCTCGAACGTGATCGCGCTCTGGGCGTGCTGCCGGTTGGCCTCCAGGAGGCGCGGGGTCCGGGGCAGGGAGCCCACATGGGTGGTCTGCACGCGGTCGGTGTTCTGCAGGGTCATGGAGGTGCTCCTCGGAGGGGGGTGACGGGTGCGGTGACGGGGGCGGGGCGGGCGGGGCGCTCAGGCCCAGAGCCGGCGCGAGGCGAGCTCGGCGCCGCGGGCGAGGGTCTCGAGCTTCGCCCACGCGATCTGCGGGTGCACCCGTCCGCCCAGGCCGCAGTCGGTCGAGGCGATGACGTTCTCGCGCCCCACGAGCTTCGCGTAGCGCTCGATCCGGTCGGCGACGAGCTCGGGGTGCTCCACGACGTTGGTGGCGTGCGAGACCACGCCGGGCAGGATCAGCTTGCCCTCGGGCAGCGTGTGGTCCTCCCAGACCTTCCACTCGTGCTCGTGCCGGGCGTTGGCGCCCTCGAAGGAGTAGGCGCCCGCGTCGATCGACAGCAGCAGGTCCACCAGGTGCTTGAACTCGAGGTCCGTGGTGTGCGGGCCGTGCCAGGAGCCCCAGCACAGGTGGAAGCGGATCCGCTCCTGCGGCAGGCCGCGGAGGGCGTGGTTGAGGGCCTCCACCCGGACCTGGACGAAGCGCCGGTAGTCCTCGACGGCCGGCTCGGGGTTGATCTGGTCCCAGGACTCGGCGATGGAGGGGTCGTCGATCTGCAGCACCAGGCCGGCGTCGAGGATGGCGGTGTACTCCTCGCGGAGCACGTCCGCCCACGCGTAGAGGAACTCCTCCTCGCTCGCGTAGTGGTGGTTGCCGATCCGCGCGGCCGAGCCGGGGGACAGGGCGGCGACGAAGCCCTCGGCCGCCCCCGTCTCCCGCAGCGCGGCGGTGAGGTTGGCGACGTCGGAGGAGACCGCGTCCCGGCCGGTGTAGCTGATCGGACCGGTCGCGGCCGGGAACACGGGCGGCGGCAGGTCGGGGTCGGCCAGGTGGATGCCGGAGGAGGGGTCCGTGTAGGCGTCGTGGAAGGCGGCGAGGTCCCGCCGGTCCAGGAAGCTCGTGAGCACCACGTTGCCGGGGGTCGAGCGCTTCGGGACGTGGATGTCGTTGTCGTCGACGATCTCGAGCCCGCCCGTGCGGTCGAAGGAGTAGGTCCACCACGCTCCGTAGTCCACCGAGTGGGTCATCGCGTGGCCGTACTCGCCGTCGTTGACCACGTCGATGCCGGCCTCGCGCTGGCGGCGCACGACGTCCACGACGGCGTCCCGCAGCAGGCGGTCGAACTCCTCGGCGCCGGCCCCGCCCGGGACGCGCGCCTCGTTGGCCTCCAGCAGTTCCGGGGTCCGGGGGAGGGAGCCGGCGTGGGACGTGAGGATGCGGTCGGCACTGTGCAGCATGAGGCGCTGTCCTTTCCATCGGTCCTGGCGGTAGCACCGGGGCGGAGGGCGCGGGGGCCGTCCGTGCGGGTTGCTGCGGCGTCGTCGAGCCAGGTCTCTCGGCCGCTCTGGATGGTGACGACCCCATCCAATCCCACGGCCCGGATGTTGCGCCATTCGGGAGCCGCGTGACGGGCATGACGCCGTGTGACGCGCGGGCCCCTGCTCGCCGTCGTGCTCCGGATCACATACCGTGACGGTGACCGGCGCCCCGGACCCTGTGGGCGCGGCCGACGGAAGGAAGGATCCCCATGTTCCAGGACAACGGCCTCGAGGGCCGCACCGCGCTGGTGACCGGTGGAGCGAGCGGCATCGGGCTGGCCGCGGCCCGCGCCCTGGCGGGCGCCGGGGCGCACGTGGTGGTGGCCGACGTCGACGAGGCCGGCGCGCAGCGGGTCGCCGACGAGCTCGGCGGGCGGGCGTGGGCCGTCGACCTGCTCGACACCGCGGCGCTGGCCGGGCTGAGCCTGGAGGTGGACGTGCTCGTGAACAACGCCGGCATCCAGAAGGTCGCCCCGATCCAGGACTTCGACCCCGCCGACTTCCACCGGATCCTCGTGCTCATGCTCGAGAGCCCGTTCCTGCTGGTGCGCGCGGCCCTGCCGCACATGTACGAGCGGGGCTGGGGACGGGTCGTGAACATCTCCTCCGTGCACGGGCTGCGGGCCTCCCCCTACAAGAGCGCCTACGTCGCGGCCAAGCACGGCCTCGAGGGGCTGTCCAAGACCGTGGCCCTGGAGGGGGCGGCGCACGGGGTGACCAGCAACTGCGTCAACCCCGGCTACGTGCGCACCCCGCTGGTGGAGAAGCAGGTCGCCGACCAGGCCAAGGTGCACGGGATCCCCGAGTCCGAGGTCGTGGAGCGGATCATGCTCGGCGAGACGCCGGTGAAGAAGCTCGTGGACCCCGAGGACGTCGGCAGCCTCGTGGCGTGGCTGGCCGGACCGCACGCCGCCATGGTCACCGGCGCGTCCTACACGATGGACGGCGGCTGGACGGCGCGCTGAGCGGGCCGGTGGCCGCTCAGCGGTGGCCCAGCTCCCGGGAGAGCCGGTGGGCCTCCGTGAGCAGAGCCCGCCCCAGGAGCCCGCGGCGCTCCCCGGCGAAGCGGGGCTCGATCCCCGTGAGGCTCAGCGCGTAGACGGGGGCGCCGGTCGTGTCGAAGACCGCCGCGGCCATGCCCCAGCTGCCCTCCACGATCAGCCCCGGGTTCACCGCGAAGCCCTCCCGCCGCACGTCCTCCAGCAGCCCGCGGATCCGCTCGGGGGTGTGCAGCGGGCCCCACTGGGCGCGGGCCTCGGCCGTGGCGGCGAGGATCCGCTCCACCTCCGCGTCCGGCAGGTGGGCCAGGACCGCCAGGCCGGCCGAGGCCACCCCCAGCGGAAGCCGCAGGCCCTCGTACAGCACGTGGGAGCGGATCGGGAACGCCCCCTCGACCCGGGCCAGGCACACCGTCTCGGGTCCGCGGCGCGCCGAGAGGAACGCGCTCTCCCCCGTGGCCTCGGCGAGCCGGCGCAGGGACGGCCCGGCCAGCTCCCGGATCGGGTAGCGGTGGGCGGCGACCGCGCCCAGCACGTAGAGCTCGGGGCCGAGCTGCCACGCCGTGCTGCCGGCGGGGCGGTCCACGAGCCCCTCCTCGGCCAGTCCCGTCAGGAGGCGGTGCACGGTGGGGCGCGTCAGCCCGGTCGCCGCCGCGAGCTCCGCCACGGTGCTGCCCTGCTCCCGCCCCGCGACGGCGCGCAGCAGCTGCGCGACGCGGTGGACCACCTGGGTGCCCGAGCCGGCCCCGACCTTCTCCGTCATGGACTCCACTATATGGACATTCGGGGACCTGGTGGCCGGATGGTGAGGAACGTCCGCGGAATCCCGGCGCACCTGTTGACCGGTATGTGGGGTGTTCCTAGATTGAGTCCTGGGTCACAGTTCACCGACAGGAAGGGACAAGGGTGTCCAAGGTCATCGACAACGCCGCCGAGCTGCTGGCGGAGCACCTGCGGGACGGCATGACGCTCGCCGTCGGCGGGTTCGGGCTCAGCGGGATCCCGCGGGACCTCATCGAGGCGGTCCGCGACTCCGGGGTCACCGGCCTCACGGTGGTCTCCAACAACATGGGCGTGGACGGCAAGGGCCTCGGGGTGCTGCTGGAGAACCACCAGGTGACGAAGGTGCTCGCCTCCTACGTGGGCGAGAACAAGCTCTTCGCCCAGCAGTACCTGGACGGCGAGCTCGAGGTCGAGTTCAACCCGCAGGGCACGCTCGCCGAGCGGCTCCGGGCCGGCGGCGCGGGCATCCCGGCCTTCTACACGAAGACCGGGGTCGGCACCCTCGTGGCCGAGGGCAAGCCGCACGCCGAGTTCGACGGCGAGACCTACGTGCAGGAGCGCGGCATCGTCGCGGACATCGCCCTGGTGCACGCCCACACCGGTGACACCGACGGGAACCTCGTCTACCGCTACACCGCGCGCAACTTCAACCCGATCGTCGCCACCGCGGGGAAGCTCACCGTCGCCGAGGTCGAGCGCCTCGTGCCGGTCGGCGAGATCCACCCGGACCACATCGTGACCCCCGGCGTCTACGTGCAGCACGTCGTGCAGTACAGCGGCGCCCCCAAGGACATCGAGCAGCGCACCGTCCGCCCCCGCCCCGCCCTGGCCGGGCAGCCCTCCCAGCAGAACGGAGACCACGCATGAGCTGGACCCGCGACGAGATGGCGGCGATCGCCGCCGTGGAGCTCTCCGACGGCGACTACGTCAACCTCGGCATCGGCATCCCCACCCTGGTGGCCAACAACCTGCCCGAGGGCGTGAACGTGGTGCTGCAGTCCGAGAACGGCGTGCTCGGCATGGGCCCGTTCCCCTACGAGGGGGAGGAGGACCCGGACCTCATCAACGCCGGCAAGCAGACCATCACGCTGCTGCCCGGGGCCTCGATCTTCGACTCCGCCACGTCCTTCGGGATGATCCGCGGCGGCCACGTCAAGATCGCGATCCTCGGGGCCATGCAGGTCTCCGGCTCGGGCGACCTCGCCAACTGGATGATCCCCGGCAAGATGGTCAAGGGCATGGGCGGGGCCATGGACCTCGTCGCCGGCACCCCGCGCGTCGTCGTGCTGACCGAGCACGTGACCAAGGACGGCTCCGCCAAGATCAAGACCGAGTGCGACCTCCCGCTCACCGGTGTGGGCGTGGTCGACCGCATCGTCACGGACCTGTGCGTCTTCGACGTCGAGGACGGCGGGCTCGTGCTGCGCAGCCTCGCCCCCGGCGTCACCGAGGACGAGGTCCGCGCGAAGACCGAGGCGTCCTTCCGCACCGAGCTGCAGGACGTCACCCCCGAGAGCGTCCCCACCGAGAGCGTACCCACCGAGACCGTGTCCACCGCACCAGGTGCTGCCGAGGAGAACCGATGAACACCGCCGACGACGTCGTCATCCTGTCCGGCGCCCGCACGCCCCAGGGCAAGATCCTGGGGCAGCTGGCGTCCCTCACCGCCGCCGAGCTGGGCGCCCACGCCATCACGTGCGCGCTCGAGCGCGCCGGCCTCACCCCCGACCAGGTCGACTACGTGATCATGGGCCACGTCCTGCAGGCCGGGGCCGGCCAGAACCCCGCCCGCCAGGCGGCGGTCACCGCCGGCATCCCGCTCGGGGTGCCCGCCGAGACCGTGAACAAGGTGTGCCTCTCCGGGCTCGTGGCCATCACCAACGCCGCCCGGATGATCCGGGCCGGCGAGGCCGAGATCGTCGTGGCCGGCGGCCAGGAGTCCATGACCAACGCCCCGCACCTCGCCGCGGGCGTGCGGCAGGGCAAGAGCTACGGCGACCTCAGGCTCGAGGACGCCGTGGCCAAGGACGGTCTCGTGGACGTCGCCGCCTGCGTGTCCATGGGCTCGCTCACCGAGTCCGGCAACGGCGAGCGGTCCATCTCCCGCGCGGAGCAGGACGAGGTCGCGGCCCAGAGCCACCGGCGCGCGGCCCGCGCCACCGCCGACGGCATCTTCCGCGAGGAGATCGCCCCGGTGACGATCCCGCAGCGCAAGGGCGACCCGCTCGTGGTCGACGCCGACCAGGGCATCCGGCCGGACTCCACGGCCGAGTCCATGGGGGGCCTGCGACCGGCGTTCGCGAAGGACGGCACCATCACCGCCGGCAACTCCTCGCCGCTGTCCGACGGGGCGGCGGCCGTGGTGCTGACCAGCCGGGGATACGCCGAGCGCCACGGGCTGGAGCACCTCGCCGTCGTCGGCGCCCCGGGCCAGGTCGCCGGGCCCGACACATCCCTGCACTCCCAGCCGTCCCGGGCCATCGAGGCCGCCGTCGAGAAGGCCGGCTGGTCCGTGCAGGACCTCGACTTCATCGAGATCAACGAGGCGTTCGCGTCCGTGCTGATCCAGTCCCTGCGGGACCTCGACTACCCGTGGGAGAAGGCCAACATCCACGGCGGCGCCGTGGCCCTCGGCCACCCGATCGGCGCCTCCGGGGCGCGCCTGGCCCTGCACGCGGCGCTCGAGCTCTCCCGCCGCGGCTCCGGCAGGGCCGCGGTCTCCCTCTGCGGCGGCGGCGGCCAGGGCGAGGCGCTGCTGCTCTACCGCGACTGACCCCGCTCCGCCCACTGACCACGTCCGGCGGGAGCCGCCACGCGATCGCGTGGTCGCTCCCGCCGGACGTGGTCGCTCGTGTCGGGGCACCGGCCGGCGCGGACCCCCGTAAGGTCGGTGCGAGGACCGCGACGAGACAGGAGAATCCACCCGTGCCGTTCTTCCTCGCCCGCCTGGTCCGCCGGCTGGGCAGCGCCCGGGCCTGGGGGCTGCCCCTGCTGATCGTCGTCACGGTCTTCCTCACCAGCTGGCCGCTGATGGCCTGGGCGGAGCCGGCCGAGAACCCGATCGCCGCGGTCGAGAACTACTGGTGATGGTTCGTGGTCACCGCGTCCACGGTCGGCTACGGCGACTTCTTCCCGACCACCCTCGGCGGCCACCTCGTCGGCGTCTACGTCATCATCGGGGGCATCGCCACCCTGACGACCCTCTTCACCAAGATCGCCACGGCCATCGAGAACGCGAAGGGACAGCGCATGAAGGGCCAGCTCGACCTCGACCTGTCGGACCACCTCGTGATCCTCGGGTACACGCCCGGACGCACCGAGCGGCTCGTCCAGGAGCTCACCGCGGACGGCGTCCTCCCGATCGCGCTCTGCGCCTGGGACGAGGTGGCGGAGAACCCGCTGCCGGACCACCCCGACCACGGCTTCGTCCGCGGCGACCTCGCCGAGGAGACCGTGCTCCGCCGCGCCGGGACCCACCGCGCGGGCCGGGTGCTCGTCGACGCCCGCGACGACAACGAGGCGCTCACGCTCACCGTGGCCGCGGCCCACCTGAACCGCAGCGCCCACATCGTGGTGACCCTGCGCGACATGGTCCGCGCCCGGAACTTCTCCTACCTCGACCGCACGGTGCAGTGCGTGCAGTGGCACTCGCCGCGGATGGCCACCGAAGAGCTCCAGGACCCCGGCATCGCGGCCGTGTACGCGGACCTGATGACCCACGGTGGCCGCAACACCTACAGCACCCGGCTGCCCGACGCGCTCGCGGGGACGGTCGTCGGGGAGCTCCAGACCGGCATCGGCCGCGGCTTCGACGCGACCCTGCTCGCCGTCCAGCTCGACGGCGCGGTGATCAGCCCCGGCTGGAACTCCCCGCTGCCGGCGGGCTCCGTCCTGTACTACGTGGGCGGGCGCCGGCTCTCGGCGGAGGACATCGTCAGGTCCTGCGCGCGCTGAAGCCCGCCCGGCGGGCGTGCGGCGCGTACCGGACGGGTCAGCCCCGGCGCCGGAGCAGGGCCCGTCCCGCGGCGACGGCGGCGCCGCCCGCCAGGACCCACGGCCCGGCGACGACGACCGGGTCCAGCCACGTGTGGGAGAGGTCGGCGCGCGTGGAGCCCCGCCGGGACGAGAGGCCGTGCCGGGAGAACTCGCTGAGCACCCCGGTCTCGGTGATCGGGTTGTCCGGGCGCAGGCTCGCGAACGAGACGAGGTGGCTCTCCCACGCGTCGACCCGGTCGGCCGCCAGCAGGATCAGCCAGTGCGCGGCCCGGCCCTCGCCGTACCTCCGGTAGGCGTGCCGGCGGAGCACCCCGGAGAGGCCCTTGGGCGGGCAGGAGGTGCCGAAGACGGGGGTGAGCTGCGCGTGCTCGATCGACCGCTCCCGCGGCCACCGCTCCTCCTGGGGCTCCGGGACCTCCCAGTGCGCCCCGGTGGCGCCGGGGTCGTAGCGCAGCTTCGGCACGGAGGGGCGGTCGGCCGGGTCCAGGTCCGCGCCCCAGCCGGGGATGCGGGACCGCAGCTCCGCGCGGTCCACGGGACGCCGGGCCTCGCCGGCGGTGTACGGGGTGGAGGTCATGGTCGCAGTGCCCTTCCTCAGGAGGTGCCCGGCACGATGAGCGGCTTGATGCAGCCGTCCAGCTTGGCCGAGAAGATGTGGTACCCCTCGGCGATGTGCTCCAGGGGGATCCGGTGGGTCACGATGTCGCTGGGCTTGAGGTAGCCGTTGCGGATGTGCTCGAACAGCCTCGGCCACTGCCGCTTCACGGGGCACTGGTTCATCCGCAGGGTCAGCCCCTTGTTGAGTGCGTCGCCGAACTTCACCGCGCTGAACATCGGCCCGTACGCACCCATCACCGAGACGGTCCCGCCCTTGCGCACGGAGTCGATCGCCCAGTTCAGCGCGATGGGGGACCCGCCCTGCAGCTTGAGCTTGGCCGAGGTCACGTGCTGGGTGAAGTTGCCGTCCGCCTCGGCCCCCACGGCGTCGATCACGACGTCGGCGCCCAGGTGGTCGGTGGTCCTCTTCATCTCCACCACGATGTCGTCGTGCTCCGCGAAGTTGACCGTCTCGGCGTGGGCGAACTCCCGGGCCTTCTCGAGCCGGTACTCCAGGTGGTCGATCACGATCACCCGGCCCGCGCCCATCAGCCACGCCGACTTCGCGGCGAACAGCCCCACCGGGCCGGCGCCGAGGACGACGACGGTGTCGCCCTCCACGATGTCGCCCAGCTGGGCCCCGAAGTAGCCGGTGGCGAGGGCGTCGGTGAGCAGCACCGCGTCCTCCTCGTCCATCCAGTCCGGGATGATCGAGGGCCCCACGTCAGCGAAGGGCACCCGCACGAACTCGGCCTGGCCGCCGTCGTAGCCCCCGCACGTGTGGGAGTAGCCGTAGATCCCGCCCACCGCGGTGGCGTTCGGGTTCACGTTGTGGCAGTTGGAGTACAGGCCCCGGGCGCAGTACCAGCAGGACCCGCAGTACACGTTGAACGGCACCATCACCCGGTCACCGGGCTTGAGGCGCTCCACCGAGGAGCCCACCTCGTGGACCACTCCGACGAACTCGTGGCCGAAGGTCATCCCCACCCGGGTGTCCGGCATCATCCCGTGGTAGAGGTGCAGGTCCGACCCGCAGATCGCCGCCGTCGTCACCCGGACGATCGCGTCGTTGGGATGCTCGATCCGGGGGACGTCCCGTTCCTCCACGCGCACCTTGTAGGGTCCGCGGTACACCATTGCTCGCATCCGGCCCGCCTCGATCAGTAAGCACACTGTTGATGGAGGCCAGCGTTCCACCGTCCCCGGGCGCGGTCAACCCCCTGCGCGGGACAGGGTCCGGGTGCTCAGCCCGCGCCGGCGGAGCCGGCCCGGTCGCCCCGCTCCCGACCGGCTCCGGCTCCCACGGAGCCGGCGAGGTCGCCGCTCGAGGGCACGCGCGGGTGGAAGCGGCGGTCGAGCAGCGTGTTGGCCGCCCAGGCCAGCAGATCGCGCTGCCGGACCGGCAGGTCCAGGCACCCGTGCCGGTAGCCCTCGACCTCGAGCTCCCCGGCGGTCCCGCCGAGGGCGAGGTAGCGCACCCAGAGCCGGCGACCGCCGATGCGCGCGTCCTCGAGCGCCTGGTGCAGCCGGGCGGCCTGTTCCCGGCCCAGGGTGTCGTCCATCGTCGTCCTTCCGTGCGTCGGGGCGGAGGAGGCGGTGCCGCGGCTGCGGCCGGCTCCCGCTCCCACTCCCACGGTAGGAAGGCGCTTCCCTGCGGGGCCACGGTTTTCACAGAGGTACACCATTGTGTCCGTGTGTGGTGCCGCGCCCCGGGGTGCCGTCCCCGCGTCCCGTCCCGGGGTCCCGCCGCGGCATGCGGCCGGGGCGTCCCGCGGGCTCCGGGCCCGGTCTCCCGGCACCCGGGTCAGGCGGCGACGACCGCGCCGTAGAGCTCCTCGAAGCGGGCGCGGACCGCGCCGTAGTGCTCGGCCCGCTCCGGCACCGGCGCGCGCTCCGGGCCGTAGGGCGGACGGGCCCGCTCGACGTCCGGGGCCAGGGTCTCGAGGGCGAGCAGGGCCGTGCCGCGCAGCGTCGCGCGCTTGAACTCCGCCCGGGCCACGGGCTTGCCGAGGGTGTCGGCGAGGATCTGCATCAGCCCTGGCACGTCCTGGGACGCGCTGCCCGAGGCCACCACGTGCTCCACGCCGCCGGCGACGTCCTCGAGCTGGTCCGCCACGCGCGCGTAGGAGGCGGCCACGCCCTCCAGCACGCCGCGCGCCAGGTCCGCGCCGGTGGCCGCGGCGGTGACATCGGCCAGCACCGCCCGGGCGCCGCCGGCCCAGCCGGTCGAGCGCTCGCCGGTGAAGAAGGGCAGCACCACCGGGGTGCCCTCGGCGACCTCCGCCTCGGCGACGTCCTGGAGCGTGGTGCCCTCCGGCAGCCGCACCGTGTCCCCGAGCCAGCCGATCGCCCGTCCGACGTCGTTGAGGGCCCCGCCCAGCAGGCACCGCCGCGCGTCGACGCGGTAGCACCACAGCCCGCTGGGGACCCGCTCCGGGATCGCGTGCAGCAGCACGCGCGCGGCCCCCGAGGTGGCGGCGGAGACCACCAGGGTCGAGGCGTCGGTCCCGCCCGAGCCCAGGTTGGCGCTCAGCCCGTCGGCCACGGGAGCGAACCAGCGCGCGCCCTCGAGGGCGGGCCAGCGCCGTGCCACGGAGTCCGCGACGTCCGGGATCGGCTCGTGCGGGTCGAGCACGGGGCTGAGCTGCTCGGCGTCCAGTCCGCAGGCGAGCAGCAGCGGTTCGTCCCACCGGCCCGTGCGCCGGTCCAGCAGGCCGGTCCACGCGGCCGTGGCGGTCCCGGCGCACGCGGTGCCGAGCAGGCGCAGGTGCACGTACTCGCCGAGGGACATCCACCGCCGTGCCCGCTCCCACGTCCGCGGGTCCGTCTCGCGGATCCACCGCAGCCGCGGGGCGAGGTAGGAGGTGTGCAGGCGGGTGCCCGTGCGCTGGAGGACCGCGGGCTCGTCGAGCTCCGCCCGCAGCGCCGCGAGCTGCTCCGCGCACCGGGAGTCCGCGTAGGTGAAGCAGGGGGTGAGCGCCGCGTCGTCGTCGCCGACCCCCACGAGCGAGGACGCGAAGGTGTCCAGGGCGACCCCGGCCACCCGGCCGGCCAGCGCCGGGTCGGCCAGGACGAGGTCGAGGATCGCCGCCAGCTCCTCGGTGACCTGGTCGGGGTCGATCACGGAGGTGCCGTCGGCCCCGGTGGTGAACTCGTGCTCGATCTTGTGCCGGTAGCCGCGCACCGGGGTCCCGGTGGCGTCGTGCAGGCCGCCCCGGCTGCCCGTGGAGCCGACGTCGAGGGCCATCACGAGCGGGTCGACCGCCTCCGCCAGGCCCACGGAGAAGGAGGCGTTGTCGTCCGGCCGCGGGGGCGTGGCGTGCTGGCTCATGGGGGAGTCCTCCTTCGGGTCGTCTCTCGCCCCAGTGTAGGAGCGGCCCACGGTGACCACATGGTGAGACAGCAGTCCGGGAAGCGGGACGCCGCCGCGGCGGCGCGTATTCTGGGCGGCGGACCTCCGGCGGCCGCCCCGGTCGCGCCGGCCCTCGGCCGGTGCGCGGGGAGTGCGCCCCACCGGCCCCTCGTCCCAGGACCCGACCAAGGAGACGCAGCCGCGCCATGCCCCACCTCCGCTCCCGCACCTCGACCCACGGCCGGAACATGGCCGGCGCCCGCGCCCTGTGGCGGGCCACCGGCATGGGCGACGACGACTTCGGGAAGCCGATCATCGCGATCGCCAACTCCTACACGCAGTTCGTGCCGGGCCACGTGCACCTCAAGGACATGGGCGACCTCGTGGCCTCCGCGATCCGGGAGGCCGGGGGCGTGGCCAAGGAGTTCAACACCATCGCGGTCGACGACGGCATCGCGATGGGCCACGACGGCATGCTCTACTCGCTGCCCTCCCGCGACATCATCGCGGACTCCGTGGAGTACATGGTCAACGCCCACCGGGCCGACGCCCTGGTGTGCATCTCCAACTGCGACAAGATCACCCCGGGCATGCTGCTGGCCGCGCTGCGGCTGAACATCCCGGTGGTCTTCGTCTCCGGCGGGCCCATGGAGTCCGGCGAGGCCGTCGAGGGCGTCGTGGAGCACCGCCTGGACCTGGTGGACGCCATGTCCATGGCCGTCGACGAGTCCGTCACCGACGAGCAGCTGGGCCAGATCGAGCGCAACGCCTGCCCCACCTGCGGGTCCTGCTCGGGCATGTTCACCGCCAACTCCATGAACTGCCTCACCGAGGCCCTGGGGCTGTCCCTGCCCGGCAACGGCACCACGCTGGCCACCCAGGTGGCCCGCAAGGAACTGTTCCTCGAGGCCGGCCGCCGGGTGGTGGACCTGTGCTGCCGCTACTACGAGCAGGACGACGAGTCCGTGCTGCCGCGCAACGTCGCCACGAAGGCCGCCTTCGAGAACGCCATGGCCCTGGACATCGCGATGGGCGGGTCCACCAACACGATCCTGCACATCCTCGCCGCCGCCCAGGAGGGCGAGGTGGACTTCACCCTCCCGGACATCGACGCCCTGTCCCGGCGGGTGCCCTGCCTGTGCAAGGTCGCCCCGAACTCCACGAAGTTCCACATCGAGCACGTCCACCGCGCCGGCGGGATCCCCGCGATCCTCGGCGAGCTGCGCCGCGCGGGGCTGCTCAACGAGGACGTGCACACTGTGCACGCCCCGGACCTGGCCACGTGGCTCGACGAGTGGGACATCCGCAGCGGCCGGTCCTCGGAGCGCGCCCGGAAGCTCTTCCACGCCGCCCCCGGCGGCGTGCGCACCACCCAGGCCTTCTCCACCGCCAACGAGTTCGAGTCCCTGGACACCGACGCCGCCGACGGCTGCATCCGCTCCGTGGAGCACGCCTACACGGCGGACGGCGGCCTGGCGATCCTCTACGGCAACATCGCCGAGGACGGGGCGGTGATCAAGACCGCCGGCATCGACGAGGAGCTCTTCCACTTCGTCGGCAAGGCCTTCGTGGTGGAGTCCCAGGACGAGGCCGTGTTCGAGATCCTCTCCAAGAACGTGCAGCCCGGCGACATCGTGGTCATCACCCACGAGGGCCCCAAGGGCGGGCCCGGGATGCAGGAGATGCTCTACCCCACCTCCTACCTCAAGGGCCTCGGCCTGGGCCGGGAGTGCGCGCTGATCACCGACGGCCGCTTCTCCGGCGGCACCTCCGGCCTCTCGATCGGGCACATCTCCCCGGAGGCCGCCGCCGGCGGCGCCGTGGGGCTCATCGAGACCGGCGACGAGATCGAGATCGACGTCGCGCAGCGGGTGCTGCGGGTCAACGTCGACGACGCGACGCTCGCCGCCCGGCGCCAGGCCAGGGGCCCGGCGCCCTGGTACCCCACCAAGCCGCGGGAGCGGCAGGTCTCCAAGGCCCTGCGCGCCTACGCCTCCATGGTCACCTCCGCGGACAAGGGCGCGGTGCGCGTGATCTGACCCCTCCCACCCCCACCCCGCCCCGTCCGCGAGGTTGCGGCCGACGGCGACCGGGCGCCGTCCGGTCGCCGTCGGCCGCAGCCTCGGCGCAGGGGGAGGGGCAGGGGGAGGGGCAGGGGAGGGGTCGAGACGCCCATCACTTCCACTAGAGTTCCGTCGGGGCGCGCAACCGCTGCGTCCTGACCGTTCACGCGGGTCCGCAAAGATCCCTGCCGAGGCACCGCGTCGTCACAGTTCGGAGCTGGAATGGAACTCGTCACCGACCTCGTCGGCACCCTCGGCGGCTGGGTGTGGAACGTGGTCTTCGCCATCCTCATCGGAGTGGGCCTGTACCTGACCGCGCGCACCGGAGTGGTGCAGCTGCGGCTCGTCCCGGAGATGTTCCGGGTGCTCAACGACAAGCCCGGCATGGCCGAGGACGGCAAGAAGGGCATCTCCGCCTTCCGCGCCTTCACCGTCTCCGCCGCGGCCCGCGTGGGCACCGGCAACATCGCCGGCGTCGCAATCGCCATCAGCCTGGGCGGACCGGGCGCCGTCTTCTGGATGTGGGTGATCGCCGGCATCGGCGCGGCCAGCGCCTTCGTGGAGTCCCTGCTGGGCCAGCTCTACAAGATCAAGGCGCCCACCGGCTACGTGGGCGGGCCCGCCTACTACATGGAGCGGGGCATCGGGGCGCGCTGGATGGGGCTGCTCTTCGCCGTGGTCATCACCCTCACCTACGGGTTCGTGTTCAACTCCGTGCAGTCGAACTCCATCGTGGACGCCCTGGGCGGGTCCCTCGGCGTCGACATCGCCGCGGCGGACGCGCTGTGGTTCCGGATCCTCGTCGGCGCCGTGCTCGTGGGACTGACCGCCGCGATCATCTTCGGCGGGATCCGCCGCATCTCGGCCGTCTCCGAGGTGGTCGTCCCGATCATGGCCGTGCTCTACGTCCTGCTCGGCCTGCTCGTGGTCGTGCTCAACATCGGCGAGATCCCGGCCGTCCTGGGCCAGATCCTCCAGGGCGCCTTCGGCATCCGGGAGTTCGTCACCGGCGGGCTGATCGGCGTCATCATCCAGGGCATGAAGCGCGGCCTGTTCTCCAACGAGGCCGGCATGGGCTCGGCCCCCAACGCGGGGGCCACCGCGTCGGTCTCCCACCCGGCCAAGCAGGGCTTCCTGCAGGCGCTCGGGGTGTACTTCGACACCTGGCTGATCTGCTCGATCACGGCGTTCATCGTGCTGCTGTCCGATCCCGAGTTCGGCGGCCGGGAGGGTGCCTCCCTCACCCAGTCCGCGCTGGCCCTGCAGCTGGGCGGCTGGGCGGTGCACTTCCTCACCGTGGCGATCTTCCTCTTCGCCTTCACCTCCGTGATCGGCAACTACTACTACGGCGAGTCCAACATCCGCTTCCTCACCGGCTCGCCCGCGGCGATGACCGCCTACCGTGTGCTCGTGCTGGTGTTCGTCTTCGCCGGCGCCGTGCTGGCCCTGGACCTGGTCTGGTCCCTGGCCGACCTCTTCATGGCGGTCATGGCCACGATCAACCTCGTCGCCCTGGTGCTGCTGGCCGGGGTGGCCGTGCGCGTGCTCAAGAATTACGAGGCCCAGCGCAAGCAGGGGCTGGAGCCGGTGTTCCACAGCGGCGACGTCCCCGGGCTGTACGGGCTCGGGGCGTGGGACGGCACCGACGTGGTGACCACCCGCGCGTACTGGGACGACCTGGCGGCCGAGCGCGTCCGCTGAGCCGATCCACTGAGCCGGTCCGCTGAGCCGGTCCGCCGAGCTCGTCCGGCGCGGGCGCCCCGCATGGTGCCGTCCGCGCCGGACGCTCTACAGTGACAGCATGGAATCTCGAACCCAGATGACCGCCGCGGAACTCCGACAGCTCCAGGCCCCGCTCAAGGACCGCTACCGGGCGGAGCCCGAGGCGGCCCGCACGCCCCTGCACTCCCACGGGGACTTCCGGGACCCCGGCCTGACCTGCACGGTGGACACCTGGGCGGGCCCCGTGCGCGGCGGCCCGCACGCCGCCACCGGCGGTGACGGCAGCGACGCCTGCTCCGGGGACATGCTCCTGGACGCGCTCCTGGCCTGCGCCGGGGTGACGCTGCGCAGCGTCGCCACCGCCATGGGCGTGGAGGTGCGCTCGGCCGAGCTGACCGCCGACGGCATGTTCGACGCCCGCGGCACCCTGGGCGTCGACCGCGCCGTGCCCGTCGGGGTCCAGGACGTCGTGGTGACCGCCCGGGTGGACGCGGACCTCGACGACACCGCCCTGGAGCGCCTCGCGCGCGCCACGGAGCGGTACTGCGTGGTCAGCCAGAGCCTCAAGGCCGACGTGACGTTCGTCCTCGAGCGCGTGTAGCGACCGGCCCCTCGGGACGGGAACGGCCCCGGAAGCTCCAGGCTTCCGGGGCCGTTCCGCGTGCCCGGACAGGACGTGCCCGGACAGGACGTGCCGGGACAGGACGTGCCGGGGCAGGACCGGTCAGGACAGGACCTGCCGCTTCGCCGAGATGACCCCGGTGTTGAAGCCGGCCAGGTGGAGGCCGCCGTGGAAGCGTGCGTGCTCGATCTTCAGGCAGCGGTCCATGACCACGTCGAGCCCTCCCTCCTCGGCGATCCGTGCGGCCTCCTCGTGCCAGGAGCCCAGCTGCAGCCACAGGGTCTTCGCCCCGACGGCCACGGCGTCGCGCGCCACGTCGGGAAGGTCGTCGTGGCGCCGGAAGGCGTCGACGAGGTCGGGAGTCTCCGGCAGGTCCGCCAGGGACGGGTAGACGGGCCGGCCCATGATCTCCCGCAGCACCGGGTTGACGAAGTACACCCGGTACGGCGAGGAGGACAGCAGGTAGGTGGAGACGAAGTAGGAGGCGCGGGAGGGCTTGTCCGACGCCCCGACGATGGCGATCGACTCCGTGCCGCGCAGCAGGCTCAGCCGTTCGGGGGCGCTCGGGCCCTGCCAGGTGCGGGTCTCGGCGGTCATCGGAGTGCTCCTTCGACGGTCGGGGCGGACTCCCGGGCGAGCCCGGTGGCCGCGGAGAGGGCCTGGTCGAGGTCCCAGAGGATGTCCTCGGCGTCCTCGATGCCCACGGAGATGCGGATGAGGTCCTCGGACACCCCGCCCACCTCCAGCTGCTCGGGACTGAGCTGCTGGTGCGTGGTGGAGGCCGGGTGGAGCACGAGGGTGCGGGCGTCGCCGATGTTGGCGAGGTGGCTGGCCAGCTGCAGGTTCTCGATGAACCGCTCGCCGACCTGCCGCCCGGTGAGCTCGCCGGTGGCCGTCACGCCGAACGAGAAGACGGAGCCCACGCCCAGCGGCAGGTACTTCCGGGCCCGCTCGTGGTGCGGGTGGCCGGGCAGCCCCGCGTAGTTGACGTAGGAGACCCGCGGGTCCTCCGCCAGCCACTGCGCCACCGCCGCGGCGTTGGCCAGGTGGGCGTCCATGCGCTGCGGCAGCGTCTCGACGCCCTGCAGCAGGTTCCACGCCGACTGCGGGGACAGCGCCGGGCCGATGTCCCGCAGCTGCTCCGAGCGCAGCTTGGTCAGGAAGCCGTACTCGCCGAAGTTCTCCCACCAGGAGACGTTGTTGTAGGAGGGCACCGGCTCGGTCATGGACGGGAAGTTGCCGTTGCCCCAGTCGAAGCGCCCGGACTCGACGACGACGCCGCCCAGCGTGGTGCCGTGGCCGCCCAGGAACTTGGTGGCCGAGTGGATGACGATGTCCGCGCCGTGCTCCATCGGGCGGATCAGGTACGGCGGGGTCATCGTGGCGTCGACCACGAGCGGGACGCCGGCCGCGTGGGCCACGGCCGCCAGGCCCTCGAGATCGGCGACCTCCCCGGAGGGGTTGGCGACGACCTCGGTGTAGACGGCCTTGGTGCTCGGCCGCAGCGCCGCACGGTAGTCCTCCGGGTCCGTGCCGTGCACGAACGTGGTGTCCACGCCGAAGCGGCGCAGCGTGACGTCGAGCTGGGTGACGGTCCCGCCGTAGAGCTGACCGGCCGCCACGATGTGGTCGCCCGCCTGGGCGAGCGCGGCGAAGGTCAGGAACTCGGCGGCCATCCCGGAGGCGGTGGCCACGGCACCGATGCCCCCCTCCAGGGAGGCGATGCGCTCCTCGAACGCGGCGACGGTGGGGTTGCCGATGCGGGAGTAGATGTTGCCGTACTTCTGCAGGGCGAACAGGTTGGCGGCGTCGTCGGCGTCCTTGAAGACGAACGAGCTGGTCTGGTAGATCGGGACCGCGCGGGCGCCGTGCTCGGCGTCGGGGGTGCCCCCGGCGTGCAGGGCGCGGGTGCGGAACCCGAACTGGTGGTCGGCCATGGGAAGGACTCCTCGTGCGAGTGGTGCCGCTGGTCGGTCCCGGGCGGAGAGGGGTCCCGGCGGGTGCCGGGAGTGCGCTGCTCCATCGGTCCTGGCGGTAGCACCGTGCGGCCTGCGACGTCGACCACGGTTGCTGCGGCGTCGTCGATCCAGGTCTCTCGGCCGCTCGGGATGGCTGCCCTCCATTCTGCGGCTCCGGGTGCCGGAGCGCCAGCCGGGCCCCGGGGAGATCCCGGCGGGCTATGCTCGGCACCAGTCGTGGAGCGCAGCCGCCTCCGCGGTCCCGACGACGCTGCGGAGGAATCCTGTGACCGGCACACGGCAGTACACCATCGACGTCATCGCCGGCGACGGCATCGGCCAGGAGGTCATGCCCGCCGCGCTGCGCTGCGTCGACGCCCTGGCGGACGCGCACGGCTTCACGGTGCGCTGGCGCGAGCGGGACTGGGGCTCGGACCACTACCGGGCGCACGGGAGGATGATGCCGGCCGACGGCATCGCGCAGCTGGCCTCCGGGGACGGCGTCCTGCTCGGCGCGGTCGGCGCCCCGGACATCCCCGACGACGTGACCCTGTGGGGGCTGCTGATCCCGATCCGCCGGGAGTTCCACCAGTACGTCAACCTCCGGCCGATCCGGATCCTGCCCGGCGTCACCTCGCCGCTGCGCGGACTGGACGAGCTGGACCTGGTCGTCGTCCGGGAGAACATCGAGGGGGAGTACTCGGAGGTCGGCGGCCGGCTCTACCGGGGCCGGCCCGAGGAGATGGCCGTCCAGGAGTCCGTGTTCACCCGGGCGGGGGTGACCCGGATCGCCCGCTACGCGGCCGAGCTGGCCCAGCAGCGCTCCGGCCGGCTCGTCTCGGCCACGAAGTCCAACGGGATCATCCACACCATGCCGTTCTGGGACGAGGTCGTGGAGGCCACGGTGGCCGAGTACCCGGGCGTGACGGTCGAGAAGGTGCTCATCGACGCGCTGGCCGCCCGGATGGTGCTCAAGCCGCGCAGCGTCGACGTGGTCGTGGCCTCCAACCTCTTCGGCGACATCCTCTCCGACCTGGCGGCCGGGGCCGCCGGGTCCATCGGGGTGGCGCCCAGCGCCAACCTGAACCCGGAGAAGACCCACCCGTCCATGTTCGAGCCGGTGCACGGCTCCGCCCCCGACATCGCCGGGCAGGGCATCGCGAACCCCGTGGGCACGATGTGGGCCGCCGCCATGATGCTGGACCACCTGGGCGAGGAGGAGGCGGCCCGGCACCTCGAGTCGGCCTTCGAGCAGGCCATGGCCGGCGGCACCCTGACCGGGGACCTGGGCGGCACCGCGAGCACCGAGGAGTTCACCCGGGCCGTGCTGGCCCGCTGCGCCACGGCCCCGTAGCCGAGGGCCTCGCAGCCCGGGGCCGTGCGGCTCGGCGTCGTCCAGCGCAGCGCCGTGCGGCTTCCGGGCCCGGGAGGGTCCGGGCCGGCGGAGCCCCGTGGCCCGGCGGTGCCGGGCCACGGGGCGGCTCAGATCACCAGGCCCAGGGCGAACGGGCCGATGAGCACCGTGAAGAGCGTGATGAGGATGACGCCCACGATGTTGAGCACCACGCCGCCGCGGACCATCTCGGTGATCTTGACCTGGCCGGTGGCGTAGACGATGGCGTTGGGCGGGGTGCCCACCGGGAGCATGAAGGCGCAGGTGGCCGCCAGCGCCGCGGGGATCAGCAGCGTCATCGGGTCCACGCCGATGCCCACCGCGACCCCGCCCAGGATCGGGATGAAGGTGGCGGCGGTGGCGGTGTTGGAGGTGATCTCGGTCAGCAGCAGCACGATGAGCACGACCGCGGCCAGCAGCAGGATGATCGGCAGGGCGCCGAGGCCGGTGACCTGGGCGCCGAACCAGGCGTCCAGGCCGGTGCCGGCCACCGCGGCGGCCAGGGACAGGCCGCCGCCGAAGAGCAGCAGCACGCCCCAGGGCAGGCCCTCCTCGGCGTCCTTCCACTCCAGGGTCATGTTGCCCTGCTTGTCCCCGGGCAGCAGGAAGAGCAGCACGCCGGCGCCGATGGCCACCACCGTGTCGTCGAAGAGCTCCAGGAAGGGCAGCTGCTCGCCGAGATCGCCGATCCCGGAGAGCAGCCCGGGCACGATCCAGAAGAACGCCGCGGTGACGAACACGCCCAGCACGATCTTCTCGCCCTGGCTCATGGGGCCCAGCGCGGCGATCTCGCGGTTGATCAGCTCCTTGCCCCCGGGGACCTCCTCGAGGTGGAAGCGGAACAGAACCCGGGTGAGCAGCCACCAGGACAGTCCGATGAAGACGATCACGATCGGCACCCCGAGCATCATCCACTGGGCGAAGCCCACGGTGCGGCCCAGCTCCTCGCTGATGTAGCCGGCCACGATCGCGTTGGGCGGGGAGCCCAGCAGGGTGCCCAGCCCGCCGATGGTCGCGGACCAGGCGATCGACAGGACCAGGGCCACGCCGAACAGACGCACGTCGCGGTCGTCGATGACGTCGCTGATGGCCTGGCCGGAGCGGATGTCCTCGGTCATGGCCGCGGACTCGGCCCGGGTGCCGGCGTGCTTGGAGTTCTCGACCACCAGGGTCAGCACGGACAGCCCGATGGGCAGCATCATCAGGGTGGTCGCGGTGTTGGAGACCCACATGGACAGGAACGCCGTGGAGATCATCAGGCCCAGGATGATCTGCCGCGGGTGGGTGCCCACCCGGCGCAGGGTCAGCAGGGCGATGCGGCGGTGCAGGTTCCACTTCTGCATGGCGATCGCGATCAGGAACCCGCCCAGGAACAGGAACACGATGGGGTTGGCGTAGGGGGCGGTGACCTCGGAGACCTCCAGGGCGGTGAGCACCGGGAAGATCACGATCGGCAGCAGCGAGGTCACCGACAGGGGCATGGACTCGGTCATCCACCACACGGCCATCAGCGTGGCCACCGCACCCACCACGCGGGCGTCGGCGGAGATGTCCGCCCCGCCCAGCAGGAACCAGACGACGAGGGCCAGCAGCAGCCCCAGCCCGCGCAGCAGCCACGTGCGGGCCGGGGCCCGGGCGGGCTCGCGGTCCTCCGGCTCGTGGTCGAACTCACCTTGTTCGGGGATGACACCCCGGGACTGATCGCTCACGTGCTCCACCTCACACTCCGTCGTGTCGTGCTCGTGAACGTAGCAGTCGGACCCCGGGGGAACAAGGCCATCGTGAACGTGTCAGTCGCCGTCCGGAGCCCGCCGCGGGAAGCGGTTGCGCAGGTTCTCCCGCGCCACCGCCGAGAGGTTCTCGATCGGCAGCCCGGCCGGGCAGACCTCCACGCAGTCGCCCAGCAGGGAGCACGGGCCGAACTCGTCCTCCGCTGCGGCCAGCACCTTGGAGGAGCGCTCCCGGCGCTCGGCGTCGTTCGTGGCCAGCGGCGGCAGCTCCCGCAGCATGGTGCCCACGAACAGCTGCCCCGAGCCGTTGGGGCAGGAGGAGATGCACGCCCCGCAGCTGATGCAGCCGCCGTTGGCCAGCGCCTTCATCGCCACGGGGAACTTGGCCGCCTTGGCCACCCGGCGCAGCGCCTTCTTGTCCACCGAGAGGTCCTGCTTCACGGGCAGGGACGCCGCCTGCAGCGGCTCGATGCGCACGCGGTCCCCGTCCCGGTAGGCGCCCAGGTGCTGCATGCAGCTGGCCGCGTTGCGCTCGGGGCCGTGCGCCACGCCGTCGACCGTCACCCCGCACTTGCCGCACACGCCCTCGCGGCAGCCGTCGTCGAAGGCGATGGGCTCCTCGCCGGCGGCCTCCCGCTGGGCGTTGATCCGGTCCAGGAGCTCCAGCACGGTCATCTCCGGGCCGGCGTCCGGGACCACGTGGGTCGCGAAGTGCCCGGGCTCGTCCGGAGAGGGCTGGCGCCACACGTCCACGGTCAGGGAGAAGGTGCTCACTCGCTCGGGTCCTTGTCGTCTGGGGGTCGTCCGGGAAGGGGGTCAGCGGACCGCGCGCGTCAGCACGGCCACCGGGATCGTGGTGTTGCCGACGGCCACCGCGGCGCCGAAGGCGTTGGCGCCGATCCGCAGCCGCCGCTGGGTGCGCCGGTCGCTGCCCGCCCCGATGTCGTTGGCGATCTCCGGGATGCCGTGCACCAGGTGCGCGGCCAGCGCGGCCATCGACACGGCGTACGCGACCGCCACGGGCGGCCGGGACAGGCTCGCGACGAGGTTGGCGTAGGCGCTGCCGTGCGCGAAGTCCCGGGACGCGGCGGGACGGGTCCCCGTCGTCAGGTCCAGGACGTGGAAGGCGGTGAACAGGCCCAGCACGCCGCCGGTGCTGCGCATCGAGCGCCGGGCCACCTCCCACGGGGAGCGGCGCCGTCCCCGCGGCCGCCGGGGCCGCCGCGGCAGGAGCGTGCCGTTGGCCCGCCAGGCGCGGGCGGTGAGCATCCCGGCGGCCCCCACGTGCACGGCCAGGCTCGCGGTGAGGACCGCGCGCGCCCCCCAGAGCACGGTGCCGCGCGGCAGCACGGGAGCCCCGGCGGTGCGGAGGAACTCGGCGTAGGCGTTGAACTTCTCCTCGCCCTGGTAGACCTTCAGGTTGCCGAGCATGTGCACCAGCACGTAGCCGGAGAACACGGCGCCGGACCCGGCCATCCCCAGCTTGAGGTCGGTGCTGGACAGCTCGGGCAGGGCGGCCGGGACGGGGATCCGGGGCAGCTCCGCCAGGGGGCGGCGCCGGTCCGGGGCGGGGGTCGTGGGGGAGGGGCTCACAGTGTTCATCCTAGGAGTCGGGCGCGGGGCTGGTCACACGGCTCAACCTGGGGTCATCCGGCTTGACGGCGCGGGGCCGGGCACCCCGGCGGCTCAGCCGCGCGCCGCCAGCACCTCGGCGATGCGCTCGAGCGCCTCCTCGTTCTGCAGGGAGGAGCGGTCGCCGAGCGGCTCGCCCTCCCACAGCTGCGCGAGGAGCCGGCGGGTGATCTTCCCGGAGCGGGTCTTCGGCAGGTCCGGGACCGCCACGACGGCCCGCGGCTTGGCGATCGGGCCGATCTCGCGGGCCACGTGCTCCCGCAGGGTCGCGGTCAGCTCGTCCGCCGGCACCCGCTCGGCCTCGGGCGTCAGCACGACGTACGCGAGCACCGCGTGCCCGGTCAGCTCGTCGCGCACGGGCGCGGCCCCGGCCTCCACGACCCACGGGTGGGTGACGAGGGCCGACTCGATCTCGATGGTCGACAGCCGGTGACCGGAGACGTTGATGACGTCGTCGACCCGGCCCAGGATGTAGATGTCGCCCTCCTCGTCGCAGCGGGCGCCGTCCCCGGCGAGGAACCAGCCCTGCTCGGCGTAGGCCTGCCAGTAGGAGGACAGGTAGCGCTGCGGGTCGCCCCAGACGGTGCGCGCCATCGACGGCCCCGTCCGGTCGACGACGACGAAGCCCTGCACCCCGGGCGGGACCGTCGCCCCGGCCTCGTCGACCACGCGGGTGGAGAGCCCCGGGACCGCGCGGGTGGCGCAGCCGGGCTTGAGGGCGGTGTGCGGGGCGCCGTCGTCGAACGTCCCCGGGGGCGCGAACTGCGGGTCGTGCGGGCGCGGGGACATCACGGTGGCACCGGTCTCGGACTGCCACCACGTGTCCACGAACGGCACCTCGTCCCGGCCCAGCTGCGCGCGCAGCCAGCGCCAGGCCTCCGGGTTGACCGACTCGCCCACGGAGCCGAGCAGTCGGACGGAGTTGAGGTTGTAGAGCGGGGGGACGCCCTTCGGGAACGCGCCCATGAGGGAGCGGATCAGGGTGGGCGCCGTGTAGTAGGTGGTGACCCCGTAGCGCTCGATCACCTCGAAGTGCCGGCCCCAGTGCGGGGTGTTCGGGGTGCCCTCGTAGATCACCTCGGACACGCCGTTGACCAGCGGGCCGTAGATCTCGTAGGTGTGCGCGGTGACCCAGGCGAGGTCGGCGGTGCACCAGTGCACGGTCGAGTCGACCTTGGCGGGGTCGTTGACGGTGGACAGCTCGTCGGGCCGCAGCCGGCCCTCGTCGTCGCGCACGTCCGGCAGGAGGTCGAAGAGCAGGGCGTGGGTGTAGGCGGCCTGCACCAGGTAGCCGCCCATGGTGTGCACCAGGCCCTTGGGGCGGCCGGTGGTGCCGGAGGTGTAGATGATGAACAGCGGGCTCTCCGCGTCGAAGGCCTCGGCCTCGTGCACGTCGGGCTGCTCGGCCACCAGCTCGTGCCACCACACGTCGCGCCCGCGCGTCCACGGGACCGCGTCCTCCTCCTTGGAGTGCGTCCCCCGGGTCCCGCGCGGCAGGTCGCTGCGGCCCGGCCGGGAGGTGCGGCGCACCACGACGACGTGCTCGATCGCGTTGTCCCCGCTGCACGCCTCGTCGGCGACGGCCTTGACGGGCACCACGGCCCCGCGCCGGTGCTGCCCGTCCGTGGTCACGAGCACCTTCGCCCCGGTGTCCTCGACGCGGAACCGCAGGGCCTCGGCGGAGAACCCGCCGAAGACCAGCGAGTGCACGGCGCCGATCCGGGCGCAGGCCAGCGTGATGACGACGGTCTCCGGGATCACCGGCAGGTAGATCACGACCCGGTCGCCCCGCTCCACGCCCAGGGCGAGCAGGGCGTTGGCCGCCCGGGACACCTCGCGCTGCAGGTCCGCGTAGGTGTAGACCAGCCGGTCGCCGGGCTCGCCCTCGAAGTACAGGGCCACGTGGGCGCCGCGGCCCGCCTCGACGTGGCGGTCCACGCAGTTGTGCGCCACGTTGAGCCTCCCGCCCTCGAACCACGCCAGCTCCGGGACCGACCAGGTGGGGTTGCCGTCCGCGTCCTGCCCGATCCGCCGGGGGCCCTCGAACCGGTGCGCCGTGGTCCACGGCCCGGCCCAGTCGAGCCGCGAGGCCTGGCCCTCCCAGAAGGCGACGCGGGCGGCGTCGGAGACCAGGGCCGGGTTCGGGGTGGGGGAGAGCGGGTCGCTCCAGCTGGCGTTCACGGTGCTGCGGTCCTTTCCTGGCGGCACGGGCGTGCCCGGTGTGTGCCCACTGTGCCAGACGGGGATGTCAGGCCCATTTCTTCACGGCCCACTTCTCGAACACGCCGAGCAGCGCGTCGGAGAGCTTGCCGAGCACGGCCAGCAGGACGATCGCCAGCAGCAGGCGGTCGGTGCGGCCGTTGTTCTGCGAGTCGGTGAGGAGGAAGCCCAGCCCCATGGACGCGCCCAGCAGCTCCGCGGCCACCAGGAACAGCCACGCCTGGGCCAGCGCCAGGCGCAGCCCCGAGATGACCGAGGGCATGACCGCCGGCAGCTGCACCGTGGTGAGCAGCCGCAGCCCGTGCACGCCGAAGGCCCGGGCCGCCTCGAGCAGGTTGCGGTCCACGTGCTGCAGGGCGGCCGAGACGGTGGTGTAGACGGGGAAGAACGCCCCGATCGCCACCAGCGTCACCTTGGAGTCCTCGCCGAGGCCGATCCACAGCAGCAGCAGAGGCACCCACGCCAGCGAGGGCACCGCGCGGAAGGCCCCGATCGTGGGGCCCACCAGCGCGGAGCCCCAGCGGGAGAGCCCGATGAAGGAGCCCGCCGCCAGGCCCAGCCCGGCCCCGATCAGGAAGCCGATGAGCACCCGCTGGGCGGAGATGCCCACGTGCGTCCACAGCTCGCCCCGGGACAGCAGGTCGGCCCCCGCGGCCAGGACCGCCAGCGGGGCGGGCAGCTGGACGGCGCTGAAGACCCCCGCGGTGGACAGCACGTGCCACAGCACCAGCAGCGCCGCGGGCAGGAGCAGGCCGAGCCCCGCGCGCAGCAGGGGACGGCGGCGGGGCTCCGCGACGGGGGTGGGCGCCGCGCCCGGGTCGTCGGCGCCGACGGCGTGCTCGGCGCCGACGGTGTCCCCGGACGGGCTCAGCGGCGACGTCACTGCCCGGCCTCCGCGCCCTCGGCGGCCTCGGCCACCCGGGCGGCGTCGGCGTCCTCGGCGTAGGAGCTCTCCACGATGCCGGCCAGGGCCTCGTCGATCTGCTCCTGGCCGGGCACGTCACCGGAGTCCACGAAGATCGGGCCGACCTTCTCGAGCACGGCCAGCTGCTGCTCGCCGGGCACGTGGTCGATGTCCAGGTGGGTCCGCTCGAGCACCTGCTCGGCCACGGACAGCTCGATCCCGGCCGCGTCGGCGAGCAGCTGCGCAGTCTCCTCCGGGTGGGCCAGTGCCCAGTCCCGGGCGTAGGCGTAGACGTCCACCACGGTCTGCGCCGCCTCGGGCTGCTCCTCGAGGAAGTTCTCGTGCGCGTTGAGGAAGCCGTAGGTGTTGAAGTCCACGTTGCGGTAGAACAGCTCGGCGCCGTTCTGCTCCGCCGCGGCCATGATCGGGTCCAGCCCGGACCAGGCGTCCACCTGGCCGTTCTCCAGCGCCGAGCGGCCGTCGGCGTGCTGCAGGTTCTGGATCGTGACGTCGGCCGGGTCCACCCCGCCCTCCTCGAGGGCCTGGAGCAGGAAGAAGTAGGGGTCGGTGCCCCTGGTGGCGGCCACGGTGCGGCCCTCGAGGTCGGCCACCGACGCCACCCCGGTGCCCGGGGTGGTGACGAGCGCGGACCACTCCGGCTGCGAGTACAGGTCGATCACCTTGATCGGGGTGCCGTTGCTGCGGGCCAGCAGCGCCGCGGAGCCGGCGGTGGAGCCGACGTCGACGGCCTCGGCGCGCAGCGCCTCGTTGGCCTTGTTCGAGCCCGCGGACTGCACCCACTCGACCTCGGTGCCCTCCTCGGCGAAGGCGGCCTCGAGCCAGCCCTTCTCCTTGATCACCACGGAGAGCGGGTTGTAGGTCGCCCAGTCGACCGTGACCTTCTCGGCGGCCTGGGCCTCGCCGGAGCCTTCCCCGGCCATGCAGCCGGTCAGGGACAGGGCCAGGACGGCGGCGAGGGCGGGGACCGTGCGGGCGGGGCGCGGGGACAGCGGCATGGTGGGGCCTTTCGTGGTGGGGTGGGCGTGCCGGGCGGAGCCGGCGCGGCGCAGGGCCGCGCCGCGCTCCGGGGAGCGGGGCGGGATCAGCGGGTCGCGGGGTGGTGGGCGTCGACGCCCAGGTGGCCGAGCAGCTGGACCCGCAGCTCGGCGAGGACCTCGGAGGCCCGGTCCCGGGGGCGGTCGCCGGGCACGAGGAGCACTGTGCTGATCGACGCGGGGGCGGTGGGGCCGGTGCGGCCCAGGACCACGATCCGGTCGGCCAGCTGCAGCGCCTCGTCGACGTCGTGGGTCACCAGCAGGACGGTGGTCGGCTGCGCGGCGTGGACGGTGAGCAGGAGGTCCTGCATCCGCAGCCGGGTCAGGGCGTCGAGCGCGCCGAAGGGCTCGTCGAGCAGCAGCACGCCGGGGTTGCGGGCCAGCGCCCGGGCCAGCGCCGCGCGCTGGGCCATGCCGCCCGAGATCGCCCGGGGGCGGTGGTGGGCGTGGGCGGTCAGCCCGACCAGGCGCAGCAGGTCGTCGATCACGGCGTCGGCCTCGGCCCGGCCCACCCCGGAAGGCAGCCCCAGGCGGACGTTCTCGCGCACGGAGCGCCACGGCAGCAGCCGCGGCTCCTGGAAGGCCACGGCGCAGCGCGGGTCGATGCCGGAGACCGGGGTGCCGTCGATGAGCACCCGGCCCGCCGAGGCGGTGTCCAGGCCGGCGGCGGCCCGCAGCAGCGTGGACTTGCCGCAGCCCGAGGGCCCCAGGATGGCCAGGACCTCGCCCGGCCGGGCGGTGATGTCGACGTCGTGCAGGACGTGGTGGCTGTGCCCGCCGGACGGGAAGGCCTTGCCGACGTGCTCGAACGCCACCGAGTAGGCGCGCTTCGTGGTGGCCGGTGCGGTGGCGGTGGACGGTGCAGAGCCCAGCAGAGACGTGCCCATGATCAACTCCATCGGTCCTGGCATTAGCACCTCGCACGGGGATCGGACGGATCCGTGCCGGTTGCTGCGACGTCGACGAGCCAGGTCTCTCAGCCGCTCCGGATGGTTACCGCCCCATTGAACGTGCTCCGCGGGCCGCCTGGCAAATCGCTCCGCGGGCCGTCATGGTCGAAAACGGTGGCACGCCGCGCCCTCGTGCCGCACCATGGACCCATGACGAGCCGGAACACCTCCACCCGGGCGGACCTGGTCCGGGACGCCTGCACGGCGTTCGCGGCGGTCCTCGACGGGCTCGGTGACGACGACTCCTGGGCACCCACCGGCTGTCGCGGCTGGTCGGTGCGGGACCTCGCCCACCACTGCGCCGCGGACGCGGTGCGCGGGCTGGTCGCCCTGCACACGCCCACCACGGCCCGCCCGGACCGGGACGCCGCCACCTACTGGGCGGACCGGGGCGCGGATCCCGCGGCCGCCGCCGAGGACCGGCGCCGCACCCGGGCGGCGGCCAGCCTGTACCCGGACTGGGAGGAGCTGCGGGGGCACTACCGGGAGTCCGCGCGGGCGCTCGTGCACGCGGCGGAGCGCTGCCGGCCCGGCGGGACGGTCCGCACCCAGGGCCACGTGCTCCGGGTGGACGATCTCCTGAGCACCCTGGCGGTGGAGGCCACGGTGCACCACCTGGACCTCATCGAGCACCTGGAGGGCTGCCCGGGGCCGGCGGTGGACGGGCTCGCCGAGGTCCGCCGGGTCCTCACCGACCTGTGGGAGCGGGAGCCGCCCGAGCACTGGAGCGACGAGCACTTCGCCCGGGTGGGCACCGGCCGCGCGGCCCTGCCCGCCCAGGACCGGGTGCAACTGGGCCCGGAAGCCGACCTCCTCCCCCTCTTCTCCTGACCCCTCCGCCCGTCCTCCGCCGAGGTCGCACGTTCCGGCGACCCGCGATCGGTGGCCGGGACGTGCAACCTCGGGACACGGTGGGGCGCGCTCGGGACGTGAGCGGCGGGTTCGTGCCAGGGTGGGCACATGAGCCGCAACGATCCCGCCGCGATCGACCGCCTGATGACACAGCCCGGACGGTGGGCCGTGGTGGGGCTGACCGGGAACACGGCCCGGCCCGCGCACTCGGTCGCGAAGCGCATCCGGGACGACCTCGGCATGACGATCGTGCCGGTCAGCCCGAAGGGCGAGGTGGTGCACGGGGAGCCTGGCTACCGCACGCTCGCCGAGGTCCCGGGGCGGATCGACGTGGTGGACTGCTTCGTCAACTCCCGCCGCGTCGGAGCGGTCGTGGACCAGGCCATCGCCGCCGGCGCGGGCGCCGTGTGGCTGCAGCTGGGCGTCGTGGACCACGAGGCCGCGGCCCGCGCCGCCGCTGCCGGGCTCGACGTGGTGATGGACACGTGCCCGCTGATCGAGCTCGGGGCGCGGCTGCGGCAGGGCTGGACGCTGGACCCGCGGCGCACCCCGCCGCTCGCGCCGCGGGCCTGAGCTCCTCCCACGATCCTGCCGCGCACCGGGAGCACGAGGGGTTGCCCCGCGTGCGGGGGGAGCCGCTAAGCTGGTCCGCGACGACGATGACGAGTCCCGACGCGAAGCTCTGGCTGGTCGGGCGGCAACCCTCTCCCGTAGCGGGGTGCCCCAGATGAACATCGGGCCGCGGTGCACACGCGCCGTGGCAAGTACGGCGCCCACGAGTGCGTCGGACCCGCGAGCAGGTCTTCACGACGCACGGGCGCGGGTCGGTGATCGACCCTGGAGGTCCCTGTGAGCAAGCGCATCGCCCTGAACGCCTTCGACATGACCTGCGTGGGGCACCAGGCCCCGGGCCTGTGGAAGCACCCGCGCTCCCGCGCCGACGAGTACAACACCCTCGAGTACTGGACGGACGTCGCCCAGGTCCTGGAGAAGGGCCTGTTCGACGCGATGTTCCTCGCCGACGTGGTCGGCTACTACGACGTCTACCAGAACTCCGCGGCGCCGGTGATCAAGGACGCCACCCAGATCCCGGTCAACGACCCGTTCATGCAGATCTCCGCGATGGCGGCCGTGACGAAGCACCTCGGCTTCGGGGTGACCAGCGCGATCACCTACGAGCAGCCGTACCCGCTGGCGCGGAAGTTCGCGACCCTCGACCACCTGACCAAGGGCCGGATCGGCTTCAACGTGGTGACGTCCTACCTGAAGTCCGCGGCCGAGAACCACGGGCTGACGGAGCAGATCTCCCACGACGAGCGGTACGAGATCGCCGAGGAGTTCATGGAGGTCTGCTACAAGCTGTGGGAGGGGTCCTGGGAGGACGGCGCGGTCAAGCGCGACCGCAAGAACGGGATCTTCGCCGACCCGTCCCTCGTGCACCCCATCCAGCACCACGGCAAGTACTTCGACGTGCCGGGCATCGGGCTGACCGAGCCGTCCCCGCAGCGCACCCCGCTGATCTTCCAGGCCGGTGCCTCCTCGCGCGGCCGCGCGTTCGCCGGGCGGCACGCGGAGGCGGTGTTCGTGGGCGGCATCCGCCCGGACCTCACCCGCGTGGTCACCGACAAGCTGCGCGACGAGGCCGAGGCCCAGGGCCGGGGGCGGGACGACCTCAAGATCTTCGCCATGCTGCACGTGATCGTCGACGAGACCGACGCGAAGGCCGAGCAGAAGCGCCGCGACTACGAGCAGTACGCCGACGCCGACGGCGCCCTGGGTCTCGTGGGCGGCTGGTCCGGGGTGGACCTGGGCCGCTACGACGAGAACGACGTGCTGGAGTACATCAAGACCGACTCCATCCAGTCCTTCCTCACCCCGTTCACCACCGCGGACCCGAAGAAGAAGTGGACCGTCAAGGAGGTCGCCAAGCACATCTCGATGGGCGGGATGGGCGTACCGATCGTCGGGTCCCCGCAGACGGTGGCCGACGAGCTGGAGCGGTGGATCGACGAGGGCGGCCTGGACGGCATCAACCTCGCCTACCACGTCTCCCCGGGCTCGTTCGAGGACTTCGTGGAGTGGGTCGTGCCGGAGCTGCAGAAGCGCGGCCGCTACCGCACCGCCTACGAGGGCACCACGCTGCGCGAGAACGTCTACGGCGCCGGGCAGACCAAGGTGCTCGACACCCACCCGGCCGCGCGGTACCGCGGCGCCTACGCCGGCAAGCCGTCCGCCGCGGACACCCCCGCCCGCGACCTGGTGTCCTGACCCGTTCGTGACTGCGTTGTCCCGCGGCATTTGACGTCGCGCGGCAGCGCAGTACGCTGGTGGTACCAAGCATGCTTTCCATGAACGTCCGCCCCTCCGGGATCCGTACCCGGATCACCGCAGACACCAAGGAAGCGAGGCACCACCATGACCACCCCCGCCGCCCGGCCGGAGCACCGCACCAGCCGCCGCTCGCCCGTCCAGATCGCCGCCCTGCTGTACGGAGCGGTCTTCCTGCTCGTGGGCGTGGCAGGCTTCATCCCCGGACTCACCACGAACTACGACCAGCTCATGGTCGCCGGCCACCAGTCCGAGGCGATGCTCCTGGGCATCTTCCAGGTCTCCTGGCTGCACAACATCGTCCACCTGCTCTACGGTGTGGCCGGCCTCGCCCTGGCCCGCTCCGCCTCCGGGGCCCGCAACTACCTGCTGTGGGGCGGTCTGGTCTACCTGGTCCTGTGGATCTACGGCCTGCTCGTGGGCCCGGAGTCGCAGGCGAACTTCGTGCCCCTGAACACCGCCGACGACTGGCTGCACCTGGTGCTGGGCGTGACCATGGTGGGCCTGTCCTTCCTGCGCCGCGACACCCACGACCGCAGCGCCACGCGCAACACCACCGGCCCGGCCTACTGACCGCTCCGCCGCACCGGCAGCGCAGCACGGTGCGCGGAGCAGGCGCACCCGGCAGGCCCGCACGGCAACGGCTCCCCCGCTTCGGCGGGGGAGCCGTTGCCGTGCGGGCCGGTCAGCCGGCCGGGGCGGCGCGCCAGCGCAGCAGGGCCGCCACGTCCGTGCTGTCCGGCAGGGCGCCGGGCGGCACGAAGACCGGGCGGCCGTCGGTCAGCACCGCGGCGCGGACCAGCGCGGCGTCGGCGGGGACCCGGCCGAGCACGCGGGCGCCCACGGCCTCCGACTCCGTCACGGCGACCCACGGCTCGGCGTCCAGCGCGAGCAGCTCCTGCTCCGCGTCCAGGTGGGTGTCGTCGATCAGCAGCGTCTCGGCCTGCGCCTGCTGGAGCGCCGAGACCACCGGTTCGATCCCGGACACCGCGGTGGGGTCCGGGCGGCCCTGCTGCTCGGCCAGCCGCTCGAGCAGCTCGTGCTGCCGGTGGGCGATGACCTCCGCGACGCGCCCCTCGACCTGGTGGGCGAAGGCGGCGGACTGGCTGCCCTCGGCCCGGGTGTTCGCGTCCACAACGCTCACCAGGGCCCGGGTGGCCTTCGACAGCTGATCCTCGACGAGGCCCCGGGCCCGCAGGTCCCCGGCCAGGACGACGAGCTGCGCCCCGCTCTCGGCCACGACCTTGTCGATCTGCTCGGCGACCTGCTCCGTGTTGCGCCGCCACACGTCCTCGGTGTGCCGCTGCCAGCGACCCTGCGACCAGCCGCCGCCGGGGAACTTCTTCAGGTGCTCGGTCTCGCCCTCGATCTGCTGCTCGTCCAGGGCGCGGGCCCGGCTGGCGTACTCCAGGCAGATCTCGCCGCCGTCCCGCCCCACCTCGGCCACCACGTAGGGGAAGTCGTCCGGACGGTGCCGGAACAGGGGAGTGAGGTCGGGCACCTCGCCCACCTCGAGCACGCCGCGCCCGGCCAGGGGGCCGGGGAGGACCTCGTCGATCTCCACGGCGCCGTCGCGCACCAGCAGATAGCGGCACACCGGGTCCGGCACGCCCTCCGCCGGGCGCACGGCGGCCTCCACCGCGGCGAGATCGGCCTTGGACGCCCCCTGCTGCTCCAGCTCCCGGCAGATGTTCTCCGGCAGGACGTCGATCGCGTGCAGCGAGTCGACCGTGCCCGTGCTGATGTCCGTGTACACGGTGCACCAGGGACCTGTGCTCTTGAACAGTTCGGCGTAGCGGTGGAATCGACTCGTCATGATGGACAACTCCTGCTGTTGGGCGGTGCTTCCTGTGGTGCAGACCACGTTATCGGACGCCCAAGGGGCTGGGAACAGCGGCCGGGCCGAGTAGGGTCGGACGCACGCGACCGGTCGCCCGACCGGTGGCTCCATCGGTCCCACGACGCAGGAGGAAGCCATGAGCGACGCACCCGGTTCGAGCAGCGAGTACAACGAGGCCGACCGGCTCGAGCAGTCGATCGACGCCGAGCCGCCCGAGATGGACGACCAGGACGTCGAGGCGTCGGCGCACAGGCCCGACCGCTCGGAGGCGTCCTCCCTCGAGGCGAATCCCGCCGACCTCGAGGAGCAGGACCGCGAGGTCGCGCTCGAGGAGCCGGTCGAGGGGTCGACGCTCGAGGAGATCTGAGCCCCGTGCCGCGCGGGCCCGCCCGGCCGTTCCCGCGGACGGCCCCCGGCGGGCGCCGCGGCGGGGCGCGGCTCAGACCGCCGACCAGCCGCCGTCGGAGGGCAGGACGACACCGTTGACGTTGGACGCGTCGTCGCTGGCGAGGAAGACGATGACGGCGGCCACCTGCTCGGCCGTAGCGGTGTAGGGCACGTTCTGCAGGAACGCCCCCATCCGCCCGGGGAACAGCTCCGAGTCCATGGGCGCCTCGATGCCGGTCGCGGTCGCGCCGGGAGCCACGGCGTTGGTGCGGATGCCGTCGGCCGCGTGCATGAGGGCGGTGTTGCGGGTCAGCCCCACCACCGCGTGCTTCGAGGCCGTGTAGGCGGCGCCGGCGGCGGAGCCGCGCAGGGAGGCCTCGGAGGCCACGTTGACGATCGCCCCGCGGCCGGAGGCCCGCAGCAGCGGGATCGCGGCCCGGGTCAGCCGCATCACCGCGACGACGTTGACGGCGAAGACCCGGTCCCAGGTCTCGTCGTCGACCTCGGCGACGGACTCGAACCGGTCCATGATCCCGGCGTTGTTGACGAGCACGTCCAGCCGGCCCTCCGCGGCCGCGAGCACCCGGCCCACCGCGCCCTCCTCGGTGAGGTCGGCCACCACGGGGAACAGCGGCAGGAGGGGGTCGTCCGCCACCAGGTCCTCCAGCCGGCGCGCCGAGGAGTCCACCACCACGACCGTGGCCCCCTCCCGGGCGAGCCGGAGCGCGGTGGCGCGCCCGATCCCGGAGCCCGCCCCGGTGACGACGGCGGTGCGGGCGGTGAAACGCTGGTCGTCCACGGTGGCTCCTGCTGCTCGGCGGGCGGACGGGGAGCGCCCCCGGGCGGGCCGCGGTGACGCCCTCCCATTCTGGGGCGGCGGGGGGCGGAGAAGAATCTCTCGGAAAAAATGTGACCTGCTGCATCCGCCAGAGGGTTCCCGCCGGTAGTACGGGTGCAAGGTCGATCCCGCTTCCGCCAGGGAGCCCGTTCAAGGAGCACACACCATGCGCAAGACCCTTTCCGCCGCCGCAGTCCTCGGCCTCGGTGCCGGCGCCCTCACCATGACCCCGGCGTTCGCCGCCGAGCACGCGGAGCTCTCCGTGCTGCACGGGGTCCCGGACACCGTCGTGGACGTGTACGTCAACGGCGAGCTGACCCTGGACGACTTCGAGCCGGGCACCCTGGCCGGCCCGCTGGAGCTGCCCGCCGGCAGCTACGACCTGGCGATCACCGCCCCGGACGCCGCGGACGCCTCGGCGCCGATCATCGGTCCCGTCACCGCGGACCTGCAGACCGGGATGAGCTACACGGCCGCGGCCCACCTGGACGCGGAGGGCAACCCCACGGCCGCCCTGTTCACCAACGACATGTCCGAGATCGAGGCCGGCAAGTCCCAGCTGACGGTCCGGCACGTGGCCGCGGCCCCGGCCGTGGACGTGCTGGCCGGTGGCCAGCCGGTCATCAGCGGCCTGGAGAACCCGAACGAGGAGTCCCTGACGGTCGACGCGGGCACGGTCTCCGCGTCCGTGGCCGCCGCCGGCACCACCGAGCCGGTCATCGGCCCGGCCGACCTCGAGCTGGCCGAGGGCACCCACAACATCGTGTACGCGTGGGGCTCCCTCGAGGCCGGGAACCTGGCCCTCGCCGTCCAGACCCTCGAGGGCATGGAGCAGGCGCCCGGGGCCGTGCCGGGCGGCCAGTCCGGCCTGGCGGCGCAGGAGCAGGGCACCATGCTCACCGCCGGCCTCGCGGCCGCCGGTGCGCTGGGGCTGATCGGCGCGGCCTACGGCGCCCGCCGGGTGCTCGCGGGGAACCGCCGGTAGTGAACCGCCCCGGCAGCCACGGCCCGGGCGCGCGGCAGGCTGCGGCCCACCGCGCGCCCGGGCCCGCCACTCCCGGCGCCCGTCGTCGTCGCCTGGCGGCGGCGGGCGCCGGGGCCCTCGCCTCCGTGTCGCTGCTGGTCGCGGCCGCCGTCACGGCCCTCCCCGCGGAGGGCGGGCCCCCGCCGTCGGCGCCCCTGGCGGCGGGTCCCTGGACGAGCCCGGCGCCCGTGCCGGTGCCCGCCGCCGACCCGGCGGAGGACGCCGCGGACGGCACCGCGGACGGTGCGGCGCAGGACGCAGCGGCGGCTCGGGCGCAGGACCCGGCGCCGGCGGGCGCGGCGCCCGACCGGGTCCCCGTCGCCCCCGCCACCCAGGCGCCCGGTCCGGACGTCCCCGCCCCCGTGCGGGTGGTGGTGGACGGGTCGCCGATCGACATGCCCGTGGTCCCGGTGGGGATCGAGGACAACGGCGCCATGACCATCCCGGACAACCACGTGGAGCTGGGCTGGTACCGGCACGGGCCGGCCCCCGGCTCGGACGAGGGCGCC
This sequence comes from Kocuria turfanensis, assembly GCF_001580365.1. Taxonomy (NCBI): domain Bacteria; kingdom Bacillati; phylum Actinomycetota; class Actinomycetes; order Micrococcales; family Micrococcaceae; genus Kocuria; species Kocuria turfanensis. Next base: position 1,711,786 of record NZ_CP014480.1, on the reverse strand, counting down.
GCGGTCGTCGCCGGGCACGTCGACACCCTCACCGAGGTCACGCCGATGGCGCGGCTGAAGGACGTGCCGGTCGGGGCCGAGATCAGGGTGGAGCGCGCCGACGGCAGCGTCCAGCGCTACCGCACCGAGTCCGTCCGGCACATCCACAAGGAGTCGCTCGCGGACGCGGACCTGTTCCGCCGCACCGGCGAGCCCGTGCTCCACCTCGTGACCTGCGGCGGGGAGTGGCTCGAGGACATCGGGGACTACGAGGACAACGTGGTGCTGAGAGCGGTCCCGGTGCCCTGAGGGGTGGGAGGAGGCGATGTCCATGACCGGATGGCCGGTGTCCACTAGGCTGGGCAGGACGCACGCGCCCGGGTCCCTCCCGCTCGCCCGTCACCACGACCTCCGGCCCACGAGGAGCTCTTCGACGATGCCGCCGCCGCCCCCGGAATGGGGACCCGAGCTCGACGCCGCGTTCGCCGCGGGGGACGAGCAGGCGCTCAGCGCGGCCTACCGGCACTGCGCGGGAGTCATCCGGGGCCTCGCCGTCCGGGTCCTGCGGGACGACACGGCGGCGGACGACGTGGTTCAGGAGGTCTTCGTCCGGGCGTGGAAGTATCGCTCCGGCTACCGTCCCGAGCACTCCTCGGTCCCCGCGTGGCTGATCGGGATCGCGCGCAACTGCATCGCCGACGCCGCCCGGACCGCCGGCCGGGAGGCGGAGCGCCGGGAGGCGGACGCCGTCCGGTCGGACCGGGAGCCGCGGCACGAGGAGTCGGACCTGCTCGTGGACCGGCTCGTGGTGCGGGCGGAGGTCGAGCGCCTGGGCCCGCCCCGGTCGACGATCATGGCGCTGGCGTTCTACGAGGAGCTCACGCACCAGCAGATCGCACAGCACCTGGACCTGCCGCTCGGCACGGTCAAGAGTCATCTGAGGCGCGGCCTCATGAACCTGCGGACACGATTGGGAGACGGTCATGGCACACCTGAGTGAGGAGTCGCTGGTGCTCCTGGCTCTGGGTGAGTCCGGAGACCTCCAGGCCCACGAGCACCTCGCCGCGTGCCCGGAGTGCGCCACGGAGCTCGAGGCCCTCGGGCACGTGGTGCGGGTCGCCCGCGCCGACCCGCCCGCCCCCGCGGCGCCGGGACCGGAGGTCTGGGCCGCCATCCACGCCGAGCTGGGCCTCTCCGACGCCGTCGCGGCGGATCCGCTCGCGGGCTCCGGAGACGGCGGCCGGGAGCACGACGGGGTCGACGCCGCGGGCAGCGGGCACACCGCGACCGCCGACGGCGACGGGGGCCGCGGCGGGGCGACCGTCGTGGACCTCGCGGACCGCCGCCGGCGCGGGGTGCCCTATCCGCTCGCCGCCGCCGCGGCCGCGGCGGCGCTGCTCGTGGGCGGCCTCTCCGTCTGGGGCGCGCAGCGACTGGGTCTGGAGCCGGACCCCACGGTGCTGGCCACCGCCGAGCTCGAGCCCCTGGCCGGCTACACCGCCCGCGGCTCGGCGGAGGTGGACGAGCTGCCGGACGGGACCCGCCAGCTGGTGGTGCGCACCGACCCGGCCGACGTGGACGGCTTCAAGGAGGTCTGGCTGCTCGCGCCCGACGCCCAGCGGATGGTGAGCCTGGGCGTGATGGCCGGGGACGAGGCCGTGTTCGTGCTGCCCGCGAACCTGGACGTGGGGGAGTTCCCCATCGTGGACGTCTCGAACGAGCCGATCGACGGCGACCCGACGCACTCGGGGGACTCGATCGTGCGGGGCGCCCTGGAGGCCTGAGCCGGATCGCGCCCCGCGCCGGGAGCAGGGCGCGGTCGGAGCAGGGCCGGGCTCAGAGCAGGGCCGAGGTCAGCCGGGCCACGTTGTCCGCGTACTTGTGCCACAGCGGCCGCCGCTTCCACTCCTCGACGTCCAGCAGCGTGCTGGCCTCGTGGAACTCGGCGACCACCGCGTCCATCCGCCGCCGGAACTCGCGGTCCACGATGTACACGGACACCTCCAGGTCCAGGGCGAAGGAGCGTTCGTCCATGTTGGAGGAGCCGATCACCGAGACGTAGTCGTCCACGAGCACGAACTTGGCGTGCAGGACCGTGGGGGAGCGGTAGCGGTAGATCTTCACCCCCGCCTCGACCAGTTCCTGGTAGTAGGAGTTCTGGGCGTGGTAGGCGAGGAAGTGGTCGGAGGTCTCACCCACGAACAGCTGCACGTCCACCCCGGACTGGGCCTCGGTGGTCAGCGCGTGCATCAGCGACTCGTCCGGGACGAAGTAGGGGCTCGCGATGACGATCCGGTCGTTGGCGTTGTAGATCAGGTGGTTGAACAGGCGCAGGTTGTTCTCCGTCTCGAACCCTGGCCCGGAGGGCAGCACCTGGGCGAAGACGGGTCCCTCGACGTCGGGCACCTCGCGGGTGACCTCGTCGAGCAGGAGGTCGCCGGTCTCGGAGTACCAGTCGCTCGTGAACAGCGCGTTGAGCTCGGCCACCACCGGGCCCGTGCACCGGATCATGAGGTCCTTCCACTCCAGGCCCTTCCGCAGGTTCCTCCGCTTGTTGTAGGAGCGGTGGATGACGTTCTGCGACCCGGTGAAGGCCAGGCTCCCGTCGACCACCAGGATCTTGCGGTGGTTGCGCAAATCGGGCCGCTGCCACTCGCCCTTCCACGGCCGCACCGGGAGCATGCGCCGCCAGGGGAGACCGGAGCGGTCGAAGCGCCGGACGAGCTCCCGGTAGCCCGGATAGCCGACCGAGCCGAGGTGGTCGACCAGCACGCGGACCCGCACCCCGCGCTCGTGCGCGCGGACCAGGGCGTCCAGGAGCACCCGGGACGTGTCGTCGACGGCCACGATGTAGAACTCGAAGTGCACGTAGTCCTCGGCCCGGTCCACCGCCTCCGCCATGAGCCGCAGGCACTCGTGGTTGTCCGTGAGGATCTCGAAGGAGTTGCCGCCGACCATGGGCAGCGCCCCGAGGCTGTAGTTCAGCGCCGCGGTGGACTCGATCCAGTCCGGCAGCTGCTCGTGGGCGTTGCCGAGGATGTGCGCGTCCGGGGTGTTCTCCCGGATGACGTCGTTCATCTTGGCCTGCATGGCCATCCGCTTCCGGGGCAGCCGGGTCGAGCCGATCACCAGGAACAGGAGCACGCCCACGATGGGCTGCAGGAAGATCGCCAGCAGCCAGGCCAGCGCCACCGAGGGCCGGCGGTTGTGCGGGATCCAGCCCAGCGCCACGAGCCGCAGGATCCAGTCGAGCACCACCACGACCACGAGGATCGACTGTGGCACACCGTCCAGGGGCAGCAGGTCGTAGGGGAGCAGGCGGAGGTCCACCCTGCCAGCCTATCGGCGCGGCGCGGGCGGCCGCCGTTCAGGCCGGGCGGGGCAGGACGTAGTCGATCTCTGGTCCCCGGCTCTCCCGCCGGAGGAAGCCCGCCGCCACCAGCACCTGCGCGGCCGGGACGTTGTCCTCGGGCACGCTCGCCCGCACCGCGGTCACGGAGGGGTCCGCGAACGCGACGTCCAGCAGCGCCGCGATCGCCTCCTGCGCGTATCCCTGGTTCCGGCGGTCGGCCGTCAGGGAGCCCACGACCTCCAGCTCCGCGTCGATCGGCGGGCCCACGAAGCCGGCGGTGCCCACGACCTGCCCGCTCGCCTTCTCCAGGACGGCCAGCCGGGCGTAGACGGACTCCGTGAAGAAGTACCCGCCGGCCAGCAGGGACTCGCGGGCGAAGTCCACGTCCTCGGGCCCGGGGAACCCCGCGGCGAAGTGCTCCGCCGCCTGGCCCGCGGCCACGGCGTCGAGCTCCCCGGCGGTGAACGGGCGGAGCAGGAGCCGGTCGGTCTCCAGAACGGGTGCGGGACGCAGTGCCTCGAGGTCCTCAGTCATGCTGGTGCTGCTTTCTGCGTGCGCGGGACGCGCGGGGAAGGGTGCCGAGGTTCCGAGGATACCCGCGCCGGGCGGCGCGGGTCTCCCCGGGGATCAGTCGAAGTACTTCGGCAGGGTGCCCTCGTGGGCCGCGCGGAGCTCGTCCAGGCCGATCCCGAACTCGCCCTGCACGTCCAGCGCGCGGTTCTCGGCGTCCACCACGCCGATCCGCTCGTGCGGATAGGCGCGCATGGTGCACATGTCCTTGAACCGGACCTCCTCGCTGCGGGGCACGGCCACCACGGCGCGGCCCTGCGTCTCGGAGAAGAACATCGTGAACAGGTCCACGCCGTCGCGCTCGCACACCTCGCCCAGGCCGATGCGCGCGCCGACGCCGAAGCGCAGGGCCATCTCGGCCAGGGTCGCGGCCAGCCCGCCCTCGGCGACGTCGTGGGCGGCGTCGACCATGCCGTCGCGGGACATGTTGATCAGCAGGTCGCCGAGCAGCTTCTCCCGGGCGAGGTCCACGGCCGGGGGCAGCCCGCCCAGGTGGCCGCGCAGGTTCGCCCACTCGGAGCCGTCCAGCTCGTCGCGGGTGGTGCCGAGCAGGTAGATCGCCTGGCCGTCCTCGCGCCAGCCCGAGGGGGTGCGGCGGCGGACGTCGTCGAGCACGCCCAGCATCGCGACCACGGGGGTCGGGTGGATGGCCACGCCGCCGGTCTGGTTGTACAGGGACACGTTGCCGCCGGTGACCGGCACGCCGAGCTCCCGGCAGCCGTCGGCGAGCCCGCGCACGGCCTCCGCGAACTGCCACATGGTCTCCGGGTCCTCGGGGGAGCCGAAGTTCAGGCAGTCGGAGACGGCCGCGGGGCGGGCGCCGGAGGTGGCCACGTTGCGGTAGGCCTCGGCCAGGGCCAGCTGCGCGCCGGCGTACGGGTCGAGGTAGGCGTAGCGGCCGTTGCAGTCCGTGGACAGGGCCACCCCGAGGCCGGTCTCCTCGTCGACGCGGACCACCCCGGCGTCGTCGGGCATGGCCATGGCGGTGTTGCCCTGCACGTAGCGGTCGTACTGGTCCGTCACCCAGTCCTTGGCGCACAGGTTGGGCGAGGCCATGAGCTCCAGGACGGCGTGCTTCAGCTCCGCGCCCGAGGGCCGGGACGCGTCGGCGGGGGACCCGCTGAAGTGCTCGGCCTGGATCCGGTCCTGGTCCGCGGGGCGGTGGTAGGGACGCTCGTAGACGGGGCCCTCGTGGGCGACGGTGCGCGGGTCGACGTCGACGATGACCTCGCCGTCCCACTCGATCACGAGCCGGCCCGTGTCGGTGACCTCGCCGATCCACGAGTACTCGACGTCCCACTTGGCCATGACCGCCTCGAAGTCGGCGACCCGCTCCGGGGTCACGACCGCCATCATGCGCTCCTGCGACTCGGACATCAGGATCTCGCCCGGGGTGAGGGTGGGGTCGCGCAGCAGCACCGCGGTGAGGTCCACGTGCATGCCGCCCTCGCCGTTGGAGGCCAGCTCCGAGGTGGCGCAGGAGATGCCCGCCGCGCCCAGGTCCTGGATGCCCTCCACCAGGGAGCCCTTGAACAGCTCGAGGCAGCACTCGATGAGCACCTTCTCCGCGAAGGGGTCGCCCACCTGCACGGCCGGCCGCTTGGACGGCTTGGCGTCGTCGAAGGACTCCGAGGCGAGCACCGAGGCCCCACCGATGCCGTCTCCGCCGGTGCGGGCGCCGAAGAGGACCACCTTGTTGCCCACGCCGGAGGCGTTGGCCAGGCGGATGTCCTCGTGGCGCATCACCCCCACGGCCAGCGCGTTGACCAGCGGGTTGCCCTGGTAGACGGAGTCGAAGACGACCTCGCCGCCGATGTTGGGCAGGCCCAGGGAGTTGCCGTAGCCGCCGACGCCGGCGACGACGCCGTGCACCACGCGGGCGGTGTCCGGGTGGTCGATCGCCCCGAAGCGCAGCGGGTCCATCACGGCCACCGGGCGGGCGCCCATCGAGATGATGTCGCGCACGATCCCGCCCACGCCCGTGGCGGCGCCCTGGTAGGGCTCCACGTAGGACGGGTGGTTGTGGGACTCGATCTTGAAGGTCACGGCCCAGCCGTCCCCGAGGTCCGTGACGCCGGCGTTCTCGCCGATGCCGACCAGGAGGTCCTTCTTCATCTCCTCGGTGACCTTCTCGCCGAACTGGCGCAGGTGGACCTTGGAGGACTTGTAGGAGCAGTGCTCGGACCACATGACCGAGTACATGGCCAGCTCCGCGGCGGTGGGGCGGCGGCCGAGGATCTTCTTGACCTCCTCGAACTCGTTGTCCTTGAGGCCCAGCTCGGCCCAGGGCAGCTCGGTGTCGGGGGTGCCCGCCGCGTGCTCGACGGTGTCCAGGTTGAAGTGCTTCTCGCTCATGGAGTGTTCGGTGTCCCTTACTTGACCAGTGCCTTGAGGGCGGAGACGAACAGGCCCAGCCCGTCCGTGCCGTCGCGCATGCCGACCTCGCCGGCGGCGGAGAAGTCCGCGCCGAAGCCGGGCTCCACCGCGTGCTCGGGGTGCGGCATGAGGCCCACCACGTTGCCGCGGTCGTTGCAGATCCCGGCGATGTCCCGGCGGGAGCCGTTGGGGTTGACGCCGACGTAGCGGAAGACCACGCGGCCCTCGGCCTCGAGGGCGTCGAGGGTGCGCTCGTCCGCCACGTACTGCCCGTCCTGGTTCTTGAGCGGGACCACGATCTCCTGGCCCTGCTCGAACTCGGTGGTCCACACGGTGGTGCTGTTCTCCACGCGCAGGCGCTGGTCCCGGCACAGGAACTTGAGGTGGTCGTTCTTGACCATGGAGCCCGGCAGCAGGTGGGACTCGGTGAGCACCTGGAAGCCGTTGCAGATGCCCAGGACCGGCAGCGGGGCGGAGCCGGAGGTGCCCGCGGCGGTCGCGCCGTCGATGATCCGGCCCATCAGCGGGGCGAACCGGGCGATCGCGCCGGCCCGCAGGTAGTCCCCGTAGGAGAAGCCGCCGGGCAGGATGACGGCGTCGACGCCCTGCAGTTCCTCGTCGGCGTACCAGAGGGGAACCGGGGTGCCGCCGGCGAGCAGCACGGCCCGCGCGGCGTCGCGGTCGTCGAGGGTGCCCGGGAAGGTGACGACCCCGATCCGGGCGTCCGCGAGCGCGGCGTCCGGTGCGGGGCTGGAGAGGTCGGCGATCAGCGGTGTCTCGGCCATGCTCAGTGCTCCTCGTCCAGGACGGCCACCCGCACGACGTCCTCGATCACGGGGTTGGACAGCAGCTTCTCGGCGGCCTCGCGCGCCTGGGCCAGCACGTCCTCGGTGGCCTCGCCGTCGACGGTGAGCTCGAAGCGCTTGCCCTGGCGCACCCCGGCGAACCGGTCCAGCCCGATCCGCGGCAGCTCGTTGGCGATCGCCTTTCCCTGCGGGTCGAGGATCTCGGGCTTGGGCATGACGTCGACAACAATGCGGGCCATCGGGGAACTCCTGAGGGTCGTGCAGCGGGCCGGGATCCGGCGAACGGTGACCATCCTATCGTTCCGCCGCACCCCGGGCCCTCCGAGGTGCGGGGGTGTGGTACGGGACACGCCCGTCCCCGGCCGGAGGCCTCCGGGGTCGACCGCCCGCCCCGGACCGCCTAAAGTGGTCAGCGTGCTGATCATCGGGTGTCCCGGTGGCCGGCGCGTGCACCGACCGGAACCGCACACCTCGGAAGGACCACGTCATGAGTCAGCCAGAACAGCAGCAGGACGTCCCCGGCGAGCAGTCGGAGATGACCCCCGTCCCGGACTGCGGGGAGCACAGCTACCGCGGCTCCGGCAAGCTCGAGGGCAAGGCCGCGATCATCACCGGCGGCGACAGCGGCATCGGCCGCGCCGCGGCGATCGCCTACGCCCGGGAGGGCGCGGACGTCCTGGTGGCCTACCTCGAGGAGGACGACGACGCCCGGGACACCGCCCGCTGGATCGAGGAGGCCGGGCGCAGGGCCGTGCTGGTGCGCGGGGACCTCTCCGACCCGGCGCACTGCCGCAGCGTGGTGGACCGGGCCGTCCAGGAGTTCGGCAAGGTCGACGTGCTGGTCTCCAACGCCGCCTTCCAGATGAGCCACGAGAGCCTCGACGAGATCAGCGACGAGGAGTGGGACTACACCTTCCGGCTCAACGTCGGGGCGATGTTCCACCTGACCAAGGCCGCGGTGCCGCACATGGCCCCCGGCTCGGCGATCATCGGCAGCTCCTCGGTGCAGTCCGACCAGCCGTCCCCGCAGCTGGCGCCCTACGCCGCGACGAAGGCCGCGATCGCGAACTTCTCCGCCGGCCTGGCGCAGATGCTGGGCGAGAAGGGCATCCGCGTGAACAGCGTGGCCCCCGGCCCGATCTGGACGCCGCTCATCCCGGCGACCATGCCCCCGGAGAAGGTCGGCGCCTTCGGCGACGACGTCCCCCTGGGCCGCGCCGGGCAGCCCGCCGAGCTGGCGCCCGTCTACGTGCTGCTGGCCTCCGACGACGGCAGCTACATCTCCGGGTCCCGGGTCGCCGTGACCGGCGGCAAGCCGATCCTGTGACGGCCCGTCCACGGCCCGTCGTGGCACCCGGCGACCTGTCCTCTCGCCGGGACGGCTACGTGGAGCTGCGCTCCTACGCGGCCATCGGGGACGGCCGCACGGTCGCGATGGTGGCCCACGACGGGTCCGTGGACTGGTACCCGGTGCCCGACCTGGACTCCGCCCCCGCGTTCGCGCGCCTGCTCGACGCCGAGCACGGCGGGTGCGTGGAGCTGTCCCCGGCCGGCCCCTTCGAGACCAGCCGCGGCTACGTGCCCGGCACGAACGTGCTGCAGACCACCTACACGACCGGCACCGGGGTGGTGCGGGTGACGGACTCCCTCAACGTCGGCTCCACCGGGCCGCTGCCGTGGAACGAGCTGGCCCGCACGGTGGAGGGCGTCGCCGGGGAGGTGCCCATGACGTGGCGGGTGACCCCGGGGACCATGTTCAACACGGTCTCCCCGTGGATCCAGGACACCGAGCAGGGCCCCGTGCTGCGCGTCGACGCGGTGTCGTTCGGGGTGCGCTCGGAGGCGCTGGGCGAGTGCGTGGTGGGCGGACAGGAGATCTCCGGGCGCTTCGGCACGACCCCGGGCTCCCAGCACCTGCTCGCGGTCGTCTCGACGCACAGCGAGCCGCTGCGGCTGCCCACCCCGGCGAGCATCCGCAAGAACGTGGACCTCACCCTGGACATGTGGCGGCGCTGGACCGACCTGCTGGAGTGCGACGGGCCCTACCGGGCCGACGTGGAGCGCAGCGCCCTCACGCTGAAGATGCTCAGCCACGGGCCGTCCGGCTCGATCGCCGCCGCCGCCACCACCTCGCTGCCGGAGAACCGGGCGGGGACCAAGAACTACGACTACCGCTTCGCCTGGGTGCGCGACGCCGCCTACACCCTGCACGCGCTCCTGCGCCTGGGCGAGCAGGAGGACGTGCACGCCGCGGTGTCCTGGCTGCTGCGCCTGGCCCGGGCCCAGTCCCCGGAGCTGCACGTGCTCAACCGGCTCAACGGCGCGGTGCCCGGCGACGGGATGACCGTCTACGAAGCCCCGGGGTGGCAGGGCGTGGGCCCCGTGGTCTCGGGCAACGCCGCCGCCGAGCAGCTCCAGCTGGGTGTCTACGGGGACCTCTTCGACATGGTGGACCTCTACGTGGGCGGCGGCAACGTGCTCGACGCGGCCACCGGGCGGATGCTCGCCGACGTGGCCGACCGGATCTGCGACCTGTGGCGCCGCCCCGACGCCGGGATGTGGGAGCTGCCCGAGCACCGTCACTACACGAGCTCGAAGATGGGCTGCTGGCACGGCCTCGACCGCGCGGTGCACCTGGCCGACGTCGGCCAGATCCCCGGCAGCGCCGACCGCTGGCGGGCGGAGCGGGACCGGATCGCCACGTGGATCGACGAGAACTGCTGGAACGCCGCGCGCGGGGCCTACGTCTGGTACCCGGGCACGGACGAGCTGGACACCTCGGTGCTGCTGCACGCGATCAGCGGCCTGGACCGGGGTCCGCGGATGAGCTCCACCATCGACGCGCTGCGGGAGGAGCTGGGCACCGGCCCCCTGCTGCACCGCTACAGCGGGATGCAGCACGAGGAGGGCGCCTTCGTCGCCTGCTCGTTCTGGGCCGTGGCGGCGCTCGCCCACGTGGGCCGGCAGGACGAGGCCCTCGAGCTCATGGACGAAATGCTCGGCCGGGGCAACGACCTGGGCCTCTACACCGAGATGATCGACCCCGCGGACGACGCGTTCCTCGGCAACTTCCCGCAGGCCCTCAGCCACCTCGCGCTGCTGACGGCGGCACTGACCCTGGAGGACACGAGCCGGTCCTGAGCGGCGCCGTTCCCGCGACGCGGCCGGTGCCGGTCAGGGCCCCGGCCGTCAGTACCGATCGGCGGAGACGAGCCGCACGAGCTCCCCGACCCGGTCCTCGGGCAGGGACCGGGCGACGTCCGCCTGGCTGAGCATCCCGACGAGGTCGTGCCCGTCGATCACCGGCAGGCGGCGCAGCTGGTGCTCTTGCATGGTCCGCACGGCCTCCTCGACGGTGTCGTCGGCACCGATGGTCACGGGCTTGCCCTCGGCGAGCTCCCGGGCCCGGGCCGTCCGGGCGTCCGCGCCGTCCGCGATGCAGCGCACGACGATGTCCCGGTCGGTCAGCACGCCGACCAGCCGACCGTGCTCCCCGCAGACGGGCAGGGCGCCGACGCCCAGGTCCTTCATCTTCCGGGCGGCCGCCTCGAGGGTCTCGTGCTCGCCGATGCACTCCGCACCGGGGGTCATGATCTCGCGTGCCTTCGTCATGGCTGCTCCTCCTGCTCCGGGGACTCCTGCCCGAGGAATTCCTTGCATGGTGGACTCCTGCTCGGTGGATTCGTGCTCGGTGGACTCCTGCTCGGTGGACGAGGACCACCGGCGCGCCGGCGGTCCGTGGCACCAGGGTAGGAGCCGCGCCCGGGCTTGTCTGCCCCCCGGGGGGAGGGATCCGGACCGGTGGCGCGGCGCGGACGGCGGGCTGGAAGAATGGGCCCATGACCCAGCACCCTCCGACGACCACCCCCGGACTCGACGGCCGGGACGCCGAACGACTGGCGCAGGCCCTCGAGTCCCGGGACGTGACGGTCTTCGTGGACGGCACCTCCCTGCGCCTGCCGGAGGGAGCGCGCGGCGCCGTCCTCGATCTCCTGTCCCGGCTCACCCGCGGGGAGTCCGTCACCGTGAGCTCCGCCCGGCAGCCGCTGACCGGCTCCGAGGAGCTGCTGACCACGTCCCAGGCGGCGGCGCTGGCCGGGATCTCCCACACCTACCTGCGCAACCTCACCAGCGAGGGCGTGATCCCGGTGCAGTACCGCGGCAGCCACCGCCGGATCCGCCGCTCCGACGTCCAGACCTGGCTCGCCCGCCACGGCGACGACGCCGCCGACACCGCCGACGCCGCTGAGGAGCTGCTGACCACCTCGCAGGCGGCGGCGCTGGCCGGGATCTCCCACACCTACCTGCGCAACCTCACCAGCGAGGGCGTGATCCCGGTGCAGTACCGCGGCAGCCACCGCCGGATCCGCCGCTCCGACGTCCAGGCCTGGCTGGCGGGGCGGCAGCGCGCCGACGCCGGGGGCGCATCCGCGTCGGACTGACCCCGGTTCAGTCGAAGCGGGCCACGACCCAGCCGTCGACCACGTCGACCGCGGCGGCGGACAGGTCCTTGGCCGGGTCCGCCGGCGCGCGCCGGCCGGCCGCGAGCGCCAGGCGCGAGCCCAGGAACCGGCCGTCGGGCGCGAAGACCCAGTAGTGGTTGGGGCACTCGAAGCTCTCGGCGCGCCCGGCGGCCTCGCGGCACACGACGGCCTGCTGGTGGGTGCAGGCGTTGCGCAGCACGTGCAGGGCGCCCTCCGCGTCACGGGCGACGATCACCGGCCCGCCGCGGGCGGCGGTGGTCACGAAGTCGAGCGGCTCCGGCACGGCGGAGGCCTCCACGATCCGCTCCCACGCTCCGCGGAGCTCACGCGGCGGCCCCGCCGGTGGTGTGCTCCGGGTCCAGCAGGTCGACGGCCTCGGCCAGCCGGCGGCGCAGCGGCTCGGCCCGCCGGGCGAAGTCCCGCTGCCGGCGCACGTACTCGGCCTTGCCCTCCGGCGTCTCGATCCGCACGGGCTCGTAGCCCCAGCCGGAGAGGTCGTAGGGGGCGGCCTGCATGTCGGTCTCCCGCACGTCCCGGGCCAGCTCGAAGCAGTCCATGAGCAGCTCGGAGGGGATCGCGGGCACGAGCTTGTACGCCCACTTGTACAGGTCCATGGTGGCGTGCAGGCAGCCCGGCTGCTCCAGCCGGCGCTGGGACTCCCGGGTCGGCCGCAGCTCGTTGAGCGGGACCGCCTGCGGCTGGAAGAACCGGAACGCGTCGAAGTGGGTGCAGCGGATGCGGGAGGACTCGACGACGGCGTCGGTGCCCTCGGCGCCCAGCCGCAGCTCGAGGTACTCGTGCCGGAGCTCGTTGTCCTCCGAGCGGTAGGCCATCGCCCACTCGTGCAGCCCGAAGCAGCCGAAGAAGCCGGGGTTGCGCGCGTGCGCGCCCAGGACCGCGCGGGCGAAGTCGACCGCGGCGCCACGTCGCTCCCGGACGGCGGCGGCATCGACCGTCACCGCACCGCTGGAGGCGCCCAGCCCGAGCGCCGTCAGCTCGGGGCCGGTGAGCGGGCGGTAGAACTTCTCCGCGGCGCGCCCGGCCGCGTCCAGCAGGACCACGCCCGTCCCGGGGTGCCAGCGCTTGAGCTGCGCCGGCTTGAGCGTGTAGTAGGTGAACAGGAAGTCCTCGACCGGGTGCTTGGCCCCGCGGTGCCGGCGGGCCACGAACGGGTCCGCGTGGGCGGCCGCGCGGCGCTCGTGGGCGTGCGCGCGCGGCTCCCAGTCCGCCCGGGACAGGACGGCGACGGGGCGGGTCACCGGACCCGCCCCGTCGGCTCTGTGGAGCGCAGCGGACCGGTCAGCGGCCGGTCCCCGCGTACACGGTGGCCTCGTCCTCGGAGTCGAGGTCGAAGGCGCTGTGCACCACGCGCACGGCCTCGTCGAGGCGGTCGGCGGCGGTGACCACCGAGATCCGCACCTCGGAGGTGGAGATCATGTCGATGTTGATGTTCGCGGCGGCGAGCGCCTCGAAGAACGTGAACGTCACGCCCGGGTTGGACTTCATCCCGGCGCCCACCAGGGAGAGCTTGCCGACCTCGTCGTCGTACTCCAGGCCCGCGTAGCCGATCTTCTCCTCGGCGGCGCGCAGCAGGCTCATGGCGAGCTCGCCCTGGGACTCGTCCACCGTGAAGGAGAGGTCCGTCAGGGGGTCGTCGCCGGTGGAGATGTTCTGGACGATCATGTCCACGTTGACATTGGCCTCGGCGAGGAGGCGGAAGATGCGGGCGGCGATGCCGGGCCTGTCCGGGACGCCGACGACGGTGACCTTCGCCTGGGTCCGGTCATGGGCGATGCCGGAGATGAGCGGCTGTTCCAAGGGGATCTCCTTCGGGGAGGTGGCGGCGTCTTCGGGGTCCGGGATCACCCAGGTGCCCTCGTTGTGGCTGAAGGACGAACGGACGTGCAGCTTCACGCCGAAGCGGCGGGCGTACTCGACGCAGCGCAGGTGCAGGATCTTCGCGCCGTTGGCGGCGAGCTCGAGCATCTCCTCGCTGCTGACCACGTCCAGCTTGCGCGCCTTGGGCGCGATGCGGGGATCGGCGGTGAAGACGCCGTCGACGTCGGAGTAGATCTCGCACACGTCGGCGTCCAGGGCGGCGGCCAGCGCCACGGCCGTGGTGTCCGAGCCGCCGCGGCCGAGCGTGGTGATGTCCTTGGTCTGGCGGTGCACACCCTGGAACCCGGCGATGATCGCGATGTTGCCCTCGTCCAGGGACTCGCGCACGCGCTGGGGGTTGACCTCCACGAGCAGGGCGGCGCCGTGGGCGCCGTCGGTGACCATGCCCGCCTGCGACCCCGTGAAGGACTGCGCGGGAGCGCCCATTCCGGACACCGCCATGGCCAGCAGGGCCATGGAGATGCGCTCCCCGGCGGTGAGCAGCATGTCGAGCTCACGGGCCGGGGGCTTGCGGGTGACCTCGCGGGCGAGGTCCAGGAGGTCGTCCGTGGTGTCGCCCATCGCGGAGACCACCACGACGACGTCGTGGCCCCGGTTGCGCGTCTCGACGATCCGCCGTGCAACGCGGCGGATGCCGTCGGCGTCCGCGACGGAGGATCCACCGAACTTCTGCACGATCAGGCTCATGGGTACAACTCCTGTGGTCGAGGGCGGCCGGCGGTCGGCACCGGGCCGTGCGCCCGCTCCCCACGGCAGGGCACCAGGACATCCTACGCGAGTCGGTCAGGCGACGACCGTGCGGCCCTCGAAGGCCCGCCCCAGGGTGACCTCGTCGGCGTACTCGAGGTCACCGCCCACGGGCAGCCCGGAGGCCAGGCGGGTGACGCGCACCCCGAGGGTCTTGAGCATCCGGGAGAGGTACGTGGCGGTGGCCTCGCCCTCCAGGTTCGGGTCGGTGGCGAGCACGACCTCCTGCACGGTGTCGTCGGAGAGCCGGGTCATGAGCTCCCGGATCCGCAGCTGGTCCGGGCCGATGCCCTGGATGGGGCTGATGGCCCCGCCGAGCACGTGGTACCGGCCGCGGAAGCTGCGCGTGCGCTCGATGGCCATGACGTCCTTGGACTCCTCGACCACGCAGATGACGCTGCCGTCCCGGCGGGCGTCGCGGCAGATGGCGCACTCGTCCAGCTCGGAGACGTTGCCGCAGATCCGGCAGAACTTCACCTTGTCCTTGACCGCCGTCATGGCCTCGGCCAGCCGGCGCACGTCGTCCTTGTCGGCGTCGAGGAGGTGGAACGCGATCCGCTGCGCGGACTTGGGCCCGACGCCGGGCAGCCGTCCCAGCTCGTCGATCAGATCCTGAACAGCGCCTTCGTACACGTTCTCCTCGATTTCCGGGCCGGTCCGCGGCCCTCCTGCTCGTTCGGGGCCACGGCGTTCCCCGGGGTCCGTGCGGGGCGGTCAGCGCCCCGGTCCCGGTCCTGGACGCGACGGTCCGGCCACCGGGCCTCACTCCCCGGCGTGGAGGTCCCGCTCCTCGATCAGCATGCCGCCGAGGATGCGCTCGATCGCCGCACGGCCGTAGAGGGTGGAGTCCTCGAGCGCCTCGTCGTCCGAACTGGGGACGAAGGAATCGTCCCATTCTACGCCGCCGTCCCGCTCCGCCGCCGCGCTCGGGTCCGGGGTCCGGCGCCCGGCGGCGATCGCCGCGGCGTGGCGCTCCCGGAAGCTCAGCCGTTCCCGCCGCTCGGCCTCCGCGGGGCCGTCCCGCGGGGCGGTGCGCGGGGTGGCGTCGGCGGGTGTGCTGCGACGAGCCGTCTCCCAGGTCCGGGGCGGGGCGCCGGCCGCGGCGGGGCTCTCCCGCACCGGGACGTCCCGGGCCGGTGCTGGCCGTTCGGTGCGCTGCTGCTGCGCGGGCCGCCACTGCTCCGGGGGCGCCTCGTCGAGATCCTCCGGGTACGGGGGCTCGTCCGGGTACGGGGGCTCGTCGGGGTGGGGCGGTTCCTCCGGCGGCGGGACGTCGTCGAACGGCGCGTGGTCCCGGCCCCGAGGCGTGCCGCCACCGGCCGGACGGCCGCGGCCGGCTCCGCCGCCGGGGCCGCCCTGGGCGGGACCGGGCTCCCGGCGCGGCGGGGAGGCGGGGTCCGCGGTGGGCGCGGCGCCGACGGGTCCGGCAGCCCGTCCCGGTCCCCGGGCCGGTTCGGTGGCGGACGGGGAGCCCCCGGGGGCGTCCGGCGTCCGGGAGTTCCCCGGGTGCTCGGCGGGGGACTCGGCACGGTGCTCCGCCGGGGGAGCAGCCGGTGACCCGGTCCCGGTCCCTGTCGTTGTCGAGGTCCCGTTCCCTGTCGAGGTTCCGGTTCCTGTCGAGGTCCCGTTCCCTGTCGAGGTCCCGTTCCCTGTCGAGGTCCCGTTCCCTGTCGAGGTCCCGTTCCCTGTCGAGGTCCCGTTCCCTGTCGAGGTCCCGTTCCCTGTCGAGGTCCCGTTCCCTGTCGAGGTCCCGTTCCCTGTCGAGGTCCCGTTCCCTGTCGAGGTCCCGTTCCCTGTCGAGGTTCCGGTTCCTGTCGAGGTCCCGTTCCCTGTCGAGGTCCCGTTCCCTGTCGAGGTCCCGTTCCCTGTCGAGGTCCCGTTCCCTGCCGACGGGGCGGCCGGGACCGTGGCGGCGGGCGAGGTCCCGGGCGCGCCGCTCTGCGGGATGGCGGCCACGGACCAGCTGTGCACGGGTTCTTCGGCCCACCCGGGATCCGTCCACTCCGCGGGCGCGTCCGTGGCGGGCCGGCCGTGCGCGTGCCACGCGTCCTGCCCGCCCCGGGGCCCGTCCGGGGACGGCGGTCCCCCGGGGGAGCCGGTGCCGGACGCGGCGCCGGGCCCCGCGGTGCTGCTCCGAGGAGCCTCCGCGTCCCGGGACATGGGCGGTCGCTGCTCCGCCGCCCGGCCCGGGCCCGCGGACCCGGTGGGGCGCCGGTCCGCGCCGCCGCGGGCGGTCGGGGCGGTCGGTGACGGGGGCGAGGCGGGGCGCTGCGCCTCGGTGCGGAGCTCGCCCCGCTGCCCGGACGGGCGCGGCGCCGGCTCCGGGCCGCGCGGGGCGCTTCCCCCGCCGCCCCGGCCGTGCCCGCCGCCCGGGGGGACGGCCTCCGCGCGGCAGTCGATGCCGAGGACCTGTTGCACGGCCTGGCGCAGGTCGTCCTCGAAGCGCGGGAAGTTCATGAGGTCGCCCTCGGCGTCGAACATGATGCGCAGCACCTTGCCGTCGAAGGACTGCGGCGTGCCGCGCTGGACGGTGAACCACGCGACCCGGCGGATGTCCGCGAGGGCGTTGACGATCTCCGGCCAGGAGGCGCGCAGCAGCTCGATCTCGCTGCCGCCCGGCGCGAGCGGGGTCCCCTCGCCGGCCCCGGGCTCCGCCGGCGCGGCCGCACGGGTGTCCTCCTGGTGCGCCGCCGCCGGGGGCTGCCGGTCCTCGGGCCGCGGACCGGTCTCCGGGCCCCGGGGTGCGGCCGGACGGGTGTGGCCGCCTGCGTCCGGCTCCGCCGCGCTCCGTTCGGCCGCGCTCGGTTCGGCCGCGGCGGCCGTCCGCGCCGGGGCGGGCCGCTCCGGCGCGGACGGCGCGGCGCCGTCCGGTGCCGTGGTGCTCTCGGCGTCCGCCCGTGCGGCCGCAGGCTCGGCGGTGGCTGGCGCCGCGGCCGCGGAGGGCCGCGGGGAGGCGGCCGCCGGCTCCTCGTGCCCGGCGGCGGAGGCGGTGCCGCGGCCGATGCTCAGCCGCCGTTCCAGCCGGTCCACGCGCGCCGTGACGCCGCGGGTGGTGTCCTCCGAGGAAGGCAGCAGGATGCGCGCGCAGAGCAGCTCGAGATGCAGCTGGGGCGAGGTGGCGCCGGTCATCTCCGTGAGGGCGGTGTTGGTGATGTCCGCCGCCCGGGAGAGCTCCGAGGCCCCGAGCTGGGACGCCTGGTTGCGCAGCCGCGCGATCTGGTCCTGGGGCATCCCGTGCAGGATGTTGCCCGCCGACTCCGGGACCGCGTTGACGATGATGAGGTCGCGGAAGCGCTCGAGCAGGTCCTCCACGAACCGGCGCGGGTCCTGACCGGTCTGGATCACCCGGTCCACCGCGCGGAACACCGTGGCGGCGTCCCCGGACGCGAAGGCGTCGACCACGTCGTCGAGCAGGGCGCCGTGGGTGTAGCCCAGCAGGGCCACGGCGAGGTCGTAGCCGATGCCGCGCTCGTCGGAGCCCGCCATGAGCTGGTCCAGCACGGAGAGGGTGTCGCGGACCGATCCGCCGCCGGCCCGGACCACCAGGGAGAGCACCCCCGGGGCCACCTCCACGTGCTCCTCGGCGCACAGCTGCTCGAGGTAGTGCATCAGCGGCTCGGTGGGGACCAGGCGGAAGGGGTAGTGGTGGGTGCGGGACCGGATGGTCGTGAGCACCTTGCTGGGCTCGGTGGTCGCGAAGATGAACTTGATGTGCTCCGGGGGCTCCTCGACGATCTTGAGCAGCGCGTTGAAGCCCTCGCGCGTGACCATGTGCGCCTCGTCGATGATGAAGATCTTGAACCGGTCCCGCACGGGCGCGAACGTGGCGCGCTCGCGCAGGTCGCGGGCGTGGTCCACGCCGCCGTGGCTGGCGGCGTCCATCTCGATCACGTCGAGGGAGCCGGCTCCGTCCCGGGCCAGGTCGCGGCAGCTCTCGCAGCGGCCGCAGGGCGTGGGCGTGGGGCCCTCGGCGCAGTTGAGGCAACGGGCCAGGATGCGGGCGGAGGTGGTCTTGCCGCATCCGCGGGGCCCGGAGAAGAGGTATGCGTGGCTGACCCTGTCCTTGCGCAGCGCCGTCATCAGCGGCTCGGTCACGTGCTCCTGGCCGATGACGTCCTCGAAGGTCTCCGGGCGGTAGCGGCGGTACAGAGCGGTAGTCACAGGAGCCACCTTAGCGACGGATTCCGACAGGCGGGGCGGGGCCCCGGGGCTGGGGAGCCGGGCCGCCCCGAGGGGACGAAAAGACCCCTCGCGCACCCGCCAGAGCCCGTTTACCCTTGCTGCCTTCCGGCCCTGGGGGAGTTCAACAGGATGACGCCACGCGAGGGGCTGGCACCGAGTCTAGCCGATGCCGCGGGCAGGTCGAAACCGGGCGGCGCCGCCGACGATTCGGCATTGCCCGGGGGTTGGGCTATGCTGGATTCCGCATGTTCCGGCACCGCGAGGTCGCCGGGGCGTGCGTGCCTGGAGGATTCGCCTAGCGGCCTATGGCGCACGCCTGGAACGCGTGTTGGGTTCACGCCCTCGGGGGTTCAAATCCCCCATCCTCCGCACTGCAGAGCCCCTGACCGGGACACCCTTCCGGTCAGGGGCTCTTTTGCGTTCCGCGCCGCAGAGGTCCGCGGCCGCCCGGGCGAGCCCCGAGGGCCTCGCGTGCCGCAGGAGCCGGGCGCTCAGGCCCTGCGGCGGGCCCTCGAGCGGCGGACGGCCAGGGCTGCGGCACCGGCCGCCACGATCCCCAGACCGCCCAGGGCCACCGGCAGCCCGGGGGCGGTCCCCGTCTCCTGTGCCGGAACCCGGGTGAGACTGCCCAGGGGCACCCGGGTGACCGTGCCCGGGACCACCTGCTGCGCTCCGGGCAGCCCCTGGGCCTCGAGCGAGCGGGCGTCCGTGTCCTGCGCCGAGGGCTCCACCGCCGTGGCCCCGGGGGAGCGGGACGTTCCCGACCGGGCGGCGGCCGGTGCCGGGCGCGTCGTCCCGGCGTCGTCCTCCGTGCCGGTCCCGGTGCCGGTCTGGGTGCCGGTCGCCCGGTCCGCGGCCGGGCCGTCCTCCGTGCCGGAGGGGGCGGAGTCCGCGGCCGGGCCGGCGTCGGGCGCCGCCGACCGCTCGGGGACGGGCTCCTCGTCCGGGCCCGGTGCCGCCCCGGAGTCCGACGGAGCGCCGACCGCGGGATCGGCAGCCGGGGTCTCCACCGGGCCGGCCGGGGCCGGCTCGGTCGGCTCGGCCGGCTCGGCCGGCTCCGCCGGTGCGTCGAGGGAGCCGTCCCCGGCCGGCGCGCCGGTGGGGGATCCGACGGCCGGCGCGGGAGCCTGCGCGGCATCGGGCGAAGCCACGGCGGGGGCGGGGGCGAGCAGGATCAGAGCGGCCAGGGCGAGGGTCCGAACGGGCATGGGGCGAACCTTACAAGGGGATGCGGGCGCGGAACGGGCGCTCGTCATTTTACGTCGTTCCGCCCCTGGAGTTCGCACATGCAATAGCCTGCTGGTGTGGCGGGACGGGCTGTTCCGCCGCACCAGCAGCTGTCCCCCCGGCTGTGCACGTCCCCCCACCCCTCTCCCCCCAAGAGGTTCCCTTGAAGCTGCCTTCGTTCCGCCTGCCCTCCTCCACCCTGCCCGCCGCCGTCCTGGCCGGCGTGCTGATGACCGGGACGGTGGCCGCCACGGCGGCGCCGGCCCATGCCTCGACGACCAACACCACCTACACCGCCGCCGGGATCTCCTCCCAGTACCACCTCTACGACGCCGGTATCGACCGCTCCCGGGCCGTGGGCGCCGTCTTCTACTTCGACGGCGACGGCCAGTACTACGCGCAGCGTCCGACCACGACCATGCTCCGGACCATGGCCGCCCGCGCCGCCGCGAAGAACATGGTCCTCGTCGTCCCCGTCGCCCCGGCGAACCGGTCCTGGACCGTCAACAGCGAAGCGGCCGGGGACTGGTTCCGGGCCCTGGCCGGCAAGGTCGTCGCCGAGCAGCGCATCGACCCCACCCGCATCCACCTGGCCGGCTACTCCGGTGGCGCGGAGTTCATCTCCACCGAGGTGCTCTCCGACCGCGCGGGCTGGATCCGCGGCGGCGGGGCCACGCTGATCGGCGGCGGCGGGGTGTACTCCCGCGGCCTCGAGACCGCCCCCGACGCCGCGCTCAAGGCGACCGACCCGACCTGGTACGTCGGCTCCCTGGACGGCTACGGCGCCACCCAGCCCTCCACCTGGTCGGCCCTGGAGGCCGCCGGGAAGGGCGCGGACGCGTACCGGTCGGCCGGCTTCGCCAAGGCCGACCGGGTGGTGCTGCCCGGGCTGCACCACACCAACTACAACCTGCCGGGCCTGGTCGGCGACGACGTCGACCGCCTCTACTCGACCATCGGCACCGCCGGGCCCTCCGTCCCGGGGACGAGCGAGCTCAACGGCTTCGAGCTCAAGGGCGCCATCGGGACCCGGTGGCGGGCCCTGGGCGGGACCTCCTGGGGCACCCCGGTCAGCGCCGAGCACGCCTCCGCGCACTCCTCCGTGTACCAGCGATTCCTGGGCGCGGGCGGCCGCGAGAAGGCCATCTACTGGTCCGGGGCCACCGGCGCCCGGACGGTCGACTACGGCGGGGCCATCGGCCGCAAGTTCGAGGCCGCGGGCTTCGCCGCCGGCTACGGGGTGCCGTCCTCCGACGAGGCGCGCACGGCCGACGGCGGCGCGTACCAGCTGTTCGACGCCGCCGGGAAGCGCACCAAGCTCGTGTGGTCCTCCGCGACGGGAGCACGGGCGGTCAAGGAGTACGGGGCCATCGGCAAGCGGTGGGCGGCTCTCGGCCACGAGCGGGGCCTGGGCTATCCGACCTCCGACGAGTACCGCACGTCGACCGGGATGGCGCAGAACTTCACCGGCGGCCGGATCGAGTGGAACTCGTCCACCCGGGCCGTGCGCGTGGTCCGCGCCTGACCCGGGGCCGCGCGGGGCGCCCCCGGGCCGGCCCGCGCGGCCCTCGCACGCCGGCCCGGGAGCGCCCCTAGAATGAACGCATGATCTTCAAGGCCGTGGGCGACTCGCGCCCGTACCCGGATCACGGCCTCGTCTCGCCCTCGGACTGGTCCGACATCGCACCTCGTCAGGTGCGCCTGGACCAGTTGATCACCACGAAGACGACCCTGGACCTGGCGACGCTGCTCGACGCGGACTCCACGTTCTACGGCGACCTCTTCCCGCACGTGGTCCGCTGGGACGGGCTGCTCTACCTCGAGGACGGGCTGCACCGGGCGCTGCGCACCGCCCTGCACCACCGCACCGTGCTGCACGCCCGCGTGCTGGAGCTCGGGCCCGGGAGCGGCCCGCGGGCGGTGCGCAGGGCGCAGGAGGTCAGGACGCCGCGCTGAGCGGGGGCCTCTCCGGAGTCAGCCGCACGGGGCGGCCGTCGGCGTCGAACTGCGCGCCCAGACCCTGCTGGATGAAGCGGACCGTCGAACGGATGTGCCGCTCCCGCGCCGCGCGGTCCTGGTCGGAGTTCTGGCCCCGGTCCGCGGCGGTGGTCAGCGAGCCGTGGACGAGCGAGGCGAGCTCCGGGATGTCCCCCTCGGGCAGGTAGCCCTGGTCGATCGCGTCCCGCAGGATCGCGGCCAGCAGCCCCTGCAGCTCACCCACGTGCTCGCCCAGCTTCTGGTAGTCCTCGGGGGACAGGACCGTGCGCATGGTCGGCCCCGGGGGCAGGTGCCGACGGGCGAGGTCCTCGATCTGCGCCCGGATGTAGACGGCGAGCCGGTCGACCGGGTTGGCGACGCCCTCCAGGTCCCGGCGGAGGTCGGTCATGAAGCGCTCGGTCTCGTCCAGGGCGTAGGCCACGAGCAGCTCGCCCATGTCGGCGAAGTAGTTGTAGACGGCGGTGCGGCCCACCCCGGCGTTCCTGGCCACGTGGGTCATCGTCAGCCCGGTCAGGCCCTGCTGGTACAGCAGCTGGCCGAAGGAGTCGAGGATCGCTCGCTTGGTGTTCTCGCGCTGCGCGGCGTTGGTGGCCGCTGAAATACGAGGCATGATGACACCTTATCTCTGCATGTCATCAAAGTATGCACACTTCAATGATCCTTGGTGACGGTATGTCTGACTATGACACCACCGTTCGCCCCGTTTCGGCTCTCTCCGCACGAACGTCTGGGGAAACGTCCAGGAAACCGTCGGTCCGGGCCCGAGGGACGACCACCGGCGAAGCCGCGACGCGCACCGTGGCCGGCGACGGAGCTCGTCGCCGGCCACGGCTCGGTGCGGTGGGACGCGCTCGGGCGGGCAGGGTCACTGCTCGGCGGCCGAACCGCCCTGCCAGAGGGAGTCGAAGGGCGCACGCGAGCTCAGACGCTGCCGGATGCCGGCGGAGACGAAGGCCTTGGCGGTGCGGGCGGCCTCGAGCGGGGCAGCGCCCTTGGCGAGCTCGGCGGCGACGGCGGCCGCGAGGGTGCAGCCGGCGCCGGCCACGGGGACCTCGCCGACCTTGGGGTCGGACAGGATCTCGAGGGTCGTCCCGTCGTAGAAGACGTCCACGGCGTCGGGGCCGGCCAGGCGCACCCCGCCCTTCGCGAGCACCACGGCCCCCGAGGTCTCGTGGATCCGCCGGGCGGCCTCCTCGAGGTGGTCGACGGTGCTGATCTCCTCCATCCCGGACAGGGAGAGCGCCTCGAAGTGGTTGGGGGTCACGAACGTGGCCAGCGGCAGGATCCTCGCCTTGAGCGCCTCGTCGGTGTCCAGGGCGGCCCCGGGCTCCTGGCCCTTGCAGATCAGCACCGGGTCCAGGACGAGGTGCTCCGGCCGCAGGGCGGTCAGCGCCTCGGCGGTCGTCGCGATGGTCTCCGGGCTGCCGAGCATGCCGATCTTGACGGCGTCCAGCGCGTGGGCCGCCGTGATCGCCTCCAGCTGCTCCCGCAGCACGTCCTGGGGAACGGGGAACAGGCGGTGGCCCCAGTCCGCGTTCGGGTCGAAGGAGACGATGCAGGTCAGCGCGAGCGAGCCGAAGACGCCGAGCTCCTGGAAGGTCTTGAGGTCCGCCTGGGCGCCGGCGCCGCCGGTGGCCTCGGAGCCGGCGATGGTCAGGGCCACGGGAGGCTGGGCGGTGCTCGCGGCGTCGGGGACGGGTGCGGTCGTGGTGTCGGTCATGGGAGCCATTGTGCGCCCCGCGCCGCGTCCCCGGCCAACCGCGCGGCCGGGTCCCGGCGCTAGACTGTCGGACGGCCTCCGGCCGCCACGACGTCCCCGCTCGGGGTTCCGCGGCGGCGGGAGGAGGGCTCCCGGGTGGCAGCCGGGCGTCCCGCACCCGTTCTGCAGACCGCACAGACCGCGGCACCGGCCCGGCTCCTCCCGGGCCGGTGCCGCGGTCCGACAGATTGGTGACCCACCGTGTCCTCCTCCGCAGGCCCTGCTCCCGCCGGCTTCGCCCACCGTCCGCGCACGTACTTCGACCTGATCGTGGCGGCCTACTGCGTGGTCCTCGTGCTCTCCAACGTCGCCGCGACCAAGGGGGTCGCCTTCGGCCCCGTCCTCACCGACGGGGGCTTCTTCCTGTTCCCGCTCGCGTACGTGCTGGGCGACGTCGTCGCGGAGGTCTACGGCTTCCGTGCCGCCCGGCGGGCCATCGTCACGTCCTTCGCGGCGGGCCTGTTCTCCTCGGTGGTGTTCTGGCTCGTCATCGCCCTGCCCCCGGCCGCGTTCTACGAGGGCCAGGAGGCCTTCGAGTCCGTCCTGGGCCCCGTTCCGCTCATCGTGGCGGGCTCCCTGCTGGGCTACCTCGCGGGGCAGCTGCTCAACGCCTTCGTCATGGTGCGGATCAAGGCCCGCACGCGGGAGCGCCACCTGTGGGCCCGGCTCATCGGCTCGACCCTGGTCGGCGAGCTCGTGGACACCGTCGTCTTCTGCACGGTGGCGGCGCCGATCATCGGGATCAGCACGCTCCCGGACTTCCTGAACTACGTGGTCGTCGGCTACGCCTACAAGGTGCTGGTCGAGGTCCTCGTCATGCCCCTGACCTACGCGGCGATCGGCTGGCTCAAGCGGCGCGAGCCGACCTACGGGACAGCCGTGTCCCCGGCGGGGGACGCCGTGGCCGTTCGCTGAGCGCGACCGGCCCGGGCGCTGCCGCTCCGGCGGCTCAGAAGCCGAGGTAGGCCAGCTGCGCCCCCACCGAGCTCCGGGCGGCCGGCAGCACGTGCGCGGGGACGTCGGCGTAGATGCGTGCGGTGATCGCCTCGAGGCTGGCGCCGCGGCCGAGGTCCCGCAGGGCCTCACGCACCTCGGCCAGGCGCTCCATCCGGTGCTCGAGCAGCTCCTCGCACACCGCCTCGGCGTCCTCGCGCACGTCCCCGTGCGCGGGCAGCACGAGGGCGCCGCCCAGCACCGCCAGGCGCTGCAGGGAGCGCAGGTAGTCGCCGAGGCTCCCGTCCGGGTGGTCGAGCATCGTGGTCCCGCGCCCCAGGACCGTGTCCCCGGTGAGCACCGACCCCGGGCCCGCGGCCGGCGCGGCGGACCGGCCGGGCCCCGGCGTGCCGGCCGGGGTGTCCTCGGGCAGGTGGAAGCTCACGGAGTCGGAGGTGTGCCCCGGGGTGTGCAGGACCCGGATCCGGCACCCGGCGGCCTCGATGGTCTCGCGGTCGGCCAGCGGGGGCGCGTCCCGGCAGAACTCGGGCCGGAAGGCGCGCACGGGTGCTCCGGTGAGGGCGTGGAAGTCCGCGACGCCCTCCGTGTGGTCCGCGTGCCGGTGGGTGACGAGCGTGAGGACCGTGCGTCCGGCCGCGGCCAGCACGGCGAGGTGCCCGCGGTCGGCCGGTCCGGGGTCCACGACGACGACGTCCTCCTGTCCCGGCGCCCCGATCACCCACGAATTGGTGCCCTCCAGGGTCATCGGGCCCGGGTTGGGGGCGGTCTGCCGCCGGGTGAGGGTGGTGGTGCGGATGCCGGTGTCCTCGGTCATGCGGTGCTCCTGTGTCGGGCGGCTGGTGGGGTGCGGGTCTGGGGGCGAGCGGCTGGGGGAGGCCGGCCGGGGGGAGGGCGACCGGTGCGGGCGAGCGACGCAGTGGCGTGAGGGGGTGTGCGGTGGTCGCCGGCGGGGCGGGGCCCTCCGGATGCGGCGGGTCCGGCGGCGCGGCTCACCCCCGGTCGAGCAGCGCCTCGAGCTTGGCGAAGGAGCTGCGCCACCCGGCCGCCGCGCCCGCGTGCACCACGGCGGGCAACGGCCCCTGCGTGAGCACGAGCAGGGTGCCCCCGTCCCCGGTGGCGAGGAACTCCGTGCGCACCAGCACGTGCTGGTCCAGCGGCCGGCCGTCCGGGCCGGGCAGCGCCTCGCGGCCCTCGAGCAGCGCGTCCTGCTCGACCCGCAGATAGGTGGCGTGCACCGGGGCGACCTGGGCGGGGTCGGCGTCGCTGACCATGCGGAAGCGCTGCCGTCCGCCGGGCCGGACCTCGAGCAGCACCGACTCCCGGGGCACGCTCCAGCCCTCCGGGCCGAACCACGCGGCGAGCCGGTCCGGGTCGGTGAACGCCGCGAAGACCGCCGCCGGCGGGTGGGGCAGGTCGTGGGAGACGGAGAGGACCTCTGCGGGGTCCAGATCGGTGATGTCCATGCCGTCCATTGTCCCCGGGCGGTCTCGGTCCCGGGAACGGCGGTCGGTACAGTGGCGCTCGTGAGCACCGAACCTGCGCGGGACCCGGAGGCGGGGAAGGGCGGTTCCCGTCCGGTCTGGGTGACCGTGCTCAAGGCCGGCGTCCTGCTGCTGCTGCTGGCCGCGGCGGTGTGGTACCTCATCAGCCACGAGCTGCCCACGGTGGAGCAGATCCGCGGGTTCGTCGAGGGCTTCGGGGCCTGGGGCCCGCTCGTGTTCGCGGTGGTGTTCATGCTCGTGGCGGCCACGCCCGTGCCGGTGACGATCATGGCGGTGTCCGGGGGGTTCCTCTTCGGGATGGCCCAGGGCAGCGTGGTGGGCGTGGTGGCCACCACGGCCGGGGCCTGGCTCGGGTACTGGC